>DATLJF010000163.1:0-11856 GCA_035539015.1 Stenotrophomonas sp. | reverse complement strand
CGGCAACCCTGCCTGGGAGGCTCAAATGCGTCGTTTCAATCCCTTCTCCGGATTCCGAACCTCGGTGTCCGCCGCGCTACGTACGGTTGGCACCTGGGTCTGGGCCGGGTTGGCCTTCGCCCTGCTTGTGACCGGTGTGGTTGCAAGCCAGTGGACCGGTCGCCCGGGCGCGGCTCGTCCGCCGAGCACCGCCAAACCGGCCAAGCCGCCGCCCCCCGCGCCCCCCGCACCATTGGTTCCGGTGCCCACCCCACCGGCTGACAATGCCGAGCGCCAGGAAGTGCGCGCCTATGCCGAGGCGATGTGGAATTCGATCCAGTTGTTCGATACCGGCAAGGCGCTGCCTTCGGACAAGCTGTGTTTCGAGAACGATGGCAGCGTCTCGCGCACTGACTACACCTTCATCGCCAACATCGGCGCCTACGTCTGGAGCGTGCTCGGTGCGCGCGACCTGGGGTTGATCGGCGAGCAGCAGGCCCGGCAGAAACTGCTGCCGGTGCTCGATGCGGTCGAAAAGCTGCAACGTGACGCCGCCAGTGCCGGGGCGCCGGGTGGCCTGTTGCTGTGGGCGGCGAAGGTGGATGGACCGCGGATCGATGGCAACACCGTTTCGTCGGTGGACAACGCCTGGCTGGCCGCGGGCCTGGCCCTGATGGCCGAGAGCTACCCGGTGCTCAAGCCGCGGGCCGAGGCGTTGCTGGCGAAAATGGATTTCGCCGTGATGCTGCACCCGGACAAGGGCCAGTTCTACAACAACTACGACCTGGGCAAGCGGGCCTTTTCCAGTGGCACCTACGATCTGCTGACCGAGGCGCGGATCATTTCCTACATGGCCATCGGCGAGGGCAAGGTGCCCGGTTCGCAGTACTACCGCGTTGATCGCTGGCCGGTATGGAAGGGCCAGCCGAATCCGGAACAGTTCCGTACCTACGAGGGCGTGCGCGTCTACGAGTACACGCAGACCTACGGCGAACATCGCTTCCTGCCCTCATGGGGCGGCAGCATGTTTGAAAGCTTCCTGCCCTACCTGCTGATTCCGGAGACCCAGTGGGCGCCGCACAGTTGGGGCCGTTCGCATCCGCAGATGGCGGCCGCGCAGGTGCGCTTCGGCCTGGCCGAGCACGGCTATTGGGGCTTCTCGCCGGCCATGATCCCCGCCACCCGCGGCTACACCGAGTACGGTGCGCCGCCGATGGGCATCGGTGGATATTCACCGATGGGGCAGAACGTGGCCGCACGCGCCGGCGCAGTGGTGACGCCGCACGCGGTGTTCCTGCCGATCGAGCTGGAGCCGCAGGCCGCGCTGGCCAACCTGCGCAAGCTGCGCGCCAACTTCCCGGGCGTGTACGACGCGCGCTACGGTTTCAGGGACAGCGTCGATGTCGGCACCGGCACGGTGAGCCAGTGCATGCTGCTGCTCGACCAGTCCATGGCGTTCGGGGCGATGGTCAACCACCTCACCGGCGGTGGCCTGCGTCGCTATCTTGGCGACCGTTACGCGGCGCGCTTGCGGCCGGTCATTGGCCAGGAGGCGTTCTGGTATCCGCAGGCCGCGGCACAGTGACTTCTTGACCCAGCCCCTGTGCGGGGGCGGCGCTGCCGCCCTCGCAGGTTGCAGGTGCGTTTACCCCAGCGCATCGCGCAGCCGGTACCAGGCCATCGCCGCCACCAGCAAGGGCGTGCGCAGCGCGCGCCCGCCAGGGAACGGGCGGTGCGGGATGCGGGCATACGCATCGAGCCGGTGGCTCTGCCCGCTGATCGCCTCGGCGATCAACTGCCCCGCCAGGCCGCTGGCGGCCACCCCATGGCCGGAAAAGCCCTGTGCGTAGTAGAGGTTGTCGCCCAGCCGGCCCCAGTCCGGCGCGCGGTTGCGGGTGATGTCGACGTAGCCGCCCCACAGGTACTCAAAGCCGACGCCGCGCAACTGTGGAAATACCCGCGCCATCCGCCGCTGCATCAGTTGGCGCAAGCCCGGTGGCGGCAGCGCGGAATAGCTGGCGCGGCCACCGAACAGCAGGCGGTGGTCATGGCTGAGGCGGAAATAATCCAGCGCCCAGTTCGCATCGGAGACCGCCATGTCGTTGCCGATGAGTTGGCGCGCGCGTTCGGCGCCAAGCACCGGGGTGGCGCCGATATAGGTACCCACCGGCATGATCCGTGCTTCCAGCTCCGGCGCCACGCCGCGCAGCCAGGCGTTGCCGGCGACCACGGCGAAGTCCGCGCGTACCTGGCCGTGTGCGGTATGCAGCACCGCCGGTGCTCCGCGCGCGATCCGCACCACCGGCGAGCGCTCGTGGATCACCACGCCGGCGGCGAGCGCCGCGCGCGCCAGGCCGTGGGCATAGGCGAGCGGGTGCAGGTGGCCGCTGCCCGCGTCGTAGACGGCGCCCTGGTAAAGATCGCTGCCCAGTTGCGCGCGCAGCGTGTCGCGGTCCCACCACTGCAGCGGATAGTCGTAGCGCTCGGCCATCTCGACAATGCCCGCGCGCAGGGCACGGGTCTGGCGCGGCTTCAATGGGACATGCGCGTAGCCGTCGCGCCAGTGGCAGTCGATGGCGTGACGTTCGATGCGGCCGCGCAGGCGCGCCATGCCTTCGCGCGAGAGATCGAACAACAGGCGCGCCTGTTCAACGCCAACCGCGTGTTCCAGGGTCGATTGCTCGCAGCCGTAACCGACGATCGCCTGGCCGCCATTGCGACCAGATGCGCCCCAGCCCACGCGCTCGGCTTCGAGCACGATCACCCGATGCCCTGCCTCGGCCAGCGCCAATGCCGCGGTGAGCCCGGTGTAGCCGGCGCCGAGCACCGCCACGTCGGCGCGCTGCGCGCCACGCAAGGGCGATTGTTCGGGCAGGGCCGGGACGCTGGCGGCGTACCAGTTGTTTGGGATCGCGCCGCTACCGGTGCGCGCCATCACACCGTCCGCAAATACCAGGCGTAGTCCAGGTCGGGGACCTGGGCGTGGAAGTCGAGCATCTCGCGGCGTTTCTGCTGGCCGTAGATGTGCCGGAAGCGTTCGCCGAAGTGGCGGGCGATGAACGCATCGCCGAGGAATTGCTCGATCGCCGCGCGCCACGATGGCGACGCCGCTTCGGCCTGGGTGTAGGCATTGCCGGTCGTCGCCGGCCCGGGCAGGCGACGTTGTTCAAGGCCATCGAGCATGCCCGCCAGCACTGCTGCGGCGACCAGGTAGGGATTGGCGTCGGCGCCGGCGATGCGATGTTCGATCCGCATGTTGGCCGCGTCGCTGTGCGGAATACGCAGGGCGACGGTGCGGTTGTTGAAGCCCCAGCTGTCGTTGAGCGGCACGAAGGCATTCGGCACGAAGCGCCGGTAGCTGTTGGCGTGCGGCGCGAACAGCAGCAGCGAGGAAGGCGCGGCAGCTTGTAGTCCTGCGATGGCGTGCAGCATGGCCTCGGCCGGTGCCTGCGGGGTGCCGGCGAAGATATTGCGGCCGTCGCGGTCGAGCAAGCTCACGTGCAGGTGCAGGCCGCTGCCGGCCTGCGCTGCGAATGGCTTGGCCATGAAGCTGGCCAGGCGCTGCTGTTGCTGTGCGATGGCCTTGATCGTGCGCTTGAGCAGCAATGCGTCGTCGCAGGCGGCGACCGCATCGTTGCGATGGCGCAGGTTGATCTCGAACTGGCCGGGGGCGTACTCGGCCACGGCGGTATCGGCCGGAATGCCCTGGGCCTGGCAGGCGGCGGCGACGGCATCGATGAACTCGCGCTGCTCGTCCAGTTCCTGCAGGTAGTACACCTGGGTGCTGTCGCTGCGCAGGCCGCTGTGTGGGTCGCGCGGCGTTTGCGGGCGGCCGCGCGCATCGGGGACGGCATCGAACAGATAGAACTCCAGTTCCACCGCCACCACCGGCACCAGGCCGAGGGCGGCGAAACGCGCCAGCACCCGCTGCAGCACCGCGCGCGGGGCCACTTCGAAGCGCCCGCCGGCGCCGTCTTCCATCTCCAGCAGCAGTTGCGCGCTGGGCCGGGCGGCCCACGGTACCGGCCGCAGCGTGCCGGGGATCGGCCGGCAGATACGGTCTTCATCGCCGATCTCGTAGCCGAGCCCGGTTTCCTCGACCGTGTTGCCGGTGATGTCGGTGGCGATCAGCGACATCGGCAGGCAGACGCCGTCGCGGTAGACCTTTTCCAGCGCATCGCGGGTGATGCGCTTGCCGCGCAGCAGGCCATTGGTATCGGGCAGCAGCAGGTCGACCTGCTCGCAGCCGGCGACAAGGGCCAGCGCACGCGCGTCTTCGGCGGGCAGCAGCGAGGCGGTCGAAGGGGGGGGATTCGCGGCCATGGGCGGCGCCATCTGGACTTGCATCGAGCTTAGCAGAGGGTAGTGACTGTCAAGAATACTCAACGGTTCGGCATGCGTTCGGACCCGGCAGGGCCGGTTTCCAGGGCGCGCGCCCCTGCTGGGCAGCCGTGTTGTTGTAAAAATAAAACGGCCGGGGTAAGTTGCCGGCAAGCCAGAACGAGCAACTCGCATGGCTCTCCCCGCGCTGGTCGGCGTGCCCACCGACCGCAAGATCATCGGCCCGCACCCCTTTCTTGCCGTCGGCGAGAAGTACGTGCGCGCGGTGGTCGACGGCGCAGATGCCACGCCGGTGCTGTTGCCGGCGCTGCAACCGCCGCTGGCCGCGGCGGCCTGGCTGGACCGGCTGGATGGCCTGCTGCTGACCGGTTCCACCAGCAACATCGAACCCCATCACTACGCCGGCCCACCCAGTTGGGACGGCAACCTCCACGATCCCGCGCGCGATGCCAATACCTTGCCGCTGGTGGCGGCGGCGTTGTCGCGCGGCCTGCCGGTCCTGGCGATCTGCCGCGGCCTGCAGGAGGTCAATGTCGCCCTCGGCGGCAGCCTTCACCCACGCGTGCACGAGGTGCCGGGCCTGGCCGATCACCGCGAGGACGTGGAGGCTGCGCTGGAAGTGCAGTACGGGCCTGCGCATGCCGTGCGCCTGGCCGCCGGGGGCTGGCTGGCCGCGATCGCCGGCAACGAGCAGGTACGCGTCAATTCACTGCACGGGCAGGGCATCGACCGCCTGGCCGACGGCATGATCGTTGAAGCGGTTTCGCCCGACGGCCTGGTTGAAGCCTTCCGCGGCCCCGGCCCCGGCTTCCTGCTGGCGGTGCAGTGGCATCCGGAATGGCGGGTGCGCGACAACCCTTTCTATCTCGGCATTTTCCGTGCGTTCGGCGACGCCTGTCGTCGCTATGCCGCAACTTCGTCCCCATGAGCCATCCGTCCTTATGACCAGCATTGGCACTCGCTCGCGCAAGAAGGTTCCCGAACAGCCCGAGAGCTCGCTGCGGCGCTGGCTCAAGGAGCGCCATATCACCGAGGTCGAATGCCTGGTACCGGACATCACCGGCAATGCGCGCGGCAAGATCATTCCCGCCGACAAGTTCTCGCACGACTACGGCACGCGGCTGCCCGAAGGCATTTTCGCCACCACCGTCACTGGCGACTATCCGGATGATTATTACGAGCTGACCTCGCCATCGGATTCGGACATGCAGCTACGCCCGGATCCGGACACCGTGCGGATGGTGCCATGGGCGACCGACCCCACCGCCCAGGTCATCCATGATTGCTACACCCGCGACGGCCAGCCGCACGAACTGGCGCCGCGCAACGTGCTGCGCCGTGTGCTGGCCGACTACGCCGCCGCTGGGCTGAAGCCGGTGGTGGCGCCGGAGCTGGAATTCTTCCTGGTGCAGAAGAACACCGATCCGGACTTCCCGTTGCTGCCGCCGGCCGGCCGATCCGGTCGCGCCGAAACCGCGCGCCAGTCGTACTCGATCGACGCGGTCAACGAATTCGATCCGATCCTCGACCTGATGTACGACTACTGCGATGCGATGGAGTTGGACGTGGATACCCTCATCCACGAATCCGGTGCGGCGCAGCTGGAAGTCAATTTCACCCACGCCGACGCGCTCTCGCGCGCGGACCAGGTGTTCCTGTTCAAGCGCACCATGCGCGAGGCCGCCCTGCGCCACGGGATCTATGCCACCTTCCTGGCCAAGCCCATGGAGACCGAGCCGGGCAGTGCGATGCACATCCACCAGAGCCTGCTCGACGCCAAAGGCCGCAATGTCTTCAGCGGCAAGCTCAGCGAAGGCGTGAGCCAGACCTTCCTGTATTACCTGGGCGGCCTGCAGAAGTACGTGCCGATGGCGATGGCCTTCTTCGCCCCGAACGTGAATTCCTATCGCCGCCTGGTCTTCGGCGAGGTCTCGCCCAGTAACGTGCTGTGGGGCTTCGACAACCGGACCTGTGGTCTGCGTGTGCCGATCGACACGCCGGAAAACACACGAGTGGAAAGCCGTTTCGCCGGCTCGGATGCCAATCCGTACCTCGCCATGGCGGCCACCCTGGCATGTGGCCTGCTGGGCATCCGCGAGAAGCTCGAGCCGACTCCTGCCTTTACCGGCAGCGGCAAGGAAGAAGGCTACGACCTGCCGCGCTCGCTGGGCGAGGCGCTCGACGACCTCGAAGGCTGCGCACCGTTGCAGGCGATGCTGGGCCCGCGTTTCGTGCGTGCCTACATTTCAGTCAAGCGCAAGGAATACGAGACCTTCTTCCGCGTCATCAGCTCCTGGGAGCGGGAATTTCTGCTGTTGAACGTCTGAGCGAGCGGAAAACCAAGATGGACAAGCACACCCTGCATGAGCTGCAACAGCTGGACGCGGCCCACCACCTGCATCCGTTCAACGACAACGCCGCGCTTGCACACAAGGGCACCCGCATCCTCACTCGCGGTGAAGGCTGCTACGTCTGGGATGCCGAAGGCCACAAGCTGCTCGACGCCTTCGCCGGCCTGTGGTGCGTGAACATCGGCTACGGCCGCGCCGAACTCGGTGATGCCGCGGCCAACCAGATGCGCACGCTGGCGTACTACAACAGCTTCTTCCAGTGCACGACCGAGCCGACCATCCGCCTGGCCGCCGAACTGGCCGCGCTGGCGCCGGGCGACATCAACCATGCCTTCTTCACCAACTCCGGTTCCGAAGCCAACGACACCATCGTGCGGCTGGTACGGCACTTCTGGGCGGTGCAGGACCAGCCGCAGAAGAACATCTTCATCGGCCGCCACGACGGCTACCACGGCACCACCATGGCCGGCGCCAGCCTCGGCGGCATGAAAGGCATGCACAAGCAGGGCGGGCTGCCGATCCCCGACATCCACCATATCGACCCGCCGTACTGGTTCGGCGATGGCGGCGAGCGGGATCCCGAGGAATATGGATTGCTCGCGGCGCGGCGGCTGGAAGACAAGATCCTCGAACTCGGGCCCGAGCGGGTGGCGGCCTTCATCGGTGAACCGATCATGGGCGCGATCGGCGTCTATATCCCGCCCCGCAGCTACTGGCCGGAGATCGAGCGCATCTGCCGCCAGTACGACGTGCTGCTGGTGGCCGACGAGGTGATCTGCGGTTTCGGCCGCACCGGCGAGTGGTTCGGCTCGCAGTACTTCGGCTTCCAGCCGGACGTGATGACGATCGCCAAGGGCATCACCTCCGGCTACATCCCGCTGGGCGCGGCACTGTTCAACGACCGCGTCGCCGGCGTGCTGTCGGCGCAGGGCGGCGAGTTGGCGCACGGTTGCACCTATTCGGGGCATCCGGTGTGCGCGGCGGTGGCGCTGGAGAACCTGCGCATCCTGCGCGAGGAGCGCATCGTGGAGCACGCTCGCCAGGACATCGCGCCCTACCTGGCCCAGCGCTGGGCCGAACTGGGCGAACACCGCCTCGTAGGCGAGGCGCGGATCGCCGGGCTGATGGGCGCCCTGGAGCTGGTACCGGACAAACGCCGCCGTGAATACTTTCCCGAGCGTGGCAAGGTCGGCGCACTCTGCCGCGACATCGCCTTGCGACACGGGCTGATCCTGCGGGCGACCTATGACGCCATGCTGCTGTCGCCGCCGCTGGTCATCACGCGGCTGCAGGTGGACGAGCTGTTCGACAAGACCTGGAAGGCCCTGGACGAGTGCGCCGTGGCGCTGGGCAAATAGGCCGGCGCTGGGTAGGCTGGACGGGTTCGCCCGGCGCCCGCCGCCCCCTCCCGTGGCTCCCTGGAGACTTCAATGAAGTTGCGCATCCTCAGCCTGACCCTCGCCACCGTCCTGTTGGCCGCCTGCGGCGGCAAGAGCGACGACACCGCCAAGGCCGGCGGCGCCGCACCCCAGGAGAAAGTGCTCAACGTCTATAACTACTCGGACTACATCGCCGAGGACACGATCCCGAATTTCGAGCAGGCGACCGGCATCAAGGTCACCTATGACGTATTCGACAGCGACGAAATGGTGGAGACCAAGCTGTTGGCCGGCAGTAGTGGCTACGACCTGGTGGTGCCCACGCTCAACTTCTTCGGCCGGCAGATCCAGGCCGGCGTATTCCTGCCGCTGGACAAGAGCAAGATCCCGAACCTGGCCAACCTCGATCCCGAGGTGATGAAGCGCATCGCCCAGCAGGATCCGGACAACAAGTACGGCGTGCCGTACATGATCGGCACCACCGGCATCGGCTACAACGTCGACAAGGTCAAGGCCATCTTCGGCAGCACCGACATCGCCAACAGCTGGGACCTGGTGTTCAAGCCGGAGAACATCGCCAAGCTCAAGGACTGCGGCATCACCATCCTCGACACGCCTTCGGACATGATCCCGATCGCGTTGAACTACCTGAGCCTGGACCCGCATAGCCAGGATCCGAAGCAGATCCAGCAGGCCGCCGACCTGATCAAGAAGATCCGCCCGTACGTGCAGAACTTCCACTCGAGCCAGTACGTCTCCTCGCTGGCCAACGGCAGTACCTGCCTGGCGGTGGGCTGGTCAGGCGACATCATCCAGGCCCGCGACCGCGCCGAAGAAGCCAAGAACGGCGTGCAGGTCGCCTATTCGATTCCCAAGGAAGGCGCGCCGCAGTGGTTCGACATGCTGGCCATCCCCAAGGATGCCAAGCACCCGGACAATGCCTACGCGCTGATCAACTATCTGTTGCAGCCGGAAGTGGCCGCGGCCAATTCCAACTTCATCCACTACGCCAACCCGGTGCCCAAGGCCACGCCGCTGGTGTCCGAGGACATCCGCAACGACCCGACCATCTACCCGCCGGCCGACGTGGCGGCGAAGATGTTCACCTATTCGATCAACCCGCCCGAAGTGGACAAGCTGTACACCCGGCTGTGGAGCGAGATCAAGACCGGGCGCTGAGTGTGCGAAAGGCAGGCGGCGATCGAGCCGCCTGTTGCGTTCTGGGGCAAGTCCTGGCAAGTCCGCCTTTAGCGCTGCCTGCGGGCAGCCTGGGAGACCACGATGAAACGGCACGCGATGGGGATGGCGTTGGCGGTACTGGTGGTGGCAATCGGCGGCTGTGGCCGCAGCGGCAGCGACAGGCAGGGTGGCGCGCAGGACGCCCACGCAAAGGCAGCGCCCGAGCCGAAAGTGCTCAACGTCTACAACTGGTCGGACTACATCGCCGAAGGCACCGTTCCCGCCTTCGAGCAACGTAGCGGGATCAAGGTGGCCTACGACGTCTTCGACAGCAACGAACTGCTCGAGGCCAAGTTGCTGGCCAGCGGCAGCGGCTACGACGTCGTGGTGCCCTCGCTGAGCTTCCTTGGGCGGCAGATCCAGGCCGGCGTATTCCAGCCGCTGGACAAGTCCAAGATCCCGAACCTGGCCAACCTCGACCCGGCAATGATGGAGCGCATTGCCCAGCAAGACCCCGGCAACCGATACGCCGTGCCCTACCTGTGGGGCACCACCGGCATCGGCTACAACATCGACAAGGTCCAGGCTGCCTTCGGCACGACCGACGTGGTCAACAGCTGGGACCTGGTGTTCAAGCCGGAGAACATCGCCAAGCTCAAGGACTGTGGCGTCACGCTGCTCGACACCCCCTCGGAGATCATCCCGACCGTCCTGCACTACCTCGGCGAAGACCCCAACAGCACCGACCCGAAAGTGATCGAACGCGGCGTCCAGGTGCTGCGCAAGATCCGCCCCTACATTCGCAACTTCCACTCCTCGCAATACATCGACAGCCTGGCCAAAGGCACCACCTGCCTGGTGATCGGCTGGTCCGGCGACGTCCTGCAGGCCCGCGACCGCGCCAAAGAAGCCGGCAACGGCGTCCACATCGCCTACTCGATCCCCAAGGAAGGCGCCCTGCAATTCTTCGACATGCTGGCCATCCCCAAGGACGCCCAGCACCCCGACAACGCCCACGCCTTCATCAACTACCTGCTCGAACCCGAAGTCGCCGCGGCCAACACCAACTTCGTCAGCTACCCCACCGCAGTGACCCAGGCGACCCCGCTGATCGACGCCGCCATCCGCGACGACAAGACCATCTACCCGCCACCAGAAGTCACGGCCAAGCTGTTCGGCCTGAAGATCATGCCGCCGGAAGTGGATCGCTTGTACACGCGGTTGTGGACGGAGCTAAAAACGGCCAGTGACCCGCTCTTACCCAACCCCAGCGAAAATCTGTCGGGCGTCCGGGGCCGTGCCCTTGCCCGGGGGCGTTGGGCGACAGGACGTCGCCCAAACGAGCCCCGCATGGATGCAGATCTTGGCGTCCCCCGGGCAAGGGCACGGCCCCGGACGCCGCACGTAGAAACAACAGCGGCTGCTCTAGCATCGAACTAACCGCACCACCCAAAGCAAAGGGACGAAATGCCACCCCCCGAAGCCAAACCCACGCCCGTCCAGCCAGGGAGCAACGACGGCTACCTGACCCTGCAGGACGTGCGCAAAGAATTCGACGGCTTCGTCGCCGTGGACGACGTCACCCTGCAGATCCGCAAAGGCGAAATCTTCGCCCTGCTCGGCGGCTCCGGCAGCGGCAAATCCACTTTGCTGCGCTGCCTGGCCGGCTTCGAACGCCCCACCAAAGGCCGCATCCTCCTCGACGGCCAACCCATGAACGACCTGCCGCCCTACGAACGGCCGATCAACATGATGTTCCAGTCCTACGCCCTGTTCCCGCACATGACCGTCGAACAGAACATCGCCTTCGGCCTCAAGCAGGACGGCCTCAGCCGCGACGCCGTGCGCCGGCGCGTCGGCGAAATGCTCGACATGGTGCAACTGGGCAAGCTCGGCAAGCGCAAGCCACACCAACTTTCCGGCGGCCAGCAACAGCGCGTCGCCCTGGCCCGCTCCCTGGCCAAAGGCCCCAAACTGCTGCTGCTCGACGAACCGATGGGCGCGCTCGACAAGAAACTGCGCTCGAAGATGCAGCTGGAACTTGTCAACATCATTGAAACCACCGGCGTCACCTGCGTCATGGTCACCCACGATCAGGAAGAAGCCATGACCATGGCCACGCGCATCGCGCTGATGGACCAAGGCTGGATCCAGCAAGTGGGCAAGCCCGATGAAATCTACGAACAACCAGCCAACCGCTTCGCCGCCGAATTCATCGGCTCGGTCAATCTCATCGACGCAGTCATCGACGAAGACCAGCCCGACTACGTCACCCTGCGCACCCAGGCCTTCCCCGACATCATCGACATCGGCCACGGCATCACCGGCTTCGAGGGCCAGCCGGTGTCCTTCGCCGTGCGCCCGGAGAAGCTTAGCATCGCCAAGGCCGAGCCGGCCCAGGCCCACAACAAGGCGCGGGGCAGTATCGAGGACATCGCCTACTTCGGCAGCCACTCGGTCTACCACGTGCGCCTGCCCAGCGGCATCAAGCTCATGGCCAACTTCACCAACCAGCAGCGCTGGGCCAGCGAAGCCCTGACCTGGGGCGACGAAGTCTGGGTGAGCTGGGGCGAGAACGACGGCGTGGTGCTGACCTCATGAACCTGGCCCCGCTCAAGCGCTGGCTC
>DATLJF010000162.1:0-7808 GCA_035539015.1 Stenotrophomonas sp. | reverse complement strand
CGCGCCACCCTGGCCGAGGCGCAAGCCGCAGGCGACCTGCGCGCGGTGCTGCCGGGCGACCCCGCCCGCGCCGCAGTCGCCGTGCAGGGCTTGTTCGACCAGCCTGCAACCCTCTGCGCCTACGCCTTCAAGCTTGGCGAGGCAGCACGACGCGCCAGCCAGCGCCTGGCCGCCAATCCCGGCTTTCGCTTCACGGCGCTGCAAGCCGGCTGGATCAGTTTTGGCAACGGCGCACACGCGCAAGGTTGGACGCAGTTCCGCAGTTTTGGTCGTGGCTACCAGCCGCTCGCCGGCAACAGCGCGGCGCTGGATGCGTTCTATCGTGGCCAGGTGCGCGGCGAGTGCGGGGTTGGCCGCCAGGTGGCGCAGCTGGCCACGCAGCGCGAGCTATATGGCGATCCCGGCTTCGATGCCGCATTTGCGCCGGGCGAACTGTCGATCGGGACGTTCGTCACCCTGCACGACACCGACAGTATCTTGCTGGGACGCCACGCCGGCTCGTTCCTCGCCGACGGCAAAGGGGTGCGCAGCGCCGCATTGGGCCGGCAGGCCTTCATGGGCGTGCCGGGCTTCATCGAGCACGCCTTCTCCAAGCGCTTTCTCGACGATCTCAGCAACCAGGCCGAGAATTTCATCGTCGTCGATGTCAGCGACCAGGCTGCGCACGCCCTGCACGCGCATGCCGGCCTGGCCTACTACGATCGCGTCAACCGCCGCCTGTGGGAACTTGCCCAGCAAGTGCAGGCGCCGGGCCGGCGCGGATTCGAGCGGCTGCTGTACGAGCGCGACGCCGACGCGCTCAAGCACCTCAACAATGACGAACGTGCAGTGGTCGCGCAGATGCAGGCTTTGCTCGACGATCCGTTCTATCGCGGCTTCATCGTCTACGTGCATCCACGCGGTGTCCGCCCGATCGGCTACCACATCGCCCGCCTGCTCGACCGTAACCCGCGCACGCCCTTCACCATCGACCTGGCACTGCACAACCTGCATACCACGCTGTACCAGCGCTGGATCGCTTACCGATTGGCGCAATGCGCCAGCGCAACGAACCGTTGACGCGCCGGCCGATGCCGAATAACCACGATCGTGCCAATCTTGGCACCTGTTCAACATGAGGAACCGCTATGGAACTGGGAATGGTCGGCCTGGGACGGATGGGCGCCAACATGGCCGAGCGGATCACCCGCGGCGGCCACCACGTGGTCGGTTTCGACCCAGGCATGGCGGCGCGCCAGGCCGCGCAGGCGAAGGGCGTCACGCCGGTGGCCTCGCTGGCCGAACTGGTGGCCGCGCTGCCGGCGCCACGCGCGCTGTGGTTGATGGTGCCGGCCGGCAAGGTGGTCGATGACACGCTGGCGCAACTGCTGCCCTTGCTTGCGCCCGGCGACCTGGTCGTGGACGGCGGCAACTCCTACTACAAGGATTCCCAGCGTCGCGCCGGAGAGCTTGCCGCGCACGGCATCGCCTATATCGACTGCGGCACCAGTGGCGGCGTGTGGGGCTTGAAGGAAGGCTACAGCCTGATGGTGGGCGGCGACGAAGCGGCGGTGGCGCGGCTGGCACCGGTGTTCAAGGCCCTGGCGCCGGCGCCTGACCGTGGCTGGGGCCGCGTCGGTCCCAGCGGTGCAGGCCATTTCACCAAGATGGTCCACAACGGCATCGAGTACGGAATGATGCAGGCCTACGCCGAAGGCTTCGCACTGATGGAACGCAAGGAAGCCTTTGCCCTGGACCTGCACCAGGTGGCCGAGATCTGGCGCGACGGCAGCGTGGTGCGCTCGTGGCTGCTCGACCTGACCGCCGATGCGCTCGGGCGCGATGCGCGGCTGTCGAGCGTGGCGCCGTTCGTCGAGGATTCCGGCGAGGGCCGCTGGACCGTGGCCGAGGCGATCGACCTGGATGTGTCCGCGCCAGTCATCACTTTGTCGTTGCTCGAACGCCTGCGCTCGCGCGACAAGGATTCGTTCACCGACAAATTGCTGGCGACGATGCGCAACGAGTTCGGTGGCCACGCCTTGCACGCGGCCGCGCCCTCCACTGGCAAGCCGGACTGAGTCGCCTCAGTCCAGCGTCAGCACTTGGCCGCGCAACGCCGATTGCGCGGCCAACGCCAGCAACGCCATCACATCCAGCGCTTGCGCAGGCGTAGCCGGCGGTGCACCTTCGCCACGCACCGCTGCGGCAAAGGCGGCATAGCAGCGACGATAGTCGCCCGGCAACGTCGGCAGCTGCTGGCGTTGCGACGGGCCATCGCCGCAGGTCAACGTGAGCCAGCCGGCCTGCGGATCCTCGCCCCAGCCGCTGGTCCCGGGCCGCGCGCCCTCGCGCAACATCGCTTCCTGGGTGTCCAGCCCGTCCTTGATGTAACTGCCCAAGCGCCCGTGCACGGCGAAGCGGCGGCCGGCATCGGCCACCAGCGAGCCCGCATGCAGATGCGCGCGCATGCGCGGGTAATGCAGCACGACATGGAAGTAATCGTCGCTGCGCGCGCCGTCGCGCTGGCGCAGCAAGTCGGCGCCAATCGCCTGCGGCCTGCCGAACAGTTGCAACGCCTGGTCGAGCAGGTGCGGGCCGAGGTCGAACCACAAGCCGGCACCGGCGGCCTCGCTTTCGCGCCAGCGGTCGCGTACCTGCGGACGGTGGCGGTCGAAGTGCGAATGAAATTCGGCGACCTCGCCGAGCGCGCCCTCGCCCAGTAACTGCTGCAGCGTGAGGAAGTCGGCATCCCAGCGCCGGTTCTGGAACACGCTGCATACCCGGCCGGCATCGGCCGCAGCCGCCAGGACCGTGCGTGCCTGCGCCAGGTCCACGGTGAACGGCTTGTCCACCAGCACATGCTTGCCCGCGGCCAGGGCTTCCAGGGCGATGGCTGCATGGGTGTCGTTCGGCGTGGCGATCACGACCGCATCAACAGCGGGGTCATTGAACGCGGCGGCGCGCTCTGCATGCACGCGCGCCTGCGGATAGGCGGCCGCCGCATCGGCTTGCCGCGACACCAGCGTGTGCAAGCGCACCCCCGGCGTAGCCTCGATCAAAGGAGCGTGGAAAACGCGGCCGACATAGCCGAAACCGATCAGGGCGAGATTGAGTTCGGTCATTACCTGGCACCGGATGACGGCAGCCCATGGTAATGGAGCCTGCTGAATGGTTCACGGCACCTGCATGCCGAAGTCACGTGTCCCACACCGCTCCGTACGCAGACTCCATCCCACACCCACGGGAGGTTTCCAATGAACAAGCAGCTCATCCGCAACACCCTTGCCGCTTCGCTCGTTGCCGTTTCGATGCTCGGCGCCGGCGCGGCATTCGCGTCCGCTTCGATGGACAACAAGAACCCGCCGGCCGAGTCGAACCAGCCGGCCAGCGACACCTGGATCACCACCAAGGTGAAGAGCGACCTGCTCGCCAGCGAGAACGTGCCGGGCAGCGACATCAAGGTGGAAACCAAGAATGGCGTGGTCTGGCTGAGCGGTCTGGTCAAGACCCAGGCCGAGCACGACAAGGCGGTCTCGGTGGCCAAGGGCATCGAGGGCGTGAAGAAGGTCGAGGCGGCCAACCTCAAGGTCTCGGCGATGGCCGACAAGTAATCGATTTACCCGTGGGCGGGCCGAGACGAGGCGGCCCGCTGCACGATTCCGGCGCGCCTTCGGGCGCGCTTTTTCTTTGCCGGTACCCCGGTGGGACCGGCAGCCTTTTTTCTGCGTCCGGCCGTATCATGTCCCCATTCATGATCGCGGCGAGCAGCCGGGCTCCGCGGCCTTCTGGCTGAATTGTTCATTCAGAAAGGCGGCGGATGCGGGACAATTCCTCACCTTGGCGGTCTTTGGAATCGAGCGAACTACCAGATGCAGATAGCCGCCAACGAAGATGCCTGGGACCGCTGGCGCCTGCCGGTGCTCACCACGGCCATTTTCCTGATCGTGGTCGTGCCCGCGGTGCTGCTGCAGCAAATGGCGCGCAATACCGAAAATGCCGCCAACTGGGTCATGCACAGCCAGCAGGTACGGCAGCTGTCGCAAGTCCTGGAGTCTTCGGTGCGTGACGTCGAGTCTTCGGCGCTGATGCGCTCCCATGGCGTGGAGCTGCCGGTCCTCAACGAGCGCATGCGCCAGGGACGGGCCGATGCCAAGAAGGCCCTCGCCGACCTGATCTACCAGACCCGCGACAACCCGGAACAATTGGTTCGGCTCGGGCGCCTGGAAAACACCATCGAACGGCGCATGCAGCTGGCCGAAACCATTGCCCGGTCGCGCGAGCCGGACAAGACCCAGGCGCTGATCCAGGAAATGGTGGTCGCCAACCCGATGCGCGACATCATCGACCAGTTGCAGGGCGCGGAAAATACGCTGCTGCTCCAGCGCGACCGCGAGTCCAACCTGCGCCGGGTGCAGTACAACGCCCTGAGCTGGGGCGCGTTGATCGTGCAGCTGCTTTTGCTGGGCACGGTGATCTGGTTGCTGCAGCGGCAGACCCGGCATCGCCTGGTGGCCGAGCAGGCGTCGACCCGCGCCGCGGCGCGGGCCTCGACCGTGCTGCAGACCGTGCGCGAGCCCATCGTGCTGCTCGATGGCGAGCAGCGGCTGGTGCTCTACAACACCGCGTTTGCCGAGCTCTACGGCCTCGCCGAGGAAGATGCACGCGGGGCCCCGCTGGACAGCATCGGCGGCGGTGCCTGGACCGATCCGACCATCCGCCAGCGCCTGGCCGACATCCTCCTGCGCGGACGCGAACTGTGGGACTTCGAGCACGAGCAGCATGCTGCCGATGGCGTGGTGCGCACGATGCTGCTGAACGCCCGGCGCATGCCGCTGCCCGACCAGGACGATGAAGTGGTGCTGATGACCGTCAGCGACGTCAGCCTGCAGAAGGCCAACAACCAGCGCATCCAGGAGCTCAACCGCCAGCTCGAGGGCAAGGTCGAGCAGGTCTCGGAAGTCAATCGCGAGCTGGAGGCCTTCAGCTACTCGGTCTCGCACGACCTGCGCGCGCCGCTGCGCCACGTGGCCGGCTTCGCCGACAAGCTTTCGCGCCACCTGGGTGCTGGCGCCGACGAAAAGGCGCTGCACTACATGGACGTGATCGGCAGTTCGGCGCGGCGCATGGCCACGCTGATCGACGACCTGCTGGTGTACTCACGCCTGGGTCGCAGCGCCATGCGCATGCAGCCGGTGGACATGCAGTCGCTGGTGGCCGAAACCCGCGCGATCGTCGAAGCCAACAGCCTGGCCGAGCACCCCGAGCATCGCATCGACTGGCATATCGCACCGCTGCCGATCCTGGTCGCCGACGAGAACATGATGCGGCAGCTGTGGACGAACCTGATCGGCAATGCGGTCAAGTACAGCAACAAGCGACCGGTCGCACGGATCGACATCGGCTACGAGCCGCTGCCCGACGGCAGCCACCATTTCAGCGTGACCGACAACGGCGCCGGTTTCGACATGGAGTACGCCAGCAAGCTGTTCGGCGTGTTCCAGCGCTTGCACAAGGCCAGTGAATACCCCGGCACCGGTATTGGTCTGGCCACGGTACGCCGGGTGCTGGCACGCCACGGCGGGCGCATCTGGGCCGAGAGCCAGGTCGAGCAAGGCGCGACCTTCCACTTCATCCTCCCCTCGGCGCTAGACGCGCCCTCCCACGAGTCCTGAGACATGAGCCCCATTCGTACCATCCTGCTTGCAGAAGACAGTTTCGCCGATGCGGAAATGGCGATCGACGCGCTGCGCGAAGCGCGCCTGGCCAACCCCATCGTCCATGTCGAAGACGGCGTGGAAGCGCTGGATTACCTGTACCGCCGCGGCGCCTACGCCAACCGCGACGAAGGCATGCCGGCGGTGTTGCTGCTGGATATCAAGATGCCGCGCCTGGATGGGCTGGAGGTGCTCAAGCAGATCCGCAACGACGAGCAGCTCAAGCGCTTGCCGGTGGTGATCCTGTCCTCGTCGCGCGAAGAGAACGACCTGGCCCGCAGCTGGGACCTGGGCGTCAACGCCTACGTCGTCAAGCCGGTGGACGTCGACCAGTTCTTCAACGCCGTGCAGACGCTCGGCACCTTCTGGGCACTCATCAACCAGGCGCCGGGATCGAACTGACATGCCGCATGAAGGGGGAAGGCTCGGCGAGTTGCGGATCCTGCTGATCGAGGATTCGCCGGAAGACGCTGAGCTTCTGTCCGACCAGTTGTTGGAGGCCGGGCTGGAAGCGGTGTTCGAGCGCGTGGACAGCGAAGCCTCGCTGCGCCTGAGCCTGGAGCGGTTCGTTCCGGACATCGTGCTGTCGGATCTGAGCATGCCCGGATTTTCCGGCCATGAGGCCCTGCGCATCGTGCGTGCGGCCGACCCGCTCACGCCCTTCATCTTCGTCTCCGGCACCATGGGCGAGGAGACCGCGGTCAAGGCGCTGCAGGAAGGCGCCAACGACTACATCATCAAGCACAACCCGACGCGCCTGCCGGCGGCAGTCGTGCGCGCAGTGCGCGAGGCACGGGTCGAGCGCGACCGCGAGCGCGTCGAGAACGAACTGATGCGGGCGCAACGGCTGGAAAGCCTGGCCCTGCTCGCGGCCGGTCTCAGCCATGACCTGCGCAACATCCTGCAGCCGCTGCTGATCGTGCCGGACCTGCTGATCGGGCGCAGCGACGACCCGCAATTGCGCCAGCTTGCCGATGTCATCGCCGAGTGCGGCCGACGCGGGCACGAGATGGCCGAATCGATGTTGTCCTTCGTGCGCGGTTCCAACAAGCCGCGCGAATGGGTTTCGGTGGCGCGCCTGTTCCAGGCCGTGCAATTGTTGCTGAAGAGCAGCGTGCCGAAGGACGTCGCCTTCCACGTCGATGGCGGCGACGGCGACCTCAGTGTCGAAGCCAACTACACCGAGCTGCAACAGTGCCTGCTCAATCTCAGCCTGAACGCCTTGCAGGCGATGCCCGAAGGCGGCGTGCTGACCCTGTCGGCACAGCCGGAGGGCGACGCCCAGCTGCGGCTGAGCGTGGCCGATACCGGCATGGGCATGGATGCGGACACCTTGTCGCACTTGTTCAGTCCGTTTTTCACCACCAAGCCTGACGGCACCGGGCTGGGCCTGATTTCCTGCAAGCGCATCGTCGAAAGCTACGGCGGCACCATCCAGGTGACCAGCCACAAGGGCGAGGGCACCCGTTTCGACATCGTGCTGCCGCTGCGCGCAGCCTCCTCGACGGTGGGCGACAACGAGCCCGAACTGCCCCTGGGGCGGGGCCAGCGCATCCTGCTGGTCGATGGCGAAGCCACGCGGCTGTCACTGCTGGGCAATGCGTTGTCCAGCCAGGGCTACCAGCCGCAACTGGCAGCCGACGGCGCCGCCGCCCTGCAATACGCCCAGCAGCACGCGCTGCCGGACTTGGTCATCGTCGACAGCGACATCATCCTGCTCTCGGCGGTGAGCCTGCTGCTGACCATGCAGGAACTGGGCTACCAAGGCCCGGCCATCGTCCTGGAGGACGTGGGGCAGCCGCTGCAACGCGAGCATTTCCCCCCGGATATCCCGGTCCACGTGCTGCGCAAGCCGCTGGAAATGCGGCGGGTGTTCCGCGCCGTGGCGCACGCGCTGGAGAACGGCTAGATCCCCGGCAATTCCCAGGGAAAGCGCGGCAGGGTGTGGACCGCATCGGTCAACTTGCGCGACCAGTTGGCATGGATGTCGGCATACAGCGGCGTGTCGGCATCCAGGCGCATGCGTTCGGTAACCCGCAGGTCATCACGGCGGATCAGGGCCAGGTCGATCGGCATGCCCACCGAGAGGTTGGAGCGGATGGTCGAATCCAGCGA
>DATLJF010000161.1:0-5272 GCA_035539015.1 Stenotrophomonas sp. | reverse complement strand
GCCATCCGGATCGACATCGAAATAGCGGCGCTCATCGAACACCGCGTAGTTGGGTAGCTCACGCTTGCGGTAGGTGTGTTCGACCTGGCCATCGCGCAGCACGCTGGCGGCGTTGTAGACCACGCTGCCGGCGCTCTGCGGCCAGCCGACTACCGCAACGATGCCGTGGGTGGCGGCGGCGATCCGCTGCACGGCGCGCTCGCAATCGGCCAGGAAGCCCGGGCGCAGCAACAGGTCTTCCGGCGGATAGCCGCTGATCGCCAGCTCCGGGAACAGCACCACATCGGCGCCCAGCTCCTCGCGCGCGTGGGCGATGAACTCGATGATGCGTTCGGTGTTGCCGGCGATGGCGCCGACCGGAAAGTCGAACTGGGCTAGGGCGATGCGCAGGAGCTGGGACATGGGGCGGCCTCTACGGTAGCCCGGTGGCCTGACAAGCCCGCCGGGACGTGCATGATCCAGGAGCCAGCGCGCGACGACGGCGCAGACGCCTTCGGTGTCGTTCAGGGCCTCATTATTCCAGAAGCGCAGCACGGTGAAGCCAAGCGCCTTCAGGCGGCTGTCACGCAGGGCGTCGCGGTGTGAATCCTGGTGCTGGCTGCCGTCGAGCTCGACCACCAGACGGTGTTCTAGGCAGGCGAAGTCGGCGATGTAGGGCCCCAAGGGCCACTGGCAGCGGAATTTGCAGCCCAGCATCCGGCGGTCGCGAAGGTGATACCACAGGCGCTGTTCGGCCTCGGTCATCGCGTAGCGGAGAGGGCGGGGATGGCGGGATTTTGTGATGGGTTTTGGCATTGCCCCAGGGTGCAATGCTTGGACGAGGGTCGGTATCGGGCGAGCGCTCGCTGTCGCGTGGGGCAAGAGCGGATTTGTGGCGCTTGAGAGAGATCGTTCTTGCCAGGTGCTGGCCCCTGCTGTTGCCGTGCGCCGTTCGGGGCGGTGCCCTCGCCGGCAAAGCCTAGGCAGGCGAACAAAAAAAGGCCGCCAAACTGGCGGCCTTTTCCTCGACCCAAGCGGGTCGATTACTTCTTCAAGCGCGCCGCAATGGCCGCGCCCAGGTCGCCCGGCGAACGCACCGTGGTCACGCCCGCCGCTTCCATCGCGGCGAACTTGCCTTCGGCCGTGCCCTTGCCGCCCGACGCGATCGCGCCGGCGTGGCCCATGCGCTTGCCCGGAGGGGCCGAGGCGCCGGCGATGAAGCCGACCACCGGCTTCTTGACGTACTTGGCGATGTACTCGGCACCGGCTTCTTCGGCGTCGCCGCCGATTTCGCCGACCATGATGATGCCTTCGGTCTGCGGATCTTCGTTGAACAGCTTGAGGCAGTCGACGAAGTTCAGGCCGTTGATCGGGTCGCCGCCGATACCAATGCAGGTGCTTTGGCCCAGGCCCACTTCGGTGGTCTGCTTGACCGCTTCATAGGTCAGCGTGCCCGAACGCGAGACGATGCCGATCTTGCCCGGCATGTGGATGTGGCCCGGCATGATGCCGATCTTGCACTCGCCCGGGGTGATCACGCCGGGGCAGTTCGGCCCGATCAGCACGGTGTCCGGGTGAGAACGGTTGAGCACGTTCTTCACGCGCAGCATGTCCAGCACCGGGATGCCTTCGGTGATGCAGACGATGACCTTGATGCCGGCCGCGGCCGCTTCAAGGATCGCGTCGGCCGCGAACGGCGGCGGCACGTAGATGACCGACGCGTCGGCGCCGGTGCTCTGCACGGCATCGGCCACGGTGTTGAACACCGGCAGGTCGATGTGGGTGGTGCCGCCCTTGCCCGGGGTCACGCCGCCGACCACCTGGGTGCCGTACTCGATCATCTGGGTGGCGTGGAAGGTGCCCTGCTGGCCGGTGAAGCCCTGCACGATCACCTTGGTGTTCTTGTTAATCAAAACAGACATTGGATTTCCTTCGGTGTCGGATCAGGCGGCGTTCTTGACAGCTTCAACGACCTTCTTGGCGCCGTCGTTGATGTTGTCGGCCGGGATGATGGCCATGCCGCTGTCACGCAGCAGCTGCTTGCCTTCTTCCACATTGGTGCCTTCCAGGCGCACCACGACCGGGACCTTGACGCCCACTTCCTTGACCGCGGCGATGATGCCTTCGGCGATCATGTCGCAGCGGACGATGCCGCCGAAGATGTTGACGAAGATGCCCTGGACCTTGTCCGAGGACAGGATCAGCTTGAACGCTTCGATCACGCGCTGCTTGTTGGCACCGCCGCCCACGTCGAGGAAGTTCGCCGGCTCGCCGCCGTTGAGCTTGATGACGTCCATGGTGGCCATCGCCAGGCCGGCGCCGTTGACCATGCAGCCGATGTTGCCGTCCATGGTGACGTAGTTGATGTCCAGCTCGGAGGCCGTCACTTCGGTCTCGTCTTCCTGGCTCTTGTCGCGCATCGCGACCAGGGCCTTCTGGCGGAAGTTGGCGTTGTCGTCGCTGTTGAACTTGCCGTCCAGCGCGTACAGGTTGCCGTCGTCCAGGATCGCCAGCGGGTTGAGCTCGACCAGCGACAGGTCGGTTTCGTTGAACAGGCGGTACAGGTTGACCATGATGCTGGCGAACTGGCCGGCCTGCTTGGCGGTGAGGCCGAGCTTGAAGCCGAAATCGCGACCGTGGTAACCCTGCACGCCTTCGACGAAGTCGACGTTGAGGCTGTGGATCTTCTCCGGGGTCTCGGCGGCGACCTGCTCGATCTCCACGCCGCCCTCGGACGAGGCGATGTAGGTGATGGTCTGGGTGCCACGGTCCACCAGCACCGACAGGTACAGCTCCTTGACGATCTCGCCGGCGGTGGTCACCAGCACCAGGTTGATCGGCAGCTCGACGCCGGCGGTCTGGTAGGTGGCCATCTTGGTGCCGAGCATCTTGCCGGCAGCGGCCTTCACGTCATCGACGGTCTTGCAGAACTTGACGCCGCCGGCCTTGCCGCGGCCGCCCGCGTGGATCTGCGCCTTGACCATCCAGGGACCGTTGCCGAGGGACTTGGCGGCTTCGACTGCTTCGTCGGCCGTGGCCGCGACCTTGCCGGCCGGGACCGGGATGCCGTATTCGGCAAGCAGTTGTTTTGCCTGGTATTCGTGGAAATTCATGCGTCACCGTGGGAAATGGAAAGCGACCGCCGGGAGCGTGCGCCGGGGGCCTGTGAAAGCGGCCAGGGGGCACAAGCGGGCCGCCTATTGTCGCCCACCGGGGCGCGGGGCGCAAAACCGGGGCCGGCCGCATCCTGCTGGCCTGGGCTGGCCGGCCTTTGCGTTGCCTACCTGGCTGACGAGAAGGAACGGCGCGCCTGGCGCCGCCCACCTATACTCGCCGCTTGCACCAGACCGAAGGGGAATTCGGCTTGTCGCCCAGCGCTTCACTCATCGACCGGATCGAATCGGTTCCGCGGCGCGAGCTGTACTTCTTCGCCCTGTACCGCGTGCTGGTCGCCGGCCTGATCGCCGCACTGGTGTTCAGCCCGCTTTCCGGCCTGGTCGGCGAGCCGCGCCTGCCGCCGCTGGCGCAGGCCGTGGCCGTGGCCTACCTGCTGATGGCGCTGGCGCTGCTGGCCTGGGGCCGCAACGAACAGTGGCTGCATCCGATCGTGTTCTGCTCGGTGGCCGCGGACATCGTCGCCGCGATGTTGATGACCCATGCCCTGCCCTCGGCCAGCGCCGGCATCGCGATGATGTTGCTGTTCAACATCGCCGCCGCCAGCATGCTGCTGCCGCTGCGGCTGGGCCTGAGCATCGCCCTGATCGCCAGCGCCGCGACGGTGCTGGAGTTCGTCTGGAGCGTGCTCGAAGGCAACACCAACAGCCGCAGCCTGGCCGAACTGGCGATGTTCGTCACCAGCTACCTGGCCGTGGCCTACATCTGCTACCAGATTGGCCAGCGCGCGCGCAGCAACCAGCAGTTGGCCGAGCGCCGCGGCGCCGAGGTGGCCAACCTGTTCGAGGTCAACGAGCTGATCATCCGGCGCATGCGCACCGGCGTGCTGGTGGTCGATGCGCGCAACCGGATCACCCTGGCCAACGAAGCGGCCACCACGTTGATCGGCGATGCCGAGGGCAACACCGTCAGCGGCCTGCTGGAGCTGTCCAGCGCCGCGCCGGAACTGGCCCGGCGGCTGCAGCGCTGGCGCAACGGCTGGCAGCAGGACGACGCACCGCTGCAGCTGTCGCCGGATCAACCGGAAGTGCAGCCGCGCTTCGCCCGGCTGCTGGCCGACAGCGACCTCACCCTGGTGTTCCTGGACGACGCCACGGTGGTGTCGCGGCGCGCCGAGTCGCTGACGCTCTCGGCCCTGGGCCGGTTCTCGGCCAGCCTGGCGCATGAGATCCGCAACCCGCTGGCGGCGATCAACTACGCCGCGCAGTTGCTCGAAGAGTCGCCCGCCATCGGCGAGGCCGACCGCCGCCTGCTGCAGATCATCAACCAGCAGTGCCAGCGCACCAACGGCATCGTCGAAAGCGTGCTCGGCCTGGCCCGGCGCGAGCGCGCCAACCCGGAAAACATCGACCTGGTCGCGTTCGTGCGGCGCTTCGTGCTGGAGTACCGGCAGACGCTGTCGATGGAGAACGACAGCCTGGAGGCAGTGATCAACCAGACCTCGGTGCAGGCGCTGGTCGACCCCAAGCACTTGCACCAGGTGCTCACTGCGCTGGTCCACAACGCGCTGAAGTACGGCCGTTCGCTGGAGGAGCCGGCGCGCGTGCGCCTGCGCGTGGCGGCCAACGAGCGCACCGCGGTGATCGACGTCATGGACCGCGGCCCCGGCATCCCCGAGGCGGTGGCCGCGCAGCTGTTCCGGCCGTTCTTCACCACCTCCGAGCATGGCACCGGGCTGGGCCTGTATATCGCCCGCGAACTGTGCCGGGCCAACCAGGCGCGCCTGGAATACGTAGCCGTGCCGGCCGGCGGCGCCTGCTTCCGCATCACCCTGCCCGGGCCGCATACGATCCTGCCCGCCTGAGCTGAGGGGCCCATCACAGCGTGCCCCTTCCAGCCTGCCCACCAGGGTCAAATACCCGCAATATTTGTCGTTATCGGTCCGGTCCGCTATCTTCCACATTCATGAACGAAAGCCGAAGCGCCCTCGTCGTCGACGACGAACGTGATATCCGCGAGCTGCTGGTGCTCACCCTAGGACGAATGGGACTGCGGATCAGCACCGCCGCCAACCTCGCCGAAGCGCGTGAGCTGCTGGCCAATAACCCCTACGACCTGTGCATCACCGACATGCGCTTGCCCGATGGCAACGGGATCGAGCTGGTCACCGAGATCTCGC
>DATLJF010000160.1:0-15387 GCA_035539015.1 Stenotrophomonas sp. | reverse complement strand
CCACCCGATCATCGCTCACCCAATCGAAACCGCTGACATGGGTGTTGCGCGTCATCAGGAAATGGTTGGTGACCTTGCCATCGGTACGCTGGACGATGACCAGCGCGGTGCGGTCCTCCAGCGGCACGGTGGCGGCGAAGTAGTTGCCATCCGGCGACAACTTGAGCTGCTCGTACTGGTCGTTCTTGAGGTAGGCATCCAGATCGACCTGCGCCCCAGCCTGGCCTGCTGCGCATAGCGCCAGCAGGCCCGCCACCCAAACTCGCTTGAACATCGCCTTCTCCGGGTCGTGCGTCAGTGCTGCGCCGCCGCCGCGCCAGCGGGCTGACCGCCCAGCGAGCGCGACAGGAACGCCAGCAATTTGGTGTAGTACTCGCGCCGATGTTCGAGCGTGTAGAAACCGTGCGCCTCGGTGCCGTAGTACAGCGTCTCCACCGGCACCCCGGCCTTCTGCAAAGCAGCGGCCATCTTCTTGGTGTGCTCGATAGGCGCACGCTCGTCTTCGCCGCCGGCGGCGAGGAAGACCGGGACCTTGATGCGGTCGGCGAGGTTGGTGGGAGAGGTGGCGGCCAGCGTCGCCGGGTCGCCCATCCATTCGCGCAGCCAGGTTTCACCAGCCTTGGTTTCTTGCGCCATGCCGCGCGAATAGCGCATCGGCAAATCGTATATGCCCACGTAGCCCGCCGCACACTTGTACAGGGCCGGCTCCTTGGCAACACCCATCAGCGCGGCATAACCGCCATAGCTGGCACCATAGATGCAGATGCGATTCGCATCGGCATGGCCCTGGGCAATCGCCCAACGCGTGGCATCGGTGATGTCGTCCTGCATGGCCAGGCCCCATTGCTGCGCGCCGGCTTGCTCGAAGGCGCGACCGTAGTTCGACGACCCTCGATAGTTGACCTGCAGCACCGCATACCCGGCGGCGGCCAGCATCTGTGTCTCGGGATCGTAGCTCCAGCTGTCGTGCACGCCGAACGGGCCGCCATGCGGCAGCACCACCATCGGCAACGCCTTGCCTTCGCTGCCACGCGGTCGGGTCAGGAAGCCGTGCAACTCAAGGCCATCGCGCGCCTTGAAAGAAACGCCGGTTACCTGCGCTACCTTGGCCGGATCCACCCAGTTGCGCCGAGTGATTACGTGTTCGGCACGCCGCGCCTGCGTATCGAACAGATAGAACTCGCCCGGATCGCTATCGGACCACACCTCCAACAGCAATTGCCGCCCATCGCGCGTGCCCGAGGTGATCATCACCGCGGCACCGCCGAATGCGGCTTCCAGCGAATGATATTGGCGGGCATCTGCGCCCTGCTCGTCGAAGAAGCGCGTATGCGGACGGTCGGTGAGAATCATCGCGCCGACCGGAATCTGGGTGCCGAGCCGATACAGGATGGAACCAGGGTCGGCGACCGCATCGCGCAGGACGACGTTGCGCTCGTTGGAGGCAATGTTCCAGGCAACGATCGCGTCGGGGCCCCGCGTATTCTCGACCTTGAGGTAGGCGACCTTGTTGTCTTCGGAAAACCCGATGGGCCATTCGACGTGATGGGTATCGCGCTCGTCGTTGATCAGCCGCCAGTCGCTTCCCTGCCCGTCCCGGTAGTACAGCTTGTTGGCATTGTCGCTCGCCGCGCCGTAGGCGAAACGCACTTCGCCCTGGTTATCGGTGGCAAAGCCAGCCTGCTGGATCGGCGAACGCGCCACGGTCACGCGGCGGCCGCTGTTGATATCCATGCGGTCAGCCGTGCTGAAGGTGATGTCCTCGGAGAACGGCGTGATCGAAACGATCACGTTGCGCTCGTCGCTCGGCAGGACGTCGGCAAGCTCCGCATACACCTTCTCATAGCCCTTTTTGGGCTTGATATGGGTACCCACGCCACCGTCGTCCACCCGGAACCCAACCAGAATCTCCGAACGCCCGCTGTCCGCATTGATCGCGAATAGCTCACCGGTCGAATATGGCTGGTCGATGCTGCCGAACTTCTGCGCCACGTCGAGCAGGACGCGGTTGTCGTTGGCCCAGAAGAAGTTGCCGACGTGCGTATTCCTGCCCATCGCAAAGGAGCCGGTGATCTTGTTGTCGCTACGCCGCAGGATTGCCAGCGCGGTGCGGTCTTCCAAAGGCACGGTCGCGGCGAAGTACTGCCCATCCGGGGAAATCTTCAAATCCTTGAACTGGTCATCCCGTAGATACGCGTCCAGGTCGACCTGAGCGTGTGCCGGCACGGACAATACACACAGCGCCACCAGCGCGGCGGCGCGCAGACTTGCCTTCATCGTTGTCCCCTTCCTGACGGGCCTCGAGCCCACGCCACCGCACCCCTGGGACCCGGGCGCGGTAGCTCGCCGCGGGCCGCGCCACCCTACCAATTTCACCGCGGGGCAACAATGCGCATTTTCGGCAAGACTCAGCGGCCCTCGCGCAAGCGGCCGCCGGACAAAACGAGACGACGATCCAGTTCGACGCTGTCCAGGAACCGTCGGTCGTGGCTCACCACCACCAGCGCGCCCTGGTAGGCGCGCAATGCCTCTTCCAGTTGCGCGATGGCGCCGAGGTCGAGGTTGTTGGTCGGCTCGTCGAGCAGCAACAGTTGTGGCGCCGGTTCGGCATGCAGAATGCAGGCCAGGGTCGCGCGCAGGCGCTCGCCCCCGGACAGTGCGCCTGCCGGCAAGGCCTGGCGAGTGCCGCGAAACTGCAGCCGCGCCAGCAGTTGTGCACGTTCCAGCGCTGGCATGGACGGTGCGAAGGCGGCGAGGTTTTCCGCGACCGTGCGCGCCGGGTCGAGCAGGTCCAGGTGCTGGCGCAGCCAGGCCACGCGCACTGGCGCCCGGCGCAGCACACCGGCTTGCGCGTCGCGCTCGCCCGCGAGCAGTTGCAGCAGCGTGGTCTTGCCGGCGCCATTGGGCCCTTCCAGGGCAATACGCTCGGGCCCGCGAATCGTCAGTGACACCCCCGGCGCTGCGAACAGTTCGCGCCCGCCTTGGCGAACCTGCAGGTCTTGGCCATGGAACAGCACGCGGTCGTTGGCCACGCGGGTAGCCGGCAGATCGAACGCGATGGCCGCCGTCTCGTCGAGCGCTTGCGTGGCCGCGCTCAGTTGCGTCCGTGCCTGGTCCAGGCGTTGGGCATGCACCTCGCCGGCCTTGCCCGCGGCCACTTGTGCCGAACGCGCGCGATTGCCGGCGACGATCCGCGGCAGCCCGGCATCGGCCAGGCCGCGCGCAGCGTTGCCGGCACGGCGCTCGGCGCGCTCGTGTGCCTGCTGGCGATCGCGCCGCTGGCGGCGCACCTCGCTGCGCAACTGCTTTACCCGCTGCTCGGCGGCGGCTTGCTCGGCCGATGCCGCCTCACGGTAGAAATCCCAGCCGCCGCCGTAGAGGGTCAGGCTCGACCGCTGCAACTCGGCGATCTGGGTCATGCCGGCGAGCAGGTCGCGGTCGTGGCTGGCCACCAGCAG
Source organism: Stenotrophomonas sp. (assembly GCA_035539015.1). Taxonomy (GTDB): domain Bacteria; phylum Pseudomonadota; class Gammaproteobacteria; order Xanthomonadales; family Xanthomonadaceae; genus Stenotrophomonas_A. The sequence goes on along the minus strand of DATLJF010000160.1, from coordinate 11,929 downwards.
GCAACCTGGCCACTCGGCCAGCAGGGCCTGCAGCCGGCCTCGCGCGTCACGGTCGAGGTGGTTGCTGGGTTCGTCCAGCAACAACACGTCGGGCCGTTGCAGCAGCTTGCCCGCCAAGGCTAGCCACATCGCCTCGCCACCGCTGAGGCTCGATAGCGGCCGCTCCAGCGCGAGCGCTTGCAGTCCTACCCGCGCCAGCATCGCAGTGGCGCGCTCGCGCAGGTTCCAGTCGCCGTCCAGGCGCTCGAAAGCAGCGTCGTCGCCGTGACCACCCAGGATCGCGTCCAGGGCACGCAGCTGCTCGGCGATGCCCAGCGCTTGCGCCACGCTGGCCTGCGCGTCGAACACCAGGTGCTGCGGCAGATAGGCCACGTGGCCGTGCATCTCGACCTGCCCGGCGGTGGGTGTGAGCTCACCGGCCAGCAACTTGAGCAAGGTGCTCTTGCCGGCGCCATTGGGGGCGACCAGGCCGGTGCGCGAGCGGCCCAGCGCGAATGACAGCCGATCGAGCACGGGCGTGCCGTCGGGCCAGTGGAAAGAAAGTTCGGAAACGCGAATGCGTACGTCGGACATGACGATCCTCCATCGTGAGCCGCGCCGGGCCACTGCGGCCAGGACGGGCGACAACCGGCCGTGCGGCGCTGTCAGCGCCACGCTCGACCGGATCTACGAGGAAACCGCCTTGCTCACATGTCCGAAGCATCTCCGCCAGGAGGCTGCATTCTAATCGGCGCGCGGGTGCGCAGGCTGAGTCATGTCCAACTCGATGCTGGCACGCAGGCCACCGGCCGCGCGGTTGGCCAGGCGCAGGCGCCCGCCCAGTGCCTGGGTGAGCTGCTGCGCAATGGCCAGGCCGAGGCCGGTGCCGCCGGTCTGGCGCCCGCGCGAAGATTCCAGGCGTTGGAACGGTTGCAGCACCGTATCGAGCGAGGCCTCTGGAATCCCGGGCCCCTCGTCCAGCACGTCGATGCAGACCACGCCGGCCGCGTCCACCCGCACGGTCGCCTCGGCACTTCCGGCATAGGCCAGGGCGTTGTCGATCAGGTTCTGCACGATGCGCCGCAATACCTGCGGATGCGTGTGCAGCGCCACCGCGGCCAGTTCGCCCAATTGCACCGGCTTGCCCATGTCGCGGTAATCGTCGATCACGCTGGCAAGAAACGCCGGCAAGTCGAGGCGCACCGCCGGGCCGAGCGCGACGTTGGCACTGCGCGCGTACTGGATGCCTTCGCGGACCAGTTGGCTCAACTGCCCGACATCGGCGAGGAGGCGCTGCTGCGCCTCGCTGTCGTCCAGTGTCTCCAGGCGCAGGCGCATCCGCGTGATCGGGGTCTGCAGATCATGCGAGATCGCCGCCAATATCTGCATGCGCTCGGACACATGCGCCGACACGCGAGCCTGCAGGGCATTGAGCGCGCGTGCCGCCTGTGCCACCTCCAGCGGGCCGTCCTGCGGCATGGCGACGCCACCGCCGGCCGGGTCCAGGCGTTCGGCCGCGTCGGCGAGTTGCACCAGCGGGCGCGTTGCCAGGCGCACTGCCAGCCACGCGCAGGCCAGCAGCAAGGCCACTTGCGCGGCCAGGACCCAGGGCAACCAGCGGGCGATCGGCAGCAACGAGGGCGTGACTTCGAGGGTCAGGGGCTGGCCATCGGCCAGGGTCAGCTCGATTTCGTAGCGTTCCGGCGCGGTGGACACGGTGCGCGCGCGCAGCGCATAGCGGTGGCCGAGCGAGCGGTCGACCAGCGCGGTCACCTGGCGCGCGCGGTCACTGGCCAGCGGCGTGCCCGGTTGCGCCGGCCGCAACAAATAGCGGTAGGTCCGCCGCTGCAGCTGCGGCAGCCATTCGGCCCGCTCGCTTGGCGAGAGGCGTTCCAGCAGTGCCACGCTCAACGGTACGTCCTGCGCCATGCCCGCCAGCATCATCCCGCGCGTGGCCATGGCGCGCTCGTAGAACAGCAGGGCAAACGACAACGCGTGGGCGAGCAGCAAACCCGCGGCCAGGATCAGCAGCAGGCGCATGCCTAGGGTACGCGGCATGCCGCGCCAGCGATGCGGCCGGGCGGGCGTGTTCACGCTGGGTCGCCCAGCAGCACCACCGGCTGGCAGAACACGTAGCCTTCGCTGCGCACGGTCTTGATGTAGGCCTGCTCCCTGGCCGCGTCGCCCAGGCGCTGGCGCAGACGGCTGACCAGTAGGTCGATGGAACGATCGAACAGCTCGGCATCGCGGCCCTGGGTGAGGTTGAGCAACTGGTCGCGGCTGAGGACGCGCTGCGGATGGTCGACGAACACGCGCAACAGGCGGAACTCGGCGCCGCTGAGCGGATAGGCGGTGCCCTGTTCGTCCAGCAGGTGGCGCGAGCTGGTATCCAGGCGCCACTGGCCAAAGGCAATCAGCCGCGCCGCCTCGCTGACCTGCAAATTCGGCGGCAGCATGCGCGTGCGGCGGATGACGGCGTTGATCCGCGCCAGCAGTTCGCGCGCGGAAAACGGCTTGGTGACGTAGTCGTCTGCGCCCATCTCCAGGCCAATGATGCGATCGGTCTCGTCATCGCGTGCGGTCAGCAACACCACCGGCACGGCGCGATGCTTGCCCGCGCGCAGGTTGCGGCACAGCGACAGCCCGTCTTCGCCCGGCATCATCACATCGAGCACGACCAGGTCGACATCGCTGGTGTCCAGCGCCGCCTTCATCTCGCGGCCATCCGCCGCCAGGCTGACACGCAGGCCGTTCTTGCGCAGGTAGTCGCCGACCATCTGGCGGATATCTCGGTCATCGTCGACGACGAGGATGTGGTCGGTGTGGGACATCGGCGCTCTCCGCGGTGGGGGTGGGATCGCCAAGCTGGCGCGATCGCTCGGCGTCCATGGTACGGCGCGATCCGCGTCACGAGGGCCACCGCTTGGTAAGCGAGTTGCGCGCAGCCTGCCGCGGTACACAGTTCGATACAAATCGGCGTGGCGTTGTATCGCTCTGTATCTGCGGCCGGCGCATGGCTGGTTCGCTGACAAAAGCGGGGGCGAAGCGACACCGGGGCGATACGTGGCGAGGCTGAAATGGCCGCCACGCCGAGGCAACCGCCGCCGACCCCGCCCCAAGGACATGCCATGAACCCGACCCCCTCCCCCACCCGTCCCGTCGCCCTGGTCTTTGGCGGCTCACGCGGCATTGGCGCGGCGATTGCCCGCCGCCTGGCCAGCGATGGCCATGCCGTCGCCCTGACCTACGTCTCGCGCCCCGACAGCGCCGCAGCGGTGGTGGCGCAGATCCAGGCAGAAGGCGGCGTCGCCCTCGCCTTACAGGCAGACAGCGCCGATGCGACCGCGATTACCGCCGCGGTCGAGCGCACGGTCGAACAGTTCGGTGCGCTCGACGTGGCGGTGGTCAATGCCGGCCTTTATCGCGGCACCCCGTTGGCGGAATTCCCCCTGGAGATGCTCGACCAGATGCTGGCGGTCAACGTGCGCGGCGTATTCCTGGCGATCCAGGCCGCGGCGGCACAGCTGCGCGACGGCGGCCGCATCATCACCATCGGTAGCAATGCCGCGGTGCGCGGCGGCATCGTCGGCAGCAGCGTCTATGCAATGACCAAGTCGGCGGTGGCCACGCTGGTGCGGGAACTGGCGCTGGACCTGGCACCGCGCCACATCACGATCAACAACATCCAGCCCGGCCCGATCGCCACCGACCTCACCGCCGGCTTCCTCGACATGCTGGTGGCGCGCAACCCCCTGGGCCGTGTCGGCAGTCCGCAGGAAGTAGCTGCGCTGGCGGCCTATCTCGCCAGTACCGAAGCCAGCTACATGACCGGTGCCAGCCTGACCCTCGACGGCGGCTGGTCGGTCTAGCGCACGCCAACGCCGCATTCGCCCACTCCCAGGAGCCGCCATGACGACCTTCGATCCACACGCCCTGCCCGACCCTTCGCGCCGTCGCCTGCTCGGCGCCGCCACCCTTGCCACCGCCAGCGCCGGCCTGCTCGGCCTGTTGCCGGCGCCGGCCGCGCGCGCCGCAAATGCCGCCGCTGCTGGCGGCGCTGAGACCTCGGCGGTCCGTCCGTTCAAGGTACGGCTGCCGGAGACCGATGTGGCCGAGCTGCGCCGGCGCGTGCAGGCTACCCGCTGGCCCGATCGCGAGCTGGTCAACGACGACTCGCAGGGGCTCGCGCTGGCACCGCTGCAGGCGCTGGTGAACTACTGGGGCAGCGGCTACGACTGGCGCCGGCTTGAAGCCAGGCTCAACGCGCTGCCGCAGTTCATCACCACCATTGACGGCGTCGATATCCATTTCATCCACGTGCGCTCGCGCCATCGCGGCGCCTTGCCGGTAATCCTCACCCACGGCTGGCCGGGTTCGATCCTCGAATTCGTCGATTGCATCGGCCCGCTCACCGACCCGCTCGCGCACGGCGGCCAGGCTGAGGACGCCTTCGACGTGGTGATTCCCTCGATCCCCGGGTACGGCTTCTCCGGCATTCCGAGCGAACTGGGCTGGGGCCCAGAGCGTGTCGGCCGCGCGTGGGACGTATTGATGCAGCGCTTGGGTTATCGACACTATGTCTCGCAAGGCGGCGACCACGGCTCGGTGATTTCCGATGCGATGGCACGGCAGGCACCCCAGGGGCTGCTCGGCATCCATCTGACGATGCCGGCCACGGTACCCGCCGAGCTGGTGGCGGCGATCAACAGCGGCGCCCCGGCACCGACCCCGCTGGCGGTCGACGAGCAGCGCGCCTTCGACCCGCTGAGCACCTTCTTCGGCCGTAATGCCGCTTACGGCGCGATGATGGTCACGCGGCCGCAGACCATCGGCTACGCGCTGACCGATTCGCCGGTCGGCCTGGCGGCCTGGATGTACGACAAGATCGCGCAGTGGACCGACAGCGACGGCATGCCGGAACGGGTGCTGGGGCGCGACGCCATTCTCGACGACATCAGCCTGTATTGGCTCACCGGCACCGCCACCGCCAGCGCGCGCTTCTATTGGGAAAACCACAACAACAACTTCAGCGCCGATGCGCAGAAGACCACGCAGATCCGCGTGCCGGTCGCGGTGTCGGTGTTCCCGGGCGAGATCTACCGCGCGCCGCGCAGCTGGACCGAACGCGCCTATCCCTCCCTGTACTACTTCAACCAGCTCGACCAGGGCGGCCACTTCGCCGCCTGGGAACAGCCGCGCCTGTTCAGCGCCGAACTGCGCGCCGCGTTCCGACCGCTGCGCAAGACCGCCTGATCCGCATCCCCCCTTCTCAGGAGAACGTCATGCACACCGTTGCCACGATTGCCCGAACCTGTCCCCCTGCGGCTCGCCCGCACCCGCGCGTCGCCGCCCTCGCCAGCCTGGCGCCGTGGCTGTTCGCCGCGCAACTGCTGCTGACCGGCGCCGCCCATGCGGCAACGCCGGCAGTGCCGCCGTCGGCAACGAATCCGCCCGCCGCGCTGTTCGCCAACCGACACGTCGCTGCCGGCGACCTCGACATCGCCTACGCCGAGCTCGGCCCGGCCAAGGGCGAGGTGGTGATCCTGCTGCACGGCTGGCCCTATGACATCAACAGCTATGCCGAAGTGGCGCCGCGCCTGGCCGCGCAGGGCTACCGCGTGATCGTGCCGCACCTGCGCGGCTACGGCGGTACGCTCTTCCGCTCGGCCGACACGCCGCGCAATGGCGAACCGGCGGCGCTGGCGTCGGATGTGATCGCGTTAATGGATGCCCTGCACATCCAGCGCGCGACCCTGGCCGACTTCGACTGGGGCGCGCGCTCGGCCGATATCGTCGCCGCGCTGTGGCCGCAGCGGGTCAAGGCGCTGGTGTCGGTGAGCGGTTACCTGATCGGCAGCCAGGAGGCCGGCCGCCAGCCGCTGCCGCCGCAAGCCGAGCTGCAGTGGTGGTACCAATTCTATTTCGCCACCGATCGCGGCCGCGACGGCTATGCCAAGTACACCCACGCATTCGCCAGGCAGATCTGGCAGCTGGCTTCGCCGCAGTGGCGGTTCGACGATGCCACCTTCGCCCGCAGCGCCGCCTCGCTGGACAACCCCGACCAGGTCGCCATCGTCGTCCACAACTACCGCTGGCGCCTGGGCCTGGCCGCGGGCGAGCCGAAGTACGCGGCGCTGGAGGCCAAGCTCGCGCAGTTGCCGCCGATCAGCGTGCCGACCATCACCATCGAAGGCGACGCCAACGGCGCGCCGCATCCGCAACCGGTCGCCTACGCCGGCAAGTTCACCGGCAAATACGAACACCGCACCTTCAGCGGCGGCATCGGCCACAACCCGCCGCAGGAAGCACCGGGCGAATTCACCCAGGCAGTGATCGACGCCACCCGCCTGTAACCGCGTCGGCGCCGAGCAACGAAACCGATCCACTTTGTCTGCGCCTTACCCCTGGAGAAACCCATGACGACCCTCGATAGCGTGCTCTACACCGCCAAGACCCACACCACCGGCGGCCGCGAAGGCCATGCCCGCAGCGACGATGGCCAGCTCGACATCGCCCTGTCCACGCCCGGCAACAACCGCCCGGGCAGCAACCCGGAGCAATTGTTCGCCGCCGGCTGGTCGGCCTGCTTCGAAGGCGCGATGAAGATCGCCGCGCGCAAGCTGCAGATCAGCGTGCCGGCCGATCTCGCCGTCGATGCCGAAATCGACTTGGGCAAGGTCGGGGACGGCTTCCAACTGCAGGCACGACTGAATGTCTCGCTGCCGGGGCTGGAGCGCGCGCAGGCGCAAGCGCTGGTGGACGAAGCGCACCGCACCTGTCCGTATTCCAAGGCCACGCGCGGCAACATCGACGTGCAGATCCGCGTGGTTTGAGCCGCTTTGTAGCGAAATGTCGCCGCGCTCGCCCCGGCGTGGCTTCGCTTACAAAACCGCGCTTTGCGCACACCGGCCCGATACCGCGGCGCGATGGAATGACGCCACACCCACCGCGCAGACACGACCATGATCGCGTACCTGCTTGCCCTCGCCGCCGGCGTGGCCACTGTCCTGTCACCGTGCATCCTGCCGGTCCTGCCGATCGTGCTGGCGAGCAGCAGCGGGCGCGGCCGCAGCGGGCCGTTGCTGATCGTCGCCGGCTTCGTCGCCACGTTCGCCGCCAGCGGCCTGCTGATCGGCACGCTCGCGGCCAGCTCCGGTGCGCTGCAAGGCGTGATCCGCGATGGCGCCATCGCGGTGTTGTTGCTGGCCGGCCTGGCCTGCTTCTGGCCGCGGCCGTTCGAGTGGCTGGTGATGAAGGTGCAGCAATGGCGCGCCGGTCTCTGGCCGCAACGTGCCTATGCCGCCGGCAGCCCCGCCGGCACGTTCGCGCCGCTGCTGGTCGGCGCGTCGTTGGGCCTGGCATGGACGCCGTGCGCCGGGCCGGTACTGGCCTCGGTGCTGTCGCTGGCGGCGAGTTCGCAAGCCGCTGGCAAGGCGACCTCGCTGCTGGCGGTGTACGCCCTCGGCGCCGGACTGCCGATGCTGCTGATCGCCTACGGCGGGCGCTGGGTGTCGGCGCGGCTGGCGTTCCTGCAACACCGCACCGATCTGTTCCGCCGCCTGTTCGGCGCATTGGCCATCGGCGTGGCCCTGCTGCAACTGTTCCAGTACGACGTGCTGGTGTCGGCCTGGGCCACGCAATGGCTCCCCTCCCTCTCGCAAGGACTCTGACCATGAACAAGCTAAAGCCCCTCGTCATGCTGCTGGCCGCCACCGTGTTTGCCAGTGCTTGCTCGCCGCAGGTACAGGCCGACCCGGTCGAGCCGACCCACAGCGCACCGGCGCCGCTGGCGCCCGAATTCAAGGGCATCGGCCATTGGCTCAACGGCCCGCCGCATACGCTGCAGCAGTTGCGCGGCAAAGTGGTGCTGGTGGAGTTCTGGACCTACTCGTGCATCAACTGCATCCACGTGCTGCCGCACGTAAAGCAATGGCATGCCGACTACAAGGACCAGGGCCTGGTGGTCATTGGCGTGCACACGCCCGAATATGGCTATGAGAAGCAGCTGGACAACCTGCAGGCGGCGGTGAAGCGCTTCGGCATCACCTATCCGGTAGCCCAGGACAACGGCTATGACACCTGGAACGCCTATGGCAACCAGTACTGGCCGGCGCTGTACCTGATCGACCAGGACGGGCGCGTGGTGTACCAGCACTTCGGCGAGGGCAACTATGCCCAGACCGAGGCGAAGATCCGCCAGCTGTTGGCGCAGCAGGCAGGCAATCCACGTCCCGCCGCCATGCCTATCCAGGTCCGCTGAAGGACCGCCGCGATGACCTGGGACGGCTTGTCAGCGGCAGCTCCCGCCGCTATCCGCGCCATCCTGGGCACATCGTCGGTTGCCGCGCCCGCCCGCAAGACAAATTAAACTGGGCGGCACGGCACACGGCGATGAGGACAGACTCCCTTGCAAAGCATTGATCCAGAAGGCAGCACCAAACCCGGCAAGGGAGCCCAGGAACACACCCCGCTGATGAAGCAGTTCTTCGCAGCCAAGGCCGACTACCCGGACCTGCTGCTGTTCTTCCGCATGGGCGATTTCTACGAGCTGTTCTACGACGATGCGCGCAAGGCCGCGCGGCTGCTCGACATCACCCTGACCCAGCGCGGCAGTTCGGGCGGCGCGCCGATCCCGATGGCCGGGGTGCCGGTACATGCCTACGAGGGCTACCTGGCGCGGCTGGTGGCGCTGGGCGAATCGGTGGCGATTTGCGAACAGATCGGCGACCCGGCGCTGGCCAAGGGCCTGGTCGAGCGCAAGGTGGTACGGGTGGTCACCCCGGGCACGGTGACCGACGAGGCATTGCTGGACGAGCGCCGCGACACCTTGCTGATGGCGCTGTCGCGCGGCAAGGCCGGCTACGGCCTGGCCTGGGCCGACCTGGCCGGCGGCCGCTTCCTGGTCAACGAAGTGGACAGCGAGGATGCCCTGGAGGCCGAACTGGCGCGGCTGGAGCCGGCCGAACTGCTGGTACCCGACGAAGAGGGCTGGCCGGAGTTCCTGCGCCAGCGCACCGGCCTGCGTCGGCGCGCGCCGTGGCTGTTCGACAGCGACAGTGGCCGCCGCCAGTTGCTGCAGTTCTTCAAGCTGCACGACCTGTCCGGCTTCGGCATCGAGCAAAGCCCGCGCGCGATCGCCGCGGCCGGCGCCCTGCTCGGCTATGTCGAGGAAACCCAGAAGCAGCGCCTGCCGCACCTGACCGCGATCGCGATGGAGACCGCCTCCGAAGCGATCGCCATGAACGCGGCCACGCGCCGGCACCTGGAACTGGACACGCGCGTGGACGGCGATACCCGCCACACTTTGCTCGGCGTGCTCGACAGCACCGTCTCGCCGATGGGCGGGCGGCTGTTGCGCCGCTGGCTGCACCGGCCGCTGCGGTTGCGCGAGGTGCTGGTGCAGCGCCACCACGCGGTGGGCATGCTGATCGACCGCGGCACCGAAGCCGACCTGCGCGAGCGCTTCCGCGCGCTCGGCGACCTGGAACGCATCCTCACCCGGGTGGCGCTGCGTTCGGCGCGCCCGCGCGACTTGTCGACCCTGCGCGATGGCCTGGCGATGCTGCCGGATATCGCCGCACTGCTGGCGCCGCTGGACTCGCCGCGGTTGCAGGCGTTGGCGGCCGAACTCGGCGAGCACGCCCAGGTCGCGCACCTGCTGGCCAGCGCGGTCGCACCGCAGCCGCCGCTCAAGCTCAGCGACGGTGGCGTGATCGCCAGCGACTACGACGCCGAGCTGGACGAGCTGCGACGGCTGTCGACCAACGCCGACCAATTCCTGATCGACCTGGAGCTGCGCGAGCGCGAAAGCAGCGGCATCGGCACGCTCAAGGTGGGCTACAACCGCGTCCACGGCTATTACATCGAGATCAGCAAGGGCCAGGCCGACAAGGCGCCGCTGCACTACAGCCGCCGCCAGACCCTGGCCAATGCCGAGCGCTACATCACCGAAGAACTGAAGTCGTTCGAGGACAAGGTGCTGTCGGCGCGCGAGCGCTCGCTGTCGCGCGAGAAGCTGCTGTACGAAGGGCTGCTTGACGCGTTGGGCGAACACCTCGAACCGCTCAAGCGCTGCGCCGGCGCACTCAGCGAGCTCGACGTGCTCGCCGGCTTCGCCGAGCGCGCACAGGCGCTGGACTGGTCGCCGCCGGAACTGGAAACCGCACCGTGCCTGCGCATCGAGCGCGGCCGCCACCCGGTGGTGGAAGCGGTGCGCGAACAGCCGTTCGAGCCCAACGACCTCGACCTGTACCCCGACCGCCGCATGCTGGTGATCACCGGCCCGAACATGGGCGGCAAGTCGACCTACATGCGCCAGAACGCGCTGATCGTGTTGCTGGCGCATATCGGCAGCTACGTGCCGGCGCGGCGCGCGGTGATCGGGCCGATCGACCGCATCCTCACCCGTATTGGTGCTGGCGACGACCTGGCGCGCGGGCAATCGACCTTCATGGTCGAGATGGCCGAGACCAGCTACATCCTCCACCACGCCACCGCGCAATCGCTGGTGCTGATGGACGAGATCGGGCGCGGCACCTCGACCTACGACGGCCTGGCACTGGCCGATGCGGTGGCGCGCCACCTGGCGCACCGCAATCGCTGCTACACGCTATTCGCCACCCATTACTTCGAACTGACCGCACTCGCCGACGAGACCGTAGAAGGCGGCGCGAGCGGCATCGCCAATGTTCACCTGGATGCGGTGGAGCACGGCGAGGCGCTGGTGTTCATGCACGCGGTGAAAGAAGGCCCGGCCAACCGCAGCTTCGGCCTGCAGGTGGCTGCGCTCGCCGGCCTGCCGCGCGAAACCGTGGCCCAGGCGCGGCGGCGCCTGGCCGAGCTCGAACAGCGCGGCGGCGAAACCCACGCCGCGCAGATGGCGCCGCAAGCGCTGGACGCGCCGCAACAGTTTGGCCTGTTCGCACCCGCCAACAGCGCGGCGCAGGAAGCGTTGGCTGCGTTGGATCCGGATGAGCTGACGCCGAAGCAGGCGCTGGAGGCGTTGTATCGGTTGAAGGCGTTGCTGTAGTGGCGACTGGCGGCCGTGGATTTCCGGTCGCGGCTAAAGCCGCTCCTACATTGGTGCTGGAGAACCTGTAGGAGGGGCTTCAGCCCCGAAGGTGTCAGATCGCGATATCACCAAAAGCAAGCTCATTTCTGCATGTATTCGCGACGCATGCGATCTATCTAATATGTTGACTCCGGCTATCGCAACGGTTCTAAAAATCGATTTCCCGCGGCGCGGCCAGTGACCTAGCCTGCAGGCTCCCAGCAACTGCAGGCGCCCGCCATGAGCAAGCATCGTTCTGATTCAAAGCCTCGTTCCAAAGCCCCTAGTCAATCGCCACTGACCACCGCCTTCGGCGCGCCGGTGGTGGACAACGAAAACACCATGACTGCCGGTCCACGCGGCCCGGTGTTGATGCAGGACGTGTGGCTGATCGAGAAACTCGCCAATCTCAACCGCGAAGTCATCCCCGAGCGGCGCATGCACGCCAAGGGTTCGGGCGCGTTCGGCCACTTCACCGTCACCCATGACATCAGCCGGTATACGCGTGCCCGTCTGTTCGAGGAAATCGGCAAGCGCACCGAGGTATTCGTGCGCTTCTCCTCGGTAGCCGGCGAGCGTGGCGCGGCCGATGGCGAACGCGATATCCACGGCTTCGCGGTGAAGTTCTACACCGAGGAAGGCAACTGGGACCTGGTCGGCAACAACACGCCGGTGTTCTTCGTGCGCGACCCGCGCAAGTTCGCCGACCTCAACAAGGCGGTAAAGCGCGACCCGCGCACCAACCTGCGCAGCGCCGCGCACAATTGGGATTTCTGGACCCTGCTGCCGGAGTCGCTGCACCAGGTCACCATCGTAATGAGCGAACGAGGCATCCCGGCCGGCTACCGCCACATGCACGGCTTCGGCTCGCATACCTACAGTTTCATCAACGCCGACAAC
>DATLJF010000159.1:0-30787 GCA_035539015.1 Stenotrophomonas sp. | reverse complement strand
ACCGCGGTCGGGTCGATCGCCTCCAGCGCCGGCGGGTTCTCGGCGATGTGCTGGATCTCGGTCTTGTTGTAGTTGTAGCCGCCGGTCAGCTCCAGCGGGCCGCTGCCCAGCGCCCAGCGGTAAGTGCCGACGGCATCCACGCCGGTGGTGCGAGTGTCTACCGCATTGGTGAAGTAGCGACCACCGCCGATGCCGGTGTAGCCATTGGCTTGCAGGTAGTTGCGGACCGCGGTTGACGTCAGGTTTTCCGACAGCACGATGCGGTCATCGATATCGATGCGGTAGGCATCGATGGTGACGTAGAGCGCATCGATCGGCTGCAGCACCAGGCCCATGCTGTAGTTGGTGGATTCCTCGGCCTGCAGCGGCTCGGCACCCAGCGCGACCGCCGCCGGGTTGTCGGTGCGGAACGTGCCGATTTCGTAGGGGATGCCGTCGATGAAATTGGTGGCGATGGACTGGAAGTATTGCTGCTGCAACGACGGTGCACGGAAGCCGGTGGACGCGGTGGCGCGCAGCGCGATCTTGTCGGTGAAGGCGTAGCGCAGCGAGAGCTTGCCATTGGCGGTGTCGCCGAAGTCGCTGTAGTCCTCATAGCGGCCGGCCAGGCCGAGGGTGAACTTATCGCTCAGGTCAGCTTCCAGGTCGACGTAGGCCGAATAGCTGTGGCGGTCGAACTGGCCCGAGTCGCTCGGCTTGAAGCCGGCGAACACCTGCGCGCCGGGCAGGAAGCTGCCGTTGGCCGAGGGCACGCCGCCATTGATGTAGGAAGCCGGGTCGCCGGGCGATTCGTTGAACTTTTCGCCGCGCCATTCCAGTCCGAACGCCAGCGCCAGCGGATAGGCCAGGCCGACGTCCAGCGGCTTGCTGAAATCGGCGTTGAGCACGTTTTGCGTCACTTCCAGGGTGCCGGCATAGAAGCGTGTCGGCGTATCCAGGCCCATGCTGTTGTTGAGGCTGTTGCGCACGTCGAAGCGCAGGTTGTTCTGGCCGTAGTTGTAGCTCATGTCGATATTGAGCCCACCGGCGGTGCTGGTCTTGAAGCCGCCGACCCAGGAAACATCCTTGCTGACGTTGTAGATCTGCGGCAGGAAGCCGTCCGGATAAATCTGCGGGCGGTTGCGGTTGTCGGTGTCCCAGCGGAAATAGCCGTTGGACAGGACTTCGCGGCGGCTGGCCATCGCGTAGGAATAGAACGTGAGGTAGTCCACGGGGCTGTATTGGCCGTTGTAGGAAACAGCGCCCTGGTCGATTTCCGGGTCGCCATAACGCTGCTCGACCACGCCGTTGTACGGCTTGGCGCGGTTGGTCTGGTCCTGGTGCCCGGCCTGCGCGGCCAGGTGCACGGCGCCCTGGTCACCGAGGCGGAAGCCGCCGTCGCCGGAGAGCTGGTACTGCTCACCGTCGCCGGCGCTGTACTGGCCGTAGCGGCCGGCAATGCCGCCGCCACTGCCGCTGCCCTTGAGCACGACGTTGATGACACCGGCGATGGCATCGGAGCCGTACTGCGCGGCGGCGCCATCGCGTAGCACTTCGATGCGTTCGACCGCGGCGATCGGAATGGTGTTGAGGTCGGCCGGCGACGAGCCGCGGCCCTGGCTGCCGTTGAGGTTCACCAGGGCCGTGGTGTGGTAGCGCTTGCCGTTGACCAGCACCAGCACCTGGTCTGGTGCCAGGCCGCGCAACTGCACCGGGCGGACCGCATCGGTGCCATCGGTGATGGCCGGACGCGGGAAATTCAGTGAAGGCACCGCACGCGACAGCGCCGTTGCCAGCTCGGTGGTGCCGGTCGCCGAGAGGGCCTCGGGCGAAATGATGTCGATCGGCGAAGCCGACTCGGCCACCGTGCGATCGGTCACGCGCGTGCCGGTGACGATCACCGTGTCGAGCGTATTGGGCGAAGACTGGGCCCAGGCCTGCAGTGGAAACAGCGCGACAACGACGGCGGACGCAAGAACACGATTGGATCGGGTCATGGAAGGGCCACTCCGGCGGGGACGGAAAATGCGCCGGTGCGCCCCCTCCCGGGCGACTGCGGCCACAGGCCGCGCCGAACGCGGGTCAACGAGTAACCCGTATGACGGTGATATGTCAACTTTGCGTTAATCGGTTTCGCGCGTAACGGTCCCTGGATTTTTCTCGCCGCACATTGCAAAGCAGGCCCGGTTGCCCGGGCCTGTGGTGATCACGAACCGTTGGTCACCAGCGGTAATTCACCTTCCCATACACATACGCGCCGTTGAAACCGAACGGCGAAAGATTGCTATACGGGAACTGCCCGCTGGTCGAGTTCGCGAAGCTGTTCTCGTCCGGGTATTCGTTGAGCAGGTTGTCCGCACCCAGGGTCAGGGTCCAGCCATCGACCTTGTAGCTGGCCGAGGCATCGACCACCCACTTGGCGCCGTAGGTCTGGTCGTTGGCTGCAGAGGCCGGACGGGTGCTGAACTCGCCATAGCGGGTGGTGCCCAGCGCCAGCGCCCAGTGCTCGGAACTCCAGGTGCCGTTGAGCTGCAGCTTGTCGCGCGGGAAGCCCTCCTCGATGCGGCCGCGCTCGGTGCGGTCGATGCGTTCGAGGTTGAGGCCGTTGGCGCTCAACTCGGCCGGGTTCGGCGCGATGTGCGTCACCTCGGTCTTGGCGTAGCTGTAGCCGGCGGTCAGGTCGACACTGCTGGCGGCGAGCTGCCAGCGATAGCTGCCGACCACATCCACGCCGCGGCTGCGGGTATCGACGGCGTTGGTGAAGTAGCGGCCGCCATTGACGCCGTAGATGCCCTGCGCCTCCAGGAAACGCTGCACCGCGGTGCCGGTGAGGTTGGACGAGAGCACGATGCGGTCGTCGACCTCGATCTGGTAGGCGTCGATGGTCAGGTACAACGCATCGAGCGGCTGCAGGACCAGGCCGGCGCTGTAGGAAGTGGAGGTCTCCTGCTTCAGCGGTTCTGCGCCCAGTGCCTGCGCGGTCGCGCTGCTGGCCGGGAAGGTGCGGATTTCATAAGGGTTCGGGTCGCCGGCCAGGAAGGTGGTGCTGGTGGTCTGGAAGTATTGCTGCGGCAGCGACGGCGCGCGGAAACCGGTGGCCGCGGTGGCACGCAGGGCGACGCGGTCGGTGAAGGCATAGCGCGCCGAGAGCTTGCCCGACGTCTCGCTGCCGAAGTCGTCGTAGTGCTCCCAGCGTCCGGCCAGGCCGGCGGAGAACTTGTCGGTGAAGTCCGCTTCGAGATCGCCGTAGACGGCGTAGCTGTCACGCGAGTAGTGGCCCGAGACGCTGGGCGAGAAGCCGCCGAAGCCCTGCGCGCCGCCCGCCAGCGTGCCGCGCTGGTAGTACGAGCCGAGCTCGCCCGGTGACTGGTTCCACTTCTCGTTGCGGTATTCCACGCCGAAGGCGACGTTCACCGGATAGGCCAGGCCCCAGTCGAAGCCGCGGCTGAAATCGAGGTTGCCGATGTTCTGCGTGGTTTCCAGCGCGCCATCGTAGAACGAAGTCGGCGAATCGGCGCCAAGGCTGACATTGAGGGTGTTGCGGGTGTGGAAGTCGAGGTGGTTGTAGCCATAGTTGTAGCTGGCATCCCACTTCCAGCCGGCCACTTCGCCACGCAGGCCGGCGACCAGGCTGCGGTCCTTGGAGTAGGTCTGGATTTGCGGCAGGAAACCGTCCGGATAGATCGAGCGGATGTTCTGTGTAGTACTGCCGGGCGCACGGAAAAACGCCGAACCGGTGATGTCGCGGTTACTGGCCACGGCAAAGGCATAGGCATCGAGGCTGTCGGTCAGCTGGTACTCGCTATTGAGCGAGAACGCTTGCGCATCGACCTCGGGGTCGCCGATCACGAAAGCCTTCTGTCCGACCGCCGGCTGCGAGGCGCTCGGCGCACCGGCATACGGACGGGCGCGGTTGGTCGGATCCTGCTGGTTGAGCTGGCCGGCCACGTGCAGCCAGCCGCGGTCGCCACCCAATGCCACGCCGGTATCGCCGGAGAGCTGGTAGTTGTTGCCGTCGCCGGCCGAATACTGGCCGAAGCCGGCTTCCAGGCTGCCGCCTTTCTCGGCGCCCTTGAGCACGATGTTGACCACGCCGGCGATCGCGTCGGACCCGTACAGCGCCGAGGCGCCATCGCGCAGGACTTCCACGCGCGCAATGGCAGCGATTGGAATCGTGTTGAGGTCCACTGCGGCCGAGCCGCGGCCGATGGTGCCGTTGATGTTGAGCAGCGAAGAGGTGTGATAGCGCTTGCCGTTGACCAGGACCAACACTTGGTCCGGCGACAGCCCGCGTAGTTGCACCGGGCGCACGGCGCTGGTGCCGTCGGCCAGGGCCGGGCGCGGGAAGTTCAATGAGGGCAGGGCGCGCGCCAGGGCGGTCGCCAGCTCCGGCGTGCCGGTGGCGCTGAGCGCTTCGGACGAAATGATGTCGATCGGCGATTGCGACTCGGCGACCGTACGGTCGGTGACGCGGGTGCCGGTGACGATCACCGTATCGAGGGTATTGGGAGTGGCGGCGGTGTCCTGCGCCAGGGCGCTGGCGGCGGGCAGGGCCAGGGCGATGGCCAGGGACAGGGGAACAAGGAGCGGGCGCTGCGCGAACGGGTGTTTCATGACATCTCCAACGGGCCCGGCGGGGCGGGGAATGCGGGGGCCGATCGCCCTGGGGCGGATCGGTAGAGCCCGGGCCAAGGCCGTCGCCAGCGGAGGAGAGGGAGCGGGCGACGGCAGGTCCCGGACGCGCTAAGTATTCGTTAACGCTAGAATGGCGTCGCAGGAAGGCTCTTCATCTGCTTATGCCTTCCAGTTATCTAGCTAATCTGCCTTAGGCCCTTTCGTCATGATTTCCCTGCGTAACTTCGCCCTGCGTCGCGGCGAGCGGCTGCTGTTGTCCAACGTCGACCTTTCCATGCACGCCGGCTACCGCGTCGGCGTGGTCGGCCGCAACGGCACCGGCAAGTCCAGCCTGTTCGCTGCCATCCGCGGCGAGCTCGAAGCCGACAAGGGCGATGTGGACCTCCCCGGGCGGGTACGGATCGCCAGCGTGGCGCAGGAAACGCCCTCGCTGCCGGACCCGGCAATCGAATTCGTGCTCGGTGGCGACACCGAAGTGGCCGCGGTGTTGAAGGCCGAGGCCGAGGCGACCGCGCGCGAGGATTGGGAAGCGGTGGCCGAGGCGCACCAGAAGATGGCCGAGATCGGCGCCTACGACGCCGAAGCGCGCGCCGGCAAGCTGCTGCATGGACTCGGCTTTCCGGCCGAAACCCATTCACGCGCAGTGTCGGCGTTTTCCGGCGGCTGGCGCGTGCGCCTGAACCTGGCGCGCGCGCTGATGATGCCTTCGGACCTGCTGCTGCTCGACGAGCCGACCAACCACCTCGACCTGGACGCGGTGTTCTGGCTGGAGCAGTGGCTGCTCAAGTACCCGGGCACGCTGCTGCTGATCTCGCATGACCGCGAGTTCCTCGACAACGTCGCCACCCACACGCTGCACCTGCACGGTGGCGGCGCCAAGCTCTATGTCGGCGGCTACACCGATTTCGAACGCCAGCGCGCCGAACAACTGCGCCAGCAACAACTCGCGCACGAGAAGGAACAGGCCGAGCGCGCGCATCTGCAGAGCTTCATCGACCGCTTCAAGGCGCAGGCCAGCAAGGCCGCCCAGGCGCAGAGCCGGATGAAGCGGCTGGCCAAGCTGTCGGGCACCGAAGCGGTACGCGCCGAGCGCGAGTTCCGGATCGAGTTCGCGCCGCCGGCCAAGCTGCCGTTCTCGCTGATCCGGCTCAACCATGTCGACGCCGGTTACGGCCCGGATGCGGTGATCTTGCACGACGTCGGTTTCGGCCTCGAAGCCGGCCAGCGCATTGGCCTGCTCGGCCCCAACGGCGCCGGCAAGACCACGCTGGTGAAGACCCTGGTCGGCGAGCTGGCCCCGATTTCCGGCGAACGCGCCGCGCATCCGGACCTGCGCATCGGCTACTTCGCCCAGCACACGGTCGAGTCGCTGCATGAAGGCCAGTCGCCGATGGAGCACTTCCGCGATCTCGCGCCGGATGCCCCGAACCAGGCTTTCCGCGATTTCCTCGGCAAGTGGAACTTCGCCGGCGACCGTGCCTTCGAGCCGGTGGATGGCTTTTCCGGCGGCGAGCGCGCGCGCCTGGCGCTGGCGTTGATCGCCTGGCAGCAGCCCAACGTGCTGCTGCTCGACGAACCCACCAACCACCTCGACCTGGAAATGCGCGAAGCACTGGCCGAAGCGTTGGCCGATTTCGAAGGCGCTATCGTCATGGTCTCGCACGACCGCCATTTGATCGGCCTGGTCTGCGACACGTTCTGGCGCGTGGCCGATGGCGTGGTCGAGCCGTTCGACGGCGACCTCGACGAATACGCCGCCTGGCTGCGTAGCCGTCCGGCCGCGCAGGGCACCAAGCAGCGCATGGCCGATGCGGCGCCGGAACCGCTGCCGCCACCGCCGCCGTTGCCGCCGCCGCTGCCGAAGAAGCCGCTCAATCCGCACAAGGTCGCCGCCGCCGAGAAGCGTGTCGGCGAGTTGGAAGCGTTGCTGGCCGAGGTCGATCGCCAACTTGCCGATCCGGCCAACTACGCCGACGCCCACCGCATGAGCGAGCTCGGCCGCGATCGCGATAGCGTCGCCGCCAGGCTCGCCGAAGCCGAGCAGCAATGGCTGGAGTTGATGGGCTGACGCTGCGTGGCGGCTGTGCCGGCGCGTCTCGGCGTCAGCCGGCCTGGGCCTGCAGCCATTCGCGAAACCGCCGCGCCGGCTCGCTCTCGGCGCGCGAACGCAGCCGGGTGAGCCAATAGCGGCCGAGATCGGCGTGGACCGCGAAGGGCTGGACCAGTCGCTCCGAGGCCAGGTCCTGTTCGAACAGTCGTAACGGCAGCAGCGCTACCCCGGCTCCCGCCGCGGCGGCGCTGGCGAGCGCGAGCGAAGAATCGAACATCGCGCCGCGCGCCTCTAGCGTCGCCAACCCCGCGAACTGTGCCCAGCGGGACCACTCGTCGTGGCGGTAGGAGCGCAGGAGCGGCAGCCGCAGCAGATCGGCCGGCGTGCGCAGGCGCGCGGCCAGGGCCGGCGCACAGACCGGGGCGAAGGGTGCTTCCAGCACAGCGGTGGCCTGTTGCCCCTGCCAATCGCCCTCGCCGAAACGGATCGCCAGCTCCAGGCCTTCGCCGGCCAGGTCGATGCGGTTGTTATGGGTCTGCACGCGCAGTTCGATATCCGGGTGCGTGGCGGCGAAATCCGCCAGCCGCGGCAGTAGCCAGCCGGTGGCGAAAGTGGCCACCACCCCGACTGCCAGCACATGGCGGTAGCGGCCCCCGCTGAACTGTTCGAGGGTGGCGGCAATGCGGTCGAAGCAGTCGCCGAGCACCGGGTACAGCGCGGTCGCCTCGTCGGTCAGTGCCACTCCGCGTGGCAGGCGGTGGAACAGGCGCACGCCCAGGTGCGCTTCCAATGCTTTGATCTGGTGGCTCAGTGCGGCCTGGCTGACGCACAGTTCCGCCGCTGCCCGGGTCAGGTTCTGGTGGCGGGCGGCGGCCTCGAAGGCGCGCAGCGCGTTGAGCGGCAGGCGGGGGCGCAGCATCGGCTGGCATCAATCCAATTCATGGGTAGCCTTGAATAACCTCGCTGGTGGCGGGCGGTCAATATTTTGATACTCAGCCTTTCCCCAGGAGGCAGGCGATGCGGACCAGAAGGCAATTCCTGCAGTATTCGATGCTCGCGGCCGGTGCCGGCCTGTTGGCGCCACCGTGGGCGAAGGGCGTGGAAAAGCGCGTGGATCCGCTGGCCGACGCCTTCGCCCGGATCGAGCGCGACAGCGGCGGCCGGCTCGGCGTGGCCCTGCTCGATGGCAGTGGCCGCCGGCTCGCCGGCTACCGCCAGGACGAGCGCTTCCCGATGTGCAGCACCTTCAAATTTCTACTGGCGGCCGCCGTCCTGCACGGGGTCGACCAGGGCCGGTTGCGGCTGGACCAGCGCGTGGTGGTGGCCAAATCGGACCTGGTCGGCAACTCACCAGAGACCGAAAAGCACGTCGGCAGCGCCGGCATGCGCGTGGACGAGCTGAGCCGGGCCACCCTGATCTGGAGCGACAACGCCGCCGCCAACCTGTTGCTGCCGCTGGTTGGCGGGCCGCCGGGGCTGACCGCCTTCCTGCGCGCCAACGGCGACTCGCTGACGCGTAGCGACCGCACCGAGCCGACGCTGAACCAGTTCGCCCCCGGCGATGACCGCGACACCACCACGCCGGCGGCAATGGCCGGCAACCTGCAACGCTTCCTCCTGGGAAAGGGGCTGTCGCCATCCTCGCGCCGACAGCTGACCACCTGGCTGCGCGACAACCGCACCGGCGATACCCGCCTGCGCGCAGGCCTGCCGGCCGGCTGGCAGATCGGCGACAAGACGGGCTTCAATGGCACGGACACCAGCAACGACATCGGCATCCTGTGGCCGCCGGGCGGCGGCTCGCCGCTGTTGCTCAGCGCCTACCTGCAGGGCGCCAAGGTGCCGCCGGATGGGCAGAACAAGGCGCTGGCCGAAGTGGCGGCCGTCGTCGCCGCCGCGCACGGCCAGGGATCGTAGGCCCCTGTAGGAGGGGCTTCAGCCCCGAAGAGCGCAGCCAGGAACAGAGCCGGCCAGCCAAACCCTTGAACCGGTGGTCTTTGCCCTAAAATTCCCGGTCTCCGTTCCACCTAGCCTGACTCCCCATGCCGATCTACGCCTTCCAATGTGCCGAGTGCGGCCACGACTTCGACCGCCTGCAGAAGCTCTCCGATCCCGATCCGACGGTTTGCCCGTCCTGCGGTGCCGAAGCCGTCAAGCGCCAGGTGACCGCGCCTTCGTTCCGCCTGGCCGGTGGTGGCTGGTACGAGACCGACTTCAAGAAGAGCGGCGACAAGAAGCGCAACCTGGCCGAGAGCGCCAGTACCAGCGCCACCCACAGCGGCAGTAGCGCGGCCAGCAGCAGCGGCGGCGACGCCAAGCCTGCTGCGGCGCCCAAGGCCGAGTCCAAGCCGGCGAGCTGAAACTACTCCCGCAAAACACAAGAGGGGCGGCCGATGGCCGCCCCTCTTGCTTGATGCCTTGACCCTCAGCGCGCGCCGAAGCGCGCCCGGCAACCGTCATCCACCCACAGTTGGTTGCGCTCATAGCCCCAGGTCCGGCCTTCGTCGCAGCGGGTCTTGGACAGCTGCTGCACGATCACCGGACGGCCGCGATTGCGGTCCCAGTCGCAATAACGACGGCGTTGGTCGTCGCTGCTGCAGGTGACCTGGTAATTCGGATCGCCGTGGCCCGAGCCGCCGCCATTGTTGCCGCCGCCCCAGCCACCGCGGCCTTCGGCGAACTCGCCGCGGCAACCGTCGTTGACCCACAGGCTGCCATTGCGGAAGCCCCAGGTGCGGCCCTCGACGCAGCGGGTATCGGACAGCTGCCGCACCAGGGTGGCGCCGCGCCAGTGGGTGTTGCACACGCGCTGGCGCTTGTCGGTGCTTTCGCAGCGGATCGTGCCGCCCTGGCCGCCGCCATAGCCGCCGTCGTTGCCGCGGCTGTCGGCAAAGCGTGCACGGCAACCGCGGTCGACCCAGACGAACCCGCGGCCGCTGCCCCAGTTGCTGCCTTCCACGCAGCGCGTGCTCGACAGGTTCTGCACCAGCACCGCGCGCCCGGAGAAGGGGGCCGCGCACTGGGCGCGACGGTTGTCGTTGGAGGCGCAGGTGATGGTCTGGCCGCTGTAGCCACGGTCCTGGGCGGCGGCAGGGGTGGCGTGGGCCATGGCCAGGCCCAGGCACAGGCCGGCCAGGGCGATCAACGGGCGATGCGACATATGCGAATCCTTGCGGGTGTGAAGACGGCTGGACTATAGCCGGGGCCATCGCCAACAGACCGTGACTGGACCGATTTGCCCGTGCGCCCGCCCGGCCCCAGAATATCGGGCTTTCCGGCGCCGCCTGCGCCGGCTTTTTTTGCGGAGCGTTCCGATGCGTACCCACTTCTGCGGCCAGGTCGACGAGACCCTGATCGGCCAAACCGTCACCCTCGCCGGCTGGACCGATGTCGCCCGCAATCTGGGCGGGGTGTGCTTCATCGACCTGCGCGACCACGAAGGCATCGTGCAGGTGACGGTGGAGCCGGACAGCGCAGAGGTGTTCGCGGTCGCCGCTAGCCTGGGCTACGAAGACGTGCTGCAGGTTGAAGGCGTGGTGCGCGCGCGCCATGCGGTCAACGACAAGATCCGCACCGGCAAGGTCGAGGTGATCGCCACCCGCATCACCGTGCTCAACAAGGCTGAGCCGCTGCCGTTCCACGCGCACGAGAACCCGGGCGAGGAAACCCGCCTGAAGTACCGCTATCTGGATTTGCGCCGCCCGGAAATGCAGCGCATGCAGCGCACCCGCATCAAGCTGGTGCAGTCGTTGCGCCGCTACCTCGACGAGCGCGGCTTCCAGGACATCGAAACCCCGATCCTGACCAAGGCCACGCCGGAAGGCGCGCGCGACTTCCTGGTGCCGGCGCGCATGCACCCGGGTGAGTTCTATGCCTTGCCGCAGTCGCCGCAGCTGTTCAAGCAGATCCTGATGGTGGCCGGCTTCGATCGCTACTACCAGATCGCCCGCTGCTTCCGCGACGAGGCCCTGCGCGCCGACCGCCAGTTGGAATTCACCCAGCTGGACATGGAGTTCGCCTTCGTGCGCGAGCGCGACGTGCAGGACGCGGTCGAGGCGATGATCCGCGCCATCTTCAAGGAAGTGGTCGATGTCGAGCTCGATGCGCAATTCCCGCGCATGACCTGGGCCGAGGCGATGCGCCGCTATGGTTCGGACAAGCCGGACCTGCGCATCGAGCTGGAACTGGTCGACGTGGCCGAGCAGGTCAAGGGCAGCGAGTTCGCCGCCTTCACCGCCGCCGCCAACGATCCGGACGGCCGCGTCGCGGCGCTGCGTATTCCCGGCGGCGCGACGCTGTCGCGCAAGCAGATCGACGAATACGCCGCCCACGCCGCCAAGTACGGCGCCAAGGGCCTGGCCTACGTGAAGCTGTCCGAGGCCGGCGAGGTCACTTCGCCGATCGCCAAGTTCTTCACCGATGAGGCCTTCGCCACCCTGCTCCAGCAGGTGGGCGCGCAGAACGGTGACATCGTGTTCTTCGGCGCCGGCGGCTACAACAAGGTCTCCGACTTCATGGGCGCGCTGCGACTGAAGGCCGGCAAGGATTTTGGCTTGGTCGCCGCCGGCTGGCGTCCGCTGTGGGTCACCGACTTCCCGATGTTCGAGTGGGACGAGGAGGCGCAGCGCTATGTCGCCCTGCATCACCCCTTCACCGCGCCGGCGGTGGACGACATTGCAGACCTGCGCGCCAATGCCAGGACCGCGGTCTCGCGCGGCTACGACATGGTGCTCAATGGCAATGAGATCGGTGGTGGTTCGATCCGTATCCATCGCCCGGAAATGCAGAGCGCGGTGTTCGAGCTGCTCGGGATCGGCGCCGAAGAGGCCGAGGCCAAGTTCGGCTTCCTGCTCGACGCGCTGAAATACGGCGCGCCGCCGCATGGTGGCATCGCCTTCGGCATCGACCGGATTGCCGCGCTGATGGCCGGCACCGAATCGATCCGCGACGTCATCCCGTTCCCCAAGACCACCGGCGCGCAGTGCCTGATGACCGGGGCGCCGTCGCCGATCCCGGACGAGCAGCTGGCCGAAGTGCACATCATGGTGCGGCCGCGGCCGGCCAAGGACTGAGTCCACGCGCTAGGATCCGCCCATGGCCCTGTCGATCCGCCGCGCCCACGTGGAAGACGCCGAGCAGCTCTCGGCGTTGGCCACGCAGACATTCGTCGAGACGTTCGGGCATCTGTATCCGGATGCCGACCTGCAGGCGTTCCTGATGGAAGCCTATGCGGTGGAGCGCTCGCGGATTGTCCTGGCGCACCCGGACTATGCGATCTGGCTGCTGGAAGACGACGGCGTGGCCGTGGGCCATGCGGCCGCCGGCCCGTGTGGCCTGCCGCATCCGCAAGTGCGCGAAGGCGACGGCGAGCTCAAGCGGCTGTACCTGCTGAAGGACCGCCAGAACAGCGGCTGGGGCAGCCGGCTGTTCGAAACCGCGCTGCAATGGCTGGAACGCGATGGCCCGCGCACGTTGTGGATCGGCGTGTGGTCGGAAAATTTCGGCGCCCAGCGTTTCTACGCGCGCTATGGCTTCGAGAAAGTGGGCGAGTACGAGTTTCCGGTGGGCCAAGTGCGCGACCTGGAGTTCATCCTCAGGCGAGACCCGGTCGGCGCAGTGCACTCGTAGGCGGGGCTTCAGCCCCGAGCCCTTTGCGAGCCACCCACTAAGCCCTGCAGCGCTGCGCACCCACGATGCGCGCCACCGGCGCCTGCACGACGGCTACCTGGCGGCTGCGCGAAGCCAGCACCACGCCCCCGATCACCGCGACCACGCCTGCCAGTTGCCCGATCTGCGGCAACTGCCCGCCGATCAACGCCACCAGCAACGTGAACACCGGCACCAGGTTGAAGAAGCTTGCCGTGCGCGACGCGCCAATCCGGCGGGCGGCGGCGAACCAGAACAGATAGCCGAGCACCGAACTGCACAGCGCCAGATAGACAATGCCCCAATGCACGCTGGCCACCGCGTGGTCCATCGCCGCCAGCGGCTGCTCGCGCCATAGGGCCAGCAGCAACAGCACTGCGGTGCCCAGGACGATCGAGCCGGTGGTGGTCTGCTGCGCGTCGAGCTTGCTCAGGTAGCGGCGCGAGATCACCGTGGCCAGGGCCCAGCTCAGCGCCCCGCCCATCACGATCGCATCGCCGCGCGCCAGGTGCAGTTGCGCCAGTTGCGTCGGGTGGCCACCACTGACGACCAGTATCACGCCCAGTAGCCCGCTCGCCAGGCCGGCGGCGCGCCAGCGATCGATGCGCTCGCCTTCCATCAACGACGACAGCAGCATCGTCCATAGCGGCGTGGTTGCCATCAGCAGCGCGGCATTGACCGGGGTGGTCGAGCGCAGGCCAAAGAACATCGCCAGGTTGAACCCGGCAACCCCGAGCACCCCGACCGCGGCCAGCGCCGGCAGATGCGCGCGCGCCAGGCGCCAGTCCAGGCGCCGGGTGAAGGCCAGCAGCGCCAGCAACACCACGCTGGCCAGGATGAAACGCTCCAGGCCGGCGCTGATCGGGGTCATGCCGGCGATGACGTGGGCGCCGACATTGAAGGCGCTGCCCCAGAAGAAGGCGGTCAGCACCAGGCTGGCGTAGGTGAGGGCGGTCGAGCGCATGGCGGCGGTCCGGGATAACGAAGGCTGCATGCTGCGCCGGGACAGACCTGGTTAGAATTCCCATAACTGCCGGGCTTGAGGTGAAAAAATTCCCATGTTGGATTGGGAGGACCTGCGCCATTTCACCGCTTTCGCCCAGGCCGGCTCACTGGCGGCGGCCGCACGCCAGCTGCGGGTGGAGCACGCGACCGTCGCCCGGCGCATCGCCGCGCTCGAAGCCGCGCTGGGGCTCAAGCTGGTCGATCGGCGCGCCCGCGCCTACGTGCTCACGGCTGATGGCGAACGTATCGCCGGCCTTGGCCGGCAGATGGCCGAAGGGGCTGACGCCGTCACCCGTGCCGCCGCCGCCGGCCAGCAGGCATTGGCCGGCCGCGTCACCTTGAGCGTGCCGCCGGCTACCGCGGCCAGCGAACTGGCACCCCGGCTGGGCGAGTTGCGGCGCAAGCATCCGGCGATCCATTTGCTGCTGATTGCCGAAACCCGCATGGCCTCGCTGCGCAACGAGACTGACCTGGCGCTGCGGCTGACCCGGCCGGACGATCCCGAACTGGTGGTGCGGCGGTTGCGGCGCCTGGGCTTTTCCTAGTTCGCTGCGCCCGAGTACCTGGCCAGTACGCCGCCGGAGCGCTACGAATTCATCGGCTACGACGAGAGCCTGGACGACAGCGTCCAGCAGAAGCGCCTGTTCGAGTTCGCCGCCGGCCGCCCGCTGGTCCTGCGCAGCAACAGTGCCGACGTACAACGCGCAGCGGTGCGCGCCGGGGTCGGCATCGCCCTGCTCGGCGATTTCCAGGAGAACCTGCAGGACCCACGCATGATCCGCCTGGACCTGCCCATGCCCAAGCTGGAACGCGACCTGTGGCTGGTGGTGCACCGCGACCTGCGGCAGGCGCCAGCGGTGCGCGCGGTGGCCGAGTTCCTGGTCGAGATCCTCGCCGAGCCGGTGGCGGCAGCCTAGTCGGTGGTGGCGGCGCCTGGCAGCAGCGGCGCGCGCTGGCCATCGAGCAGGCCACGGCTGGCGCGGCCGTCTTCGAGCAGCAACAGCTCGCCGGACTCGCCGCGCTTGATGCTGCTGTCGATGGCGATCACGCGGCCGTCGAAGTAGCTGCCTACGTGGGCCATCGAGGTGTGGCCCACGACGATGCGCGCCACCCCCAGTTGCTCCAGCAACGCGCCCACGTCAGCGGCACTGGCACGCCCATCGAAATAGCCGCGATACCAGATCGGGCTGGTCTTGCTGTCGTACAGCGGCGCCAGCCGGGGGTGGGTCTTGAGCTGCGCCTTCGGCAGGCCGAGCGACTGGCGATAGCGCGTGTTGCTCTGTTCTCGATCGATGCCCTGGGCAAGGAACTGCGGCGAAATGCCCCCGTGGACGAACAAACTGTCGCCGACCGTTGCAATCGCCGGCGCCTGGCGCAACCACTGGCCGATCACGCTGCCGGGGCCGTACAGCGCGGGGTACGGGCGGCCGAGCAGGGCGGCGGCCTCGGCGTACTTGGGATGCAGATAACGAAGATCGGCGTACAGCGTCATGGTCTCGTGGTTGCCGAGCAGGAACAGCACATCGCCGCCAGCCGCGCGCGCTTGTCGCTGCAGTTGGTGCAGCAACCAGAACGCCTCGGTCACCCGCGGACCGCGGTCGAAGACGTCGCCGTTCACCACCAGCAGGCCGTCGCCCCAGGCCCAGCGGTCTT
This sequence comes from Stenotrophomonas sp., assembly GCA_035539015.1. Lineage (GTDB taxonomy): Bacteria > Pseudomonadota > Gammaproteobacteria > Xanthomonadales > Xanthomonadaceae > Stenotrophomonas_A. The sequence goes on along the minus strand of DATLJF010000159.1, from coordinate 15,819 downwards.
GCGCGTCGACCAGTCCGTTGGCGCGCAGTAATCGCAGCAGTACTTCGTATTGGCCGTGGATGTCGGAAACCGCCGCCACGCGTGCCGGCATCGGCCGTTGGGAAGGCGGCGGTAGCGCGCTGGCCTGGTCGATCTCCAGTGCATGCGGATAAGCGCAGCGTGGTGGCACCGTGGCCAGGCCGTTGTGGAAGTCGATATGCGCGCGCTGTACCTGGCCGGCGCAGACCCACTCCGCCTCCAGCCCGCTCTGGGTCCGGCGCAGGTAGGGGCCGTCGTCGAGCGCGGCCGTGGGCGCAGGTGCGGCCTGGGCGAGGTTGGCAAGTAGCGCGAGCAGCAGGACGGGTACGACGAACCAGCGCATTTGAATCGAGCCTCGGAACACGACTTGCGATGATGCCCGGGGCTGGCCATGCAGGCGAGGCGGTTTGGTCACTGCTGCAGTCCGTGAAGTGGGTGCCGTCGCCCGCGCTGCTAGACTCCGGCCACCGTCCGCAAGGGAGTGGTGCGATGAAGCAAGCAGGGATTTCTCTCTTCATGCTGTTTGGCCTGGTCGGCTGCGCGGCGACCCAGCCGTTGCAACCGGAAAGCCCCGGACCGCAGATCGCCAGCGATGGCGCCTGCCACGCCGAGCGTGTTGCCTGGGCGGTGGGCCAGCCTTCGAACCAGGAAGTGATGGCGCGGGTATGGAAGGAGAGCGGCGCCGGCCTGATTCGCCCGCTAGCGCCCGGCCAGGCCGCTACCCGCGACTACAAGCCGGACCGCATCAATATCGATATCGACGCCAACAACCTGATCACCCGGGTCTATTGCGGCTGAGTCCCCAGCCCGGGCTCAAGCGCCACGCCGATGAAGGTCTTGCTGGTCCATGGCCTGTGGAATTCGCGCCATTGGCTGGCGCCGCTGGCGTGGCGACTGCGCCGCGAAGGTTTCCAGGTCGAGCTGTTCGGCTACGCCAGCCTGGTGGGCGGTGCTGAGGCGGCGATGCCGCGGCTGGCCGAGCGGATCGCCGCCACCGCTTGCCAGGGCCTGGTCGGACACAGCCTGGGCGGCTTGGTGGCGCTGGAAACCTTGCGCCAATGGCCGGCACCGTCGGTATCGCGGGTGGTCTGCCTGGGCTCGCCCTTGTTGGGCAGCGCCGCGGCCGGTGGCCTGCGCGGCTTTGGCGCCGGCCTGGCGCTCGGCCGCTCGGCCGCGATGCTGCGCCGGGGCGTGCCGGTCTGGGAGGGCCGGCCGGCCATCGGCATGGTGGCCGGCAACGTTGCGCATGGCTTCGGGCGCTGGTTTGCGCAACTGGAGGGCAGCTCCGACGGTACTGTCGCCGTGGCCGAGACGCGCTGGCCGGGCCTGGCCGACCACTGCCAGGTGGCCGTGGGCCATAGCGGGCTGGTGCTGTCGCCCGAGGTCGCGCGCCAGGTCGCCGCGTTCCTGCGCCAGGGCCGGTTCCTGCCTTGAAGGCGGCGCGGTCGGGGGATCGGTTAAAATCCGCGCCCTGTCATCCAGCGCGTAGTGAGTCCCATGGGGAGAGGTCCTTCCATCGAAGCCCGCAAGAATGCGTCCGACGCCAAGCGCGGCAAGATATTCACCAAGATCATCCGCGAGATCGGCGTGGCCGCCCGTGCCGGCGGCGGCGATCCCAGCAACAATCCACGCCTGCGCGTGGCAATGGACAAGGGCCTGTCGGCGAACATGTCCAAGGACGTGATCGAGCGCGCGATCAAGAAGGCCACCGGCGAGCTGGAAGGCGTGGTCTATGAAGAAGTGCGCTACGAAGGCTATGCGCCGGGCGGGGTGGCGGTGATCGTCGATTGCCTCACCGACAACCGCGTGCGTACCGTGGCCGATGTCCGCCACGCTTTCAGCAAGTGCGGCGGCAACATGGGTACCGATGGCTCGGTCGCCTTCATGTTCAAGCGCCTGGGCGTGCTGAGCTTCGCCGCCGGCAGCGACGAAGATCGCGTCACCGAAGCGGCGATTGAGGCCGGCGCCGATGACGTGGTGGTCTACCCGGAGGACGGTGCGATCGACGTGCTGACCGCGCCGGAAAGCTTCAGTGCGGTCAAGGACGCCCTCGCCGCCGTCGGCCTGGTGCCGGACCACGCCGAGATCACCTTCCGTGCCGAGAACGATATCGCCGTGGACGGTGACACTGCGCTGCAGGTGCGCAAGCTGCTCGACATGCTCGAGGATCTGGACGACGTCCAGGACGTGTACTCGAACGTCGACCAGGCCACCCTGGGTGCCTGATAGGGCCGGGGAGCGGAAAGAGCGGATAGTAGGCAGCGTCGGCGTTGCCCGCCGGCACTCGCGCGCCCGCTCCCTTTCCCGTCCAGGTTGCCGATTGCTCCCGCCATGACCCGCATCCTCGGCATCGATCCCGGTTCGCAGCGCACCGGCATCGGCCTCATCGACATCGACGAGGCCGGGCGCACCTGCCATGTGCACCACCAGCCACTGCTGCTGCTGGGCGAGGGCGACTTTGCCCAGCGCCTCAAGCGCCTGTTGCTGGGGCTGGCGGCGATCATCGAGGAATACCGCCCCGACGAGGTCGCGATCGAACAGGTGTTCATGTCACGCAATCCTGATTCGGCGCTCAAACTTGGCCAGGCGCGCGGCGCGGCGATCGGCGCGGTGGTCCTGCGCGACCTGCCGGTGCATGAGTACGCCGCTACCGAGATCAAGCTGGCGGTGGTCGGCAAGGGCGGGGCGGACAAGGTCCAGGTGCAGCACATGGTCGGGGTGATGCTCAACCTCAAGGGCAAGCTGCAGGCCGACGCGGCCGACGCCCTGGCCGTGGCCATCACCCATGCCCACGTGCGCGCGACCGCACGGCGCCTGGGCGTAGGCACGCGCGTGGCCTGGGGCCGCAAGTGATGCGCCCGGCCGCTTTCTCTCCTTCTTATAGGCAGGCTTTCCGATGATCGGACGACTTCGCGGCATCCTGGCCCACAAGCAGCCGCCCTGGCTGGTGATCGACGTCGGTGGCGTCGGCTACGAGCTGGAAGCGCCGATGAGCACGTTCTACGACCTGCCCGACGTGGGCCGCGACGTGATCCTGTTCACCCATTACGCGCAGAAGGAAGACAGCGTCGCTCTGTACGGCTTCCTGCGCGAGAGCGAGCGGCGCCTGTTCCGCGACGTCCAGCGGGTGACCGGCATCGGCGCCAAGATCGCACTGGCCGTGCTCTCCGGCGTCAGCGTGGATGAGTTCGCGCGGCTGATCCAGACCGCCGACGTCACCGCGCTGACCCGCATCCCGGGCATCGGCAAGAAGACCGCCGAGCGCATGGTGGTGGAGCTCAAGGATCGCGCTGCCGATTTCGTCAGCGGCGGTGCACCGGTCACTGGCGCGCTCGGCCCGGATGCAGTCTCCGAAGCCACCGTGGCGCTACAGCAACTCGGCTACAAGCCGACCGAAGCGGCGCGCATGGCGCGCGACGCCGGCTCGCCGGGCGATGATGTCGCCACCGTCATCCGCAAAGCCCTGCAGGCCGCGCTGCGCTGATCGGCGCGGCCTTCCTCACCCCCTTCACGCCTGCTGGCGATACCCTCGGCCCGAACATGTCCCAGTCTTCTACCCACCACGCCGCCGCCGGTCCCCACGGCGCGCCCGCGCCCTCGGCCGGCATGGCCCTGGTGCTCGGTGCTATCGGTGTTGTTTTCGGCGACATCGGTACCAGCCCGCTGTACACGCTGAAGGAGGCGTTCTCGCCGCACTACGGCCTGGTGGGCAACCACGACACCGTGCTGGGCGTGCTGTCGCTGTCGTTCTGGGCGCTGATGATCGTGGTCACGCTCAAGTACGTGACCATCATCATGCGCGCCGACAACGAGGGCGAGGGCGGCATCATGGCGCTGATGGCGCTGGCCCAGCGCACGCTCAAGCACGGCTCGCGCTCGGCCTACGTGGTCGGCATCCTCGGCATCTTCGGCGCCTCGCTGTTCTTCGGCGACGGCGTGATCACCCCCGCCATCTCGGTGATGGGCGCCGTCGAGGGCCTGGAGATCGCCGCCCCGGCGCTGCATCCGTTCATCGTGCCGATCACCGTGGCGGTGCTGTGCCTGGTGTTCCTGGCCCAGCGCTTCGGCACCGAGAAGGTCGGGCGGGTGTTCGGGCCGATCATGGTCACCTGGTTCCTGGCGATCGCCGCGATCGGCGTCTGGAACATCGTCGATGCGCCCGAGGTGCTGAAGGCCTTCAACCCCTGGTGGGGCGTGCGCTTCTTCATCGAGCACGGCTGGCACGGGGTCTTCATTCTTGGCGCGGTGGTGCTGGCGGTGACCGGCGGCGAAGCCCTGTACGCCGACATGGGCCACTTCGGCGCCCCGCCGATCCGCCAGGCCTGGTACTTCTTCGTGCTGCCGTGCCTGCTGTTGAACTACCTCGGCCAGGGCGCGCTGGTGCTGGACCGGCCCGAATCGCTGAAGAACCCGTTCTTCGAAGCAGTGCCGGGCTGGGCGCTGTACCCGATGATCGTCCTGGCCACGCTGGCGGCGGTGATCGCCTCGCAGGCGGTCATCACCGGCGCCTACTCGGTGGCGCGCCAGGCCATGCAGCTGGGCTACATCCCGCGCATGCTGGTCAAGCACACCTCGCGCGACACCATCGGCCAGATCTACGTGCCGGGCATCAACTGGCTGCTGGCGATCATGGTGATCGCGCTGGTGCTGGTATTCCGCAGCTCCACCAACCTGGCGGTGGCCTACGGCATCTCGGTCTCGATGACCATGTTGATCGACACCTTGCTGCTGGCCCTGGTGGCACGCGCGCTGTGGCCGGCGCACCGGCGCTGGGTGCTGCCCTTGTGCGTGCTGTTCTTCATCGTCGAGCTGGCCTTCGTGGTGGCCAACGCGGTCAAGCTGCTGCAGGGCGCCTGGTTCCCGCTGGCGCTGGGCATCGTGGTGTTCACCCTGATGCGCACCTGGCGCCGCGGCCGCGCGCTGCTGCGCGAGGAAATCCGCAAGGACGGCATCCGCATCGACACCTTCCTGCCGGGCCTGATGCTGGCGCCGCCAGCGCGCGTGCCGGGTACCGCGGTGTTCCTCACCGCCGACCCGATGGTGGTGCCGCATGCGCTGATGCACAACCTCAAGCACAACAAGGTGCTGCACGAGCGCAACGTGTTCCTCAACGTCGAAACCCTGCCGATTCCCTACGCGCCGAAGGACAAGCGGCTGAAGATGGAATCCATCGGCGACGAGTTCTACCGCGTCTACGTGCGCTTCGGTTTCATGGAGACCCCCGACGTGCCGCTGGCGCTGATGCGCTCATGCGACCGCGGCGGCATCTATTTCGACCCGATGGACACCACCTTCTTCGCCAGCCGCGAGACCATCGTGGCCAGCGCCAACCGCGGCATGCCGATCTGGCGCGACAAGCTGTTCGCCCTGATGCACCGCAATGCCGCCCCGGCCACCGGCTTCTTCCGCATTCCGGGCAACCGCCTGGTGGAGCTGGGCGCGCAGGTGGAGATCTGAGTTCGCCGTCAGCGCCGCGAAGCCGGATATCATGACCGGCACGAATCACCCGTCACGGTTGCCGGCTCTCGCCCCCATGGATCGCCTCATCGACAGCACTTCCACCCGCGAGGACGATGCGGTGGACGCCAGCATCCGGCCCAAGCGCCTGGCCGATTACCTCGGCCAGCAGCCGGTGCGCGAGCAGATGGAGATCTATATCGAGGCGGCCAAGGCGCGTGGCGAGGCCATGGACCACGTGCTGATCTTCGGCCCGCCAGGCCTGGGCAAGACCACCCTGAGCCACGTCATCGCCAACGAACTGGGGGTCAACCTGCGGGTGACCTCCGGCCCGGTGATCGAGAAGGCCGGCGACCTGGCCGCGCTGCTGACCAACCTGCAGCCGCACGACGTGCTGTTCATCGACGAGATCCACCGCCTGTCGCCAGTCGTGGAGGAAGTGCTGTACCCGGCGATGGAAGACTTCCAGATCGACATCATGATTGGCGACGGCCCAGCCGCGCGCTCGATCAAGATCGACCTGCCGCCGTTCACCCTGATCGGTGCCACCACCCGCGCCGGCCTGCTGACCGCACCGCTGCGCGACCGCTTCGGCATCGTCCAGCGGCTGCAGTTCTATAGCCCGGCCGAGCTCACCCGGATTGTCATTCGCTCGGCCGCCATCCTCGGTATCGACTGCACGCCTGAGGGCGCCGCCGAGATCGCGCGGCGCTCGCGCGGCACCCCGCGCATCGCCAACCGGCTGCTGCGGCGCGCCCGCGACTTCGCCCAGGTGCGCGCCCAGGGCCGGATCGACATCGAGGTCGCCGATGCGGCCATGCGCATGCTCAAGGTCGACCCGGAAGGTTTCGACGAACTCGACCGGCGCCTGCTGCACACGCTGATCGACCATTTCGACGGCGGCCCGGTCGGGGTCGAGTCGCTCTCGGCCTCGCTGTCGGAAGAGCGCGGCACCCTGGAAGACGTGATCGAGCCGTACCTGATCCAGCAAGGCTTCCTGGTCCGCACCGCGCGCGGCCGCATGGTCACGCACAAGGCCTATCGCCATCTCGGCCTGCAGCCGCGTCGCGACACCGCCGATGCGCCGGGCGACACCGGAGAGCTGTTTTGACCGCTAGCGCAGACGCCGCGCCCGTCGCCAACACCCCGGGGCCGCGATTCAGTTGGCCGACACGGATTTACTGGGAAGATACCGACGCCGGTGGCGTGGTCTACCATGCGCGCTACGTTGCCTTCATGGAACGGGCACGCACCGAATGGATGCGCGCGCTGGGCTATGGCCAGCAGAGCACCCGCCAGGAACACGGGCTGGTGTTCGCGGTGCGGTCCATGCGGGTCGATTTCTTCAAGCCGGCGCGGCTGGACGATGCGCTGGAGGTGGGGGTCGTCCTGCGCCAGTGCCGCAAGGCCAGCCTGGTGTTCGAGCAGCAGATCGTCCGCGAGGGCGTGCTGTTGATCGGTGCCGAGGTCAAGGTAGCGGCCCTGGATGCGGCCAGCTTCCGCCCTCGCGGCATCGAGGATGCGCTGTATGAACGCTTGAAAGCCCTGGAATACACAGAATCCGCATACTGAGGAACAACGGATGATTGCTTTGCTCCTGGCCCTGCAGGACGCCGTCGTGGAGACGCTGCCGCAGGATGTCACCCAAGCCGCCGCGCAGACCGTCGCGCACAGCGGCAGCATCAACTATCTGGAACTCATCGCTCGCGCGAGCATCCCGGTCAAATTGATCGTGCTGCTGTTGCTGATCGGTTCGTTCATCAGCTGGGTGATCATTTTCCGCAAGGCGCGCATCTACAAGATCGCCAACCGCGAGGCGGATGAGTTCGAAAACCGCTTCTGGTCCGGCGCCGACCTTGGCAAGCTCTACAGCGCCGCGACCGACCGCAACCGCGTGGTCAACGGCCTTGAAGCCATTTTCGAAGCCGGATTCCGCGAGTTCAGCCGCCTGCGCGACCGCCGCCGCATGGACGCCCGCATCCAGCTCGAAGGCGCCCAGCGCGCCATGCGCACCACCTTCGTGCGCGAGGTCGACCAGCTCGAACGCAACCTCGAACTGCTGGCCAACATCGGCTCGACCGCGCCCTACGTCGGCCTGGTCGGCACCGTGTTCGGCATCATGGTGACCATGCACGACATGGTCAGCAGCGGCGAGCAGGCCGGTATTGCTGCGGTCGCACCGGGTATCTCCGAGGCCTTGTTCGCCACTGCCATCGGCCTGTTCGTGGCGATCCCGGCGGTCTGGGCCTACAACCGCTTCACCACCCGGGTCGAGCGGCTTTCGGTGCGCTATGAAGCCTTCGCCGAAGAGTTCAGCTCGATCCTGCAGCGCCAGGCCGGCGCCGACGAATAAGCCGGCCCGGGCCGCCAGGAGTTCCTGATGCTTTCCTCCGCCATATCGCGCCGCAAGCGGCGCAAGCTGAAGTCCGAGATCAACGTCGTGCCGTATATCGACGTGATGCTCGTGCTGCTGATCATCTTCATGGTGACCGCGCCGCTGCTGAAGCTGAGCATCGACGTCGACCTGCCGACCTCGCGCGCCAAGGCGCTGGAGAGCAAGCAGGACCCGATCGTGGTCACCGTGCACGGCGATGGCCAGCTCGCCCTGCAGCTGCCCGATGGCAAGCCGCAGGCCATGGATGTGCAGACGCTGAGCACCCAGCTGGCGGCGATCGTCGCCCAGGACAAGAATGCCCGCGTGGTGGTGGCTGCCGAAAGTACGGTGCCGTACCAGCGCGTGATCGACGCCATGGACGCGCTCAAGCGCGCGCGCGTGGAGAAAGTCGGCCTGCTCACCGATTCGGGCGGCAATGCACGCTGACGCACTGCCACCCCTGCGCACCCGCGAAGAGGGCTGGGGCCGGCCGGTCCTGCTGGCGGTGGTCATCCACCTGCTGGTGGCGCTGGTGTTCATCGCCGCCTGGCTGTGGTCACCGCAGCGCCAGACCGAGCCGGCAGCCGGCGATCCCAGCCTGGAAGCGAGCCTGGAAGTGAGCGCGGCCGACGCACGCGTCGCGCGCCAGGCGCTGCGCCAGACCCCGACGCCGCAGCCCGAGCCCGAACCCTTGCCGCCACAGCCGGCGCCGGAAGACACCGTGCCGCCGCCGCAGCCGATCGAGGAGCCGCGCCCGCAAGACGCGCCGACGCCGCAGCAACAGCAGGCGCAGGAGCGCGTGGCCGAACCGGACAAGGTGGACCAGGAGCGCGTCAGCGCCCTGGCCATCGCCGAGGAGAAGGCCAAGCAGGAGCAGGAAGCCAAGCGCCGCCAGGAACAGATCGACCTCACCGAGCGCCAGCGCCAGGAAGAGGCCGAGCAGAAGCTGCGCCTGGCCAAGCAACAGCAGGAAGAGGCGGACAAGAAGAAGGCCGCCGAACAACAGCAAGCCGCCGAGCGCGAGCAGAAGCTGGCCGAGCTGCGCAAGCGCCGCGAACAGGCCGAGCGCGAGGCGCAACTGGCCGAGCAGAAGTTGCGCCAGCTCGCCAACGCCCGCCAGGCGGCCGCAGCCAGCGCCAGCACCGCCGCGCCGCAGACCACGGCCGGGCAGGGTGGCACCAACACCGACCTGACCGCGCAATACGCCGCGGCGATCCAGCAAGCGGTGCTGTCGCAGTGGGTACGTCCGGACTCGGTGCCGCTGGGGCAGAAGTGCTCGATCAACATCCGCCAGTTGCCCGGCGGCCAGGTGGTCGAGGCCAAGGTCTCGCCCGGCTGCCCGTTCGACGACGCCGGCCAGCGCTCGATTGAAGCGGCGGTGCTGCGCGCCCAGCCACTGCCTTATCGCGGCTTCGAAAGCGTGTTCCAGCGCAACCTGACCTTCAACTTCACCGCGCAGGACCGCTGACGGCCGATTACCGGCAGTGCCCGGCCGATGGGCGGGCCCGTGGCAATTCGCTGCCCGTTGGCATTGGCATTTCACGCCACGTTTGTTCACGATTGCGAAAATATTCACCTACCGCTTGCTATCCCTTGTTCACTTTTCCCCATCGAGCCGCCGAGCGATCCATGAAGAATCCGCGCTGGTTAGTCCTCATTGCCGCCCTGCTGCTGCCGTTCGCCGCCCTCGCGCAACAGCGCGGGCTGGAAATCGACATCGTCGGCGGCAGCGCTTCGGCCACGCCGATCACCGTGGTGCCCATGCCTTACCAGGGCGCGGCATCGGCACCGACCACCGACGTGTCTGCCGTGGTTGCCGCCGACCTGGACCGGTCCGGCCAGTTCCGCACCCTGCCGCAGGCGCAGATCGTCGAGAAGCCGACGCGCGGCGGTGAGGTCCAGTTCCCGACCTGGCGCGCGCTTAAGCAGGACTACCTCGTGGTCGGCCGCGTGGTCGATGCCGGCGAAGGCGCCTTCCGGGTCGAGTACGAGCTGTTCGATGTCGCCAAGGGCGAGCGCCTGCTCGGCCTGGCGATGACCGCGCGCAGCAATGCCATGCGCGACGTTGCTCACCAGATGGCCGATGCCATCTACGAGAAGATCACCGGCGTGCGCGGGGCCTTCTGGACCCGGATCGCCTATGTCACCGCCAGCGGCCTGGGCGGCAACATGCGCTATGCGCTGATGGTCGCCGACTCCGACGGCTACAACCCGCAGACCATCGTGCGTTCGGCCGAGCCGCTGTTGTCGCCGGACTGGAGCCCGGATGGCCGCAAGCTGGCCTACGTCAGCTTCGAGCGCGGCAATTCCTCGATCTACGTGCAGGACATCGCCACCGGTGGGCGTGAGCTGGTCGCCAGCTTCCGCGGCATCAACAGCGCGCCGTCGTTCTCGCCCGACGGCCGCAAGCTGGCCATGGCGCTGTCGCGCAGCGGCAACCCGGAAATCTACGTCATGGACCTGGGCAGCAAGCAGCTGACCCAGCTGACCAACCATTTCGGCATCGACACCGAGCCGACCTGGAGCGCCGACGGCAACACCATCTACTTCACCTCCGACCGCGGCGGCCGCCCGCAGATCTACCAGGTCGCCGCGTCTGGCGGCAGTGCCAGCCGAGTGACTTTTCAGGGCAACTACAACGCCAAGGCTACGGTATCCTCCGACGGCAAGAAGATCGCCGTCGCCCAGGGTTCGGGCAACACCTACAAGATTGCGATGATGGATCGCAGCCTGGGTTCGCCCAGCTGGAGCACCTTGTCGCCGGGTTCCCTGGACGAATCGCCGAGCTTTGCGCCTAACGGCAGCATGATCCTGTACGCCGCCCGCGAGGGCGGGCGGGGGGTGCTGTACGCCGTGTCTGCCGACGCGCGAGTGCGCCAGCGGCTGGTCCTGGCCGACGGCGATGTAAGGGAACCTTCATGGGGCCCCTTCCGGACCGCGCGTTAATGTTAATATTTCGCTTGCCGTAAACACCCCTCATTGGCTTAGGAGCCTCAAAGGTATCGCCATGAATAAGTCCACCCGCGTCCTGCTAGTTTCGCTGTTGTCCGTCGCCGCTCTGGTCGGCTGCTCCAAGAAGGTCAAGGAAGTCCCGCCGCCGGCGACCGATACCGGTATGACTCAGCCGGCCCAGCCGTCGACGTCCGGCCTGTACGGCCCGGGCGATCTGGACACCGATGCTTGCCTGCGCCAGCGCGTTGTCTACTTCGACTTCGACCAGGACTCCGTCAAGCCGGAGTTCCAGGCCATCATGGCTTGCCACGCCAAGTACCTGCGTGATCGTCCGTCCTCGCGCATGACCCTGCAGGGTCACACCGACGAGCGCGGTTCGCGTGCCTACAACCAGGCCCTGGGCGAGCGTCGCGGCAATGCCGTGTCGTCGGCCCTGCAGGCCAACGGTGGTTCGGCCGCGCAGATCACCGTGGTCAGCTACGGCGAAGAGCGTCCGGTCTGCACCGAGTCCAACGAGGCTTGCTGGTCGCAGAACCGCCGCGTCGAGATCGTGTACACGGCGCAGTAAGTCATGCGCTTCCGGGTAATCACTACCCTGGCCGTCGCGGCGACCCTCGTGGTCGCCGCGCCGGTGCATGCGCAACGGGCCAGCCTCGCCGACCGCGTGGCCGTGCTCGAAGCCCAGGCCAACAACAGCCAGGCCAATACCGACCTGCTCAACCAGCTACAGGAGCTGCGCGCCACCGTGCAAAGCCTGCAGTCGACAGTGGAGCAGCTGCAGCATGAGAACGAACAACTCAAGCAGACCAGCAAGGACCAGTACCTGGACCTCGATGGCCGCTTGAACCGGATGGAAGGCGCCGGTGGTGCGATGCCGCCCCTGCCACCCGCCGCGACGCCCGCTCCGGCGAGCAAGCCCGCCGCCAAGCCGGCGGCCGCTGTGCAGGAACGCGCGCCGTCGGTGCACGGCGACCCGGGTGCCCTGGCCGCCAGTGGCGACGAGCGCACCTCCTACAATGTCGCCTTCGATGCGCTGAAGAACGGCAAGTACGACGACTCCGCGCAGCTCTTCCAGAGCTTCCTGGAGCTGTATCCCAACGGCGTCTACACCCCCAACGCGCTGTACTGGCTGGGTGAAAGCTATTACGCCACCCGCAATTTCAAGCTCGCCGAGGCGCAGTTTCGTGACCTGCTGGCGCGCTATCCCACGCATGACAAGGCCGCCGGCGGCCTGCTGAAGCTGGGCCTGTCGCAATACGGCGACGGCGATGCCCGCGGCGCCGAGCAGACCCTGCAGCAAGTGGTCAGCCAGTATCCAGGCAGCGATGCCGCGCGCGTCGCGCAGGACCGGCTGCATTCGATCCAGCTCGGCCAGGCCCTGCGCTAAACCCTTCGCGTTCCTCCCTCATCCGGCGGGCGCATAATTCCCCGCCATGAACGCCGCCGTCCCCAGTGAAATCGTCCAGTCGCCCTTGCCGCGGCTGAAGATCACCGAAATTTTCCTGTCCCTGCAAGGCGAGGCCGAAGCCGCCGGCTGGCCGACGGTGTTCGTGCGCCTGACTGGCTGCCCGCTGCGCTGCCAGTACTGCGACACCGCCTACGCCTTCCATGGCGGCGAATGGCGCGATATCGACGACATCGTCGCCACCGTGCTCGCCCAGGGCGTGCGCCATGTCTGCGTCACTGGCGGCGAACCCCTGGCGCAGAAGCGCTGCCTGGTGCTGCTGCGACAACTCTGCGACGCCGGCCTGGACGTATCGCTGGAGACCTCCGGCGCCCTGGACGTGGCCGAGGTCGACCCGCGCGTATCGCGCGTGGTGGACATCAAGACGCCAGGTTCTGCCGAAGAACTCCGCAACCGCTGGGAGAACCTGCCGCTGCTGACCGCGCGCGACCAGATCAAGTTCGTGCTGTGCGGCCGCGCCGACTATGAGTGGGCGCGCGAAGTCGTGCGTAGCCGCGGCCTGGACCGGATCTGCACGGTCTGGTTCTCGCCCAGCAAGAGCGAAGTCTCGCCGCGCGAACTGGCCGACTGGATCGTCGCCGACCGCCTCCCGGTGCGCTTCCAGATGCAGCTGCACAAGCTGCTCTGGAACGACGAACCCGGCCGCTGAGCCGCTACGCCCTACGCCCCCATCTGGCGTAGCCTTACTGCACTCCCCCAATGCCCGACCCCATGAAAAAGGCTGTCGTCCTCCTCTCCGGTGGCATGGATTCCGCCGCCGTCGTTGCCATCGCCCGCGAACAAGGCTTCGCCGTGCACGCCCTCAGCGTGCGCTATGGCCAGCGCCACACCTCCGAACTGGACGCCGCCCGCCGCGTCGCCGAAGCCCTGGGCGTAGTGGCGCACAAAGTGGTGGACGTGGACCTGCGCAGCATTGGCGGCTCGGCCCTCACCGACGACGCCATCGACGTGCCCGAAGCCGGCGGCGAGGGCATCCCCTCGACCTACGTGCCGGCGCGCAACACCATCATACTGTCGTTGGCGCTGGGCTGGGCCGAAGTGCTGGGTGCCAGCGACCTGTTCTGCGGCGTCAATGCAGTGGACTACTCGGGCTATCCCGACTGCCGCCCCGAATTCATCGCTGCGTTCGAGCGCCTGGCCAACCTTGCCACCAAGGCCGGCGTGGAAGGCGCCGGACTGCGCGTGCACGCACCGCTGCAATTCCTCAGCAAGGCCGACATCGTCCGCGAAGGCATGCGCCTGGGGGTCGATTTCGGCCTGACCGTCTCGTGCTACCAGGCCGACGACCAGGGCCGCGCGTGCGGCCATTGCGATGCCTGCCGGCTACGCGCGGCCGGCTTCGCCGATGCCGGCTTCGCAGACCCCACGCGATATGCCTGAATAACGGCGTTTCGCCCCCGGCAGTGCCTGGGGTAGAATGCACACCCCGGTGCAATGCCGGGCGTAAGGGCCGTTAGCTCAGTCGGTAGAGCAGAAGACTTTTAATCTTTTGGTCGAAGGTTCGAATCCTTCACGGCCCACCATTCCCTTCAATCACTTACGCGCGGCTCGGTGGTGAATATCTCGCCAACTGGGAAAATTCGTGGGGAAAATAGCCTCACCGAGTCGTGAGATTGCGGCTCAGCCACGCGGCTTTGGTGGGAGGACCACCGGCACCGTGTGGTCGTAACGATTGGTCATCTGCGGCGTTGCGTGACCAGCGGCTTCCTGCTTGTCGGCTCGGTTTCCCTGGGTGTCAGTGATGCCGCGGTGCTTGAGGCCATGCAGGCTGAAGCGCTGATCCGGAGTGATAACGCGCTCCTCGATTGCCATGTGGATCATCCGTTGCCACGCGCTGTCCAAGCCGGACTTCGAAAGGGGAACGCCCGACTGATTGACGAGCAGCCGCCGTTGGTTCGCTTTGATCGGCACCGGCACGCCATTGGCGGTGGTCACGATCGCGCGGTACTCCGTCAACCAGGACCAAGCGGCGCGTAGCTCTTCGTTCCAACTGGTGACGTTGTCACGCGAGCCCTTGCGGCGCGTGGCGCGAATACCTATGGCGTCCGCGTGCGCGTCGGTCAGATCCGTGACTTCGACTCCGCGTAGGCGCAGGTTGTACGCGAGCTGCATCACCGCGTGGAGATAGGGCGGAACGCTTCCACGGGTGTGGGCCTTTAGCCGCCCACGTTGCTTTGCGAAGTCCAGAACTGCCTGGAACTCTTCGTGTTCAGGCATCCGATAGGCGCCGACCTCTTTGACCTGGCGCACGCCTTTAGCTGGATTGTTCTCGCAGTGACCGAACCGGATGGCCCACCCGAACATTCGGCGTAGATATCGGAGCACGTGATTGGCTTTGCTGGGCCGCGGCGCGAGGGCGGGGCGCTGCCCGACAGCGCTTCGACCGACTGCGATGGTTTCGATCAAGCGCTGGATTGCAGGAATATTGAGCCGCGAGACTTGCAGTTGGCCGAGCTTGTTGCCGTCTTTCAACAGGTACCCGCAGGCCTCAGCCGCGCAGGCGCGGTAGTTGCGCTGAGAGCCTGCCGAAAGCTCTTTGAACTCGCTGGACTTCTCGAATTGCTCGCACAGGTAGTCGAGCGTCCCGCGCACCTTGTCGCCTTTGGCCACTTCGATGAAAGCGTGTAGCTCCGACAGCCGCGCATCGGCGTAGGCGATCGTCCGCTTGCGCGGCCTACCGCCCTCGGGGTGATCTTCGTGGACATACCAACGGTCGTTCTCCCAATAGACGCCCCTCGGCAGGGCGTCTTGGTCGATGTGGCCCGGGATATTCGGGTTGAACTTGCGCTTGCGGCCGCGTCCCATCAGATCAGCTCCATTGTGTTTTGCCTGCCTTCCATCGCCGCCTGCAGGCCGAGTGCGGCATTGAGCGCGTCCACGGTGGTCCAGATCCCGCCGCGTCCGTCGTACTTGTACCGGATGCCCTGCGCGCAGGCCCACCGCACCACGGTGGCTGGGCGGGGCGGGGGACCGTCCGGCGCACAGAGGCGGCGCAGATCTTCGAACGTGAGGATCTTATCCGTCACTTTGGCCTCCCATCCATTGCCGCCGCCGCTGCCACTGCTCGCGCATATCGGCAAGCAGCTGATCGGCTGCAGCTGTACCTCGGCTCGCGCGGATGCGTTCCATCAACTTCCCTACCGAGACCACGTCGGTGAAACCCTGGCCCAGGTAGTGGCGCGCCTCGCAGACGCGCCTTTGCAACTCCGTTTCGTCTTCCATTACCGGCCAGCTCCTCCCGTGAGGCGCAGGCCCATCTGCACCACATTAGTTGCGGCAGGACGGGGCTGGCGCGCCGCGCGGATCCCGTTGCCGCGCCGCCACTCCGTCATGGCGTCCTCGAACGTCGCGTGCTTTTGCGTGCGCCCGCAGGCGCACTCCACGAAGTGTCCACCTCCGGCCTCCGGTCGGCGCGCATCCAGCATGTGGCGCGCCTTGTGCCCGTTCCTGCAAGCGGGCAGGGACGTGTCGTGGTCGACCTGTCGTTGCGTCATGCGTGTGCTCCCTGCAGGGACATGGCCACGGCCACGTCGCGAACCCAGATGGGCGTGCT
>DATLJF010000158.1:0-6198 GCA_035539015.1 Stenotrophomonas sp. | reverse complement strand
AGCGCAGCAGGAAATGGGCCGCCAGCACGAGGCCGGCATCATCAGCTACCGGATCCCGTCCGTTGCCTTCGCCGGCGAGTTCGCCACCATGGTCGAGGGCACCAACACCCTGGTGGCCAACCATATCAACGTCAAGATGCGCGTGGTCGAGTTGACCAAGGCCTACGCGGCGGGTGATCTGTCGCAGGAAATGGAAGCGCTGCCCGGCGAGAAGGCGGTGATCACCGCGGCCATCAACGGCGTGCGCGACAGCCTGCGGGCCATCAACGAAGAGATCAAGCAGCTGGCCCAGGCCGCGGCCGCCGGCGACTTCTCGGTGCGCGGCGACCAGGCAGCCTTCGGGTTCGACTTCGCCACGATGGTGGGCGATCTCAACTCGATGATGGAAGTGAGCGACCGCAACCTGGGCAAATTGTCTGCCCTGCTTCGCGCCATCGCCGATGGCGACCTCACCGCGCGCATGGACGGTGAATTCCATGGCGTGTTCGCACGCATGCGCGACGATGCCAATGCCACGGTTTCGCAGCTGACCAATATCGTCGGCCGCATCCAGGGCGCCTCGTCCAGCATCAACCTGGCCGCCGGCGAAATCGCCGCCGGCAACAGCGACCTGTCGCGTCGTACCGAGCAGCAGGCCGCGAACCTGGAAGAGACCGCCGCCTCGATGGAAGAGCTCACCTCCACCGTCAGGCAGAACGCCGAACACGCCCGCCAGGCCAACCAGCTGGCCATCGGTGCCGCGTCGGTCGCCTCGCAGGGTGGCGAGGTGGTCAACCGCGTGGTCACCACCATGAGCGAGATCGAGGCCTCCTCCAAGCGCATCGCCGAGATCATCTCGGTGATCGACGGCATCGCCTTCCAGACCAACATCCTCGCCCTCAACGCCGCTGTGGAAGCGGCGCGGGCCGGCGAACAGGGCCGCGGTTTCGCCGTGGTCGCCAGCGAAGTGCGCAGCCTGGCCCAGCGTTCGGCCAACGCCGCCAAGGAGATCAAGGGCTTGATCGATGAGTCGGTCGGCCGGGTCGCCGATGGCTCGGCGCTGGTGCACCAGGCCGGTACGACCATGGGCGAGATCGTTGCCTCGGTCCAGCGCGTGACCGACATCATGGGCGAGATCTCCGCCGCCTCGCAGGAACAATCGGCCGGCATCGAGCAGGTCAACCAGACCGTCACCCAGATGGACGAGACCACCCAGCAGAACGCGGCGCTGGTGGAAGAAGCCACCGCTTCGGCGCGCGCGCTGGAAGAACAGGCCGGCGAGCTGCGCGAAGCGGTGTCGCTGTTTCGCCTGGCCAGTGCCGATGCCGATGCCGACGCGTCGGCCAGCCGGCTGGTGCGGCGCCTGGCGCACGGCGCTGCCAAGCCCTTTGCTGTCGCCTGAAACCGCCCGGGTCCGCTCGCGGACCCGGGCAAAGCGCGAACGGCATCACGCAATAAGCGCTGTTTACCCTACAATTCCGGCCCGTACGGCCGATATGGAGACCATGTCGGAGTCGTTTGCTACGACCGATCATGCACCTGCAACCGAAGGGCTCCATGCTGCCAGGCGATATCCGCGACGCACACCATTTGCATCCCGAGCCGGAGGAAGGGGACGACCGTTATCTCGTCCGCAACCGCCGCCAGGTGCGAGGCCTGCTGCGCGCGCTGATTGACCAGCGCTCGCTGGTGAGCGCCCATGTCGGCGGGCGTGACCAGTCCTTCCCCAGCGCGGTGCTGGAAGTGGACGAAGACGAGGATTGGCTGCTGCTGGACGGCAGCCCCAACGAGGCCTCCAACCGCGCCGCCGCGGCGGCCACCCACCTGCTGTGTTTTGCGCAGCTGGAGAAGGTAAGGATCCGCTTCCGCCTCGACCATGTGGAGCGCATCGAACACGAGGGCCACGTCGCCTTCCGCGCGCCGATGCCGAGCAGCATCTACCACCTGCAGCGGCGCGAACATTATCGGCTGGAGACCCCGATCACCGACTCACCGACGTGCGTGATTGCCTTCGAGCCGGAGGCAGACGGCGAGCCGGTGCGCGAGCCGTTGCAGTTGCGGGTGATCGACATCAGTGGCGGCGGGCTGGCGATCAGCCTGCCGGCGGGTTCGCCATTGCTGGAGGTGGGCCATGTGTACCGCCATTGCGAACTGCGCCTGCCGGACCAGTCGCCGTTTCCGGTCGCACTGGCGATCTGCAGCCAGGCTCGTTTTACGCTGCCCAACGGGATGGAAAGCCTTCGCGTCGGGACGCGCTTCGAGGAGATGCCGCGGGGGGCGGATGAGGCTATCCAGCGGTATATTTTCCGGGTGGATCGGCAGCGCAATGCGCGCAAGAGTGGGGTGTTTTAGGTTGCGGCCTGCGGCCGCGCGCGCTGGTTTCTGCGCGCTGCGAGTTTTTCGTTCGGGATATTGATCGGCTCGCTTGGTTTTGCTTGCGGCCTGCGGGGGCATGGCCCTTTCGGGACACGCCGTGAACCCATCCATGGGGGCTAATCGGCGACATCCATGTCGCCGATTGTCCCGAAAGGGCCATGCCCCCACAGTCCCGATAGACGGCGACGGCGGCTGGGGAAAGCAAGAGCAAGAGCAAGAGCGAAGGGTGAGAGTGAGATGAGAGAGATGGGGTAAAGGCTTTTGCTTTTGCTTTTGCCATTCCTCTATCCCTCTCCAGCGCGCCCAAAACGAAGTGGGAAAATTAAAGCGCCTGGCGCCGAGACGGCGGGGATCGGGGTCAGTGGAGCGCGCTCCGTTGGCGTTTCCGCCTTCATGGAAATGATGCCGTCGCCACGGCCGGGGAAAGGGGCAGCCGATATCACGGCGGCGACTCAGACATGGACGTCTGTGGAGCCGCGACCCCGATACCCGGCGGCTCGGGGCCCGTGCCGCAAGCCGACACCAACAACCGCCAACACTGCGCGCCCTCAATATTCCCACCCTAAAGTTCCCCGCTCCCGCGCCGATCTTGTCATGGCAACCCCGCCATTCCCGACGTGCCCGCCCGGAGCCACCATGAACGACAAAAAGCCTGCCGCCGGACACGGCGGTGAATTCCTCAGCTTCGCCTTGGGCGAGGAGCAGTACGGGGTCGATATCCTCAAGGTGCAGGAAATCCGCGGTTATGACGCCGTGACCCGGGTGCCGGATGCGCCGGATTACATCAAGGGCGTGATCAATTTGCGCGGCACCATCGTGCCGGTCATCGATCTGCGCTTGAAGCTGCGGTTGAAGGAGGCGCGCTATGACGCCTTCACCGTGATGATCGTGCTCAATGTCGAGGATCGCGTGGTCGGCATCGTCGTGGACAGTGTCTCGGATGTGATCCCGCTGAGCGAAGAACAGATCCGCCCGACGCCGGAATTCGGTGCGGCGGTCGATACCCGCTTCATCTCCGGCATTGGCACCCAGGACGACCGCATGTTGATCCTGCTCGACATCGAGACGCTGCTGGATAGCGCCGACCTGTCGCCGTCCGAAGCGCTGCACGAAGAAGCTGCCTGACGCGGGTGTCAGGCGCCGCCTGACAGCAACGCGATGGATCGGCCGAAGTGTGTCCTAGCTCTCATCTCGCCGATTCAAGTTGCGCGCGCTGGCGCCGATAGCTGCTGCAAGGCCCGCGTGCTGGCTTGTCCGGCACTCCCCGCAGGTCACAGTTCCCCATTCCGGAGATACCCCATGAAAGCCCTATACACCCTGATTCCCGCGCTGGTCCTGTCCACCCTGTCGGCCGATCTGCTGGCCCAGTCGCAGGAAATGATTCCGCCGGAGATGGCGACCCGCTATGTCGGCAAGGACGGCATGGTCTGCGGCAAGGTCGAGAAGGCCAAGTATGCGCAGAGCTCGGAAGGCGAGCCGACCTTCCTGTACATGGGCGGCATGTTCCCGCGCCACACCTTCTCCGCCCGCATCGACGGCGCCAACCGCGGCAAGTTCTCCTTCGCCCCGGAGACCCTCGAAGGCAAGGATGTGTGCGTCATCGGCAAGATCCAGCGCGATGCGTCGCGCGCCGAAATCGAAGTCAGCTCGCCGTCCAGCCTGAAGCTGGCGACCATCAAGTAAGAGCCGCCCGGAGCCGTTCCGCGCCGCTCGGCGCGGTCCGGCGACCGACCTGCCGCCGGGCATCGTCATTGGAAGAGGAACGCGTACATGCAGTGGATCAACAAACTCAAACTCATGCCGAAGTTGATGCTGACCTTCGGCATCGTCATGGTGATCATGCTGATCCAGGGCATCATTGCCTACCGTGGCCTGGCCTCGCTCAATACGGTTACGGCCGACCTGGCGGGCGAGTCGATGTCCAGCGTGCGCGAAGCCGGCGAGCTGCGCGGCATGCTCGGCGAATACCGCAACTCTTCCTACCAGAGCCTGGTGCGCGCCAGCGACTCGGTGAAGCAGGAAGCCAAGGAAACGGCCGCTACCCTGCGCAAGAATATCGATAAGACCATCGCCGACTATCCGCGGCTGATCCACGGCCCCGAGCAGAAGAAGTTCTACGACCAATTCGTCGCCGACTGGAAGAAGGCCTCGGCCTCCTACGCCAGCGTCACCGAGATGATCGAGCTCAACCTGCCCGACGACGCGGTGGACACTTTCGTTGGCGAGACCCGCCAGCTGCACCTGGCCGCGCAGGCCTCGCTCGGCAAGTTGATCGCCGAAGACAACCGCATGGCCCAGGTCGCCAAGGAACGCGCCGAAACCGTGCACGCCACGTCGGTCACCCTGACCGTGGTGACGATGCTGGCCGGCATTTCCGGCGGCCTGGTGCTGGCCTGGCTGTTCGCCCGCGCCCTGGTCAACAACATGCGCGGCGCAGTGACCGTGGCCAATGACGTGGCCACCGGCAAGCTCGATGGCAGCATCGACGTGCGCGGTGCCGACGAAGTCGGCGACCTGATGCGCGCCCTGCAGCGCATGCAGCGCGACCTGAAGGAGCGCATCGAGCGCGACCAGGCCGTAGCCGCGGAGAACCTGCGTATCCGTACCGCCCTGGACGCTTCGTCTACCGGTGTGATCATTACCGACCCGGCGCTCAAGGTGGTCTACACCAACCCGGCGCTGCACCAGGTCATCGAGCAGCACGCCGACGGTTTCCGCGAAGCGCTGCCGGGCTTCGAGGTCGATGCACCGCTGGTCGGCCACAACGTCACCGTGCTCGAGCATGGCGGCCAGGTTGACCCGAAATTTGTCGCCCAGCTGGAGAAGCAGGGCTCGGCACGTCGCGAGATGCGCTATGGCAATGCCCACATCGCGCAGATCGTTTCGATGATCCGCGACGCCGACGGCCAGGCCGTGGGCACCGTGTGCGAATGGCGCGACCGCAGCGTCGAAGTCCAGGTCGAAGACGAAGTGGCACGCATCGTCCAGTCCGCCGCTGCCGGCGACCTTGGTGGCCGCGTTTCGCTGGACGGCAAGGAAGGCTTCTTCCTGCAGCTGGCACAGCAGCTCAACGGCTTGCTGGACGCCAACGGCGCCACCATCGAGCAAGTCTCCAACCTGCTGGCCGCGCTGTCGCAGGGTGACCTGACCGTACGCATCCACGGCGACTTCCAGGGCGTGTTCGCGCGGATGCGCGACGATGCCAATGCCACCGCCGAGCAACTGACCGAGATCGTCGGCCGCATCAAGCAGTCGTCCATCGCCATCAACTCGGCCGCCGGCGAGATCGCCTCAGGCAATAGCGACCTGTCGCGTCGTACCGAGCAGCAGGCCGCCAACCTGGAAGAAACCGCCGCCTCGATGGAGGAACTGACCTCCACCGTGCGCCAGAACGCCGAACACGCCCGCCAGGCGAACCAGCTGGCGATTGGCGCCGCCTCGGTGGCCTCGCAAGGCGGCGAAGTGGTCGGCAAGGTCGTCACCACCATGGGTGACATCGAAAAATCTTCGAAGAAGATTGCCGAGATCATCTCGGTCATCGACGGCATCGCCTTCCAGACCAACATCCTGGCGCTCAACGCCGCGGTCGAAGCCGCACGTGCAGGCGAACAGGGGCGCGGCTTTGCGGTCGTGGCCTCGGAAGTGCGCACCCTGGCCCAGCGTTCGGCCAACGCGGCCAAGGAAATCAAGGGCCTGATCGATGACTCGGTCGGCCGCGTCGCCGACGGCTCGGCGCTGGTGCACAAGGCTGGCGCGACCATGGGCGAAATCGTCGCCTCGGTCCAGCGCGTGACCGACATCATGAGCGAAATCTCCGCCGCTTCGCAGGAACAGTCGGCCGGC
>DATLJF010000157.1:0-43522 GCA_035539015.1 Stenotrophomonas sp. | reverse complement strand
CTCGGCAACCACGGCTGGGTCACCAGCGCGGGCGAGCGCAACGACCTGACCGCGGGCGCCAGCGAAGTCTCCGACCAGTTCTATCGCGGGCTGCGCCAGTGCGCCGACCCACAGCATTTCCTCGCCAGCCAGGACATGCCGGCGATCGGCCACGCCTACCTGCAACGCCTGCGCCGGGCGGCACCCGCTACCGCGGTGGCGATCGACAAGCACCCGCGCAACCTGTTCGAGCTGCCGTTGATCCTGGCCGCGTTGCCACAGGCGCGCATCGTTTGCGTGCGGCGCGACGCGATGGACGTGGCCTTCTCGAACTACAAGGAACTGTTCCCCGGCGGCGCCTACGGCTACAGCTACGACTTCGATGCGCTGGCCGATGAAGTGGCACTGGCGCAGCGCTGGATGGCGCATTGGCAGGCGCAAGCGCCAGAGGCGGTGCGCATCGTCGACTATCGCGACCTGGTCGAAGCTACGGAGGCCACGCTCGCCGGCCTGCTCGACTTCCTGCAACTGCCGCCCTGGCCCGGCCTGGCCGACCCCGAGCGCAACGTGGCACCGGTCAGCACCGCCAGCAGCGCGCAGGTCCGCGCCCCGGTGCATCGCCGTGCGCTCGATGCCTGGCAGCGCTATAGCGAGCCGCTGGCCCCACTGGCGGCGCGCCTGCATACACTCGGCCAATGAGCACCGTCGCCAACGCCAGCGTGATCGCCGCCCTGGGCGCGCAGGCCGAACAGCATGCCGCCGCCGGTCACTTCGATGCCGCCATTGCCTGCCACCTGCGCGTGCTCGAACTGGCGCCGGGCCGTGTCGACAGCCTGCTGCAACTGTCCTACCTGCACTCGCTGGCCGGCCACTACCGCGCCGCCGAGCAATGCCTGCAGCGCGCGCAGGCCAGTCCGCAGGCCACCCAGGCGCAGCTGCTCGGCATGGTCGCGCGGTTGCGCACCTTCAATGACATTCCCGCCCTGCTCGCGGTGTTGCGCCGCGTTGGCCCGGCGTCGCGCATGCCGGTGCCGGGGCTGATCACCGCGGCCTCGCACCTGACCTACGCCAACCTGCCCGAGCAGGCCATCACCTATCTCGACGAAGCCAGGCGCGCCGATCCGGATTTCCCCCCCACCCTGTTGGCGCGCGCACAGGTGCTGATGTACCTGGGGCGTTTCGAGGAAGCCGAGCAGGACATCGTGCGCTCGCAGCGGCGCGCCCCGGAGATCGCGCAAGGCTATTGGTTGCGGGCTGCGCTGGCCCGGCAAACGCGCGAGCGCAACGGCGCCGCTGCCATCGGCCGCGAGCTCGCCCGTGCCGGGCGCACTGCCGCGGACAAGGCGTTGCTGGAATTCGCGCTACACAAAACCCTGGACGATCTCGGCGAGTACGACCAGGCGTGGCAGGCACTGATGCGGGGTTGCGCGCACAAGCGAAGCACCCTGGATTACGACGCCGCACGCACGCAGCGGCTATTCGAGGCGCTGCACGGATTGCCGGCGCTGCCCG
Source organism: Stenotrophomonas sp. (assembly GCA_035539015.1). Taxonomy (GTDB): domain Bacteria; phylum Pseudomonadota; class Gammaproteobacteria; order Xanthomonadales; family Xanthomonadaceae; genus Stenotrophomonas_A. Next base: position 42,031 of record DATLJF010000157.1, on the reverse strand, counting down.
AGGTGGCAGGCGACAGTGGTGCGGCGCGGCCGATCTTCATCGTCGGCATGCACCGCTCCGGCACCACGTTGCTCGAGCAGATGCTGTGCGGCTCACCGCAGGTCAAGGGTATCGGCGAGCTATACGATTTCACCAGCGCCATGCGCTACGTCACCGACCACCATTGCCGTGGCGTACTGGACGAAGACATCGTGCGGCGCGCGCCGCACGCCGACCTGCCCGAGGCCGGCCGCCGCTATCTGCACAGCACCGCCTGGCGGTTGCAGGGCGAGGCCTGCTTCACCGACAAGCTGCCGTCCAACTTCCTCAACCTGGGCTTCATTGCCGCAGCGCTGCCGCAGGCGCGCATCGTGCACATGGTGCGCGACCCGATGGAAACCTGTTTCTCCAACCTGCGCGAATTGTTTTCCGAGGCGAATCCTTACAGCTACGACCTGGGTGAACTGGGTGGTTTCCACCAGCACTACCGCGCGCTCATGGCGCATTGGCATGCACGCCTGCCCGGTCGCATCCTCGATGTGTCCTATGCCCGCCTGTTGCGCGAACCCGAGGCAGTGATGAAGGAAGTCGCCGCGTTCTGCAGCATCGACTACGTGCCTTCGATGCTGCACAGCGAAGGACGCCAGCGTGGCGTGGTGACGGCCAGCGCGGTGCAGGTGCGTGCACGGCCACAAGCCGAGGGCAGCCCCAAGTGGCTGCCGTATGCGCCCTATCTCAAACCTCTGGCGGAATGCCTACATACCGCGCATTAATGGAAATTAATGCATTCACCAGCCTAACTCCCAGCACAACTGCGCGGCCACGCATTAAGTAATCTTTCACTACTCACTCACCTGAAAGAAACCAAATTTCGCAAAGTCGGCTCCCCCTCCGACATCTTTGCCAAGTTTGTTCACCTTTTGTCAGGAGAGAGCCGTGAACCGCCAAGTCCCGTCACATCCGGCGCGCCGTCGTAGCCCCCTGTTCGTTTCGCTGCTGGCGATCCTCGCCCCCGCTGTCGCAGTGCCTGCTTTCGCACAGGAGTCCGAGGCTCCGACCAACCTGGACCGCATCACGGTCACCGGCTCCAACATCCCTCGCACCAACACCGAAACCCCCTCCCCGGTACAGGTCGTCACCCGCCAGGACATCGACCGCACCGGCAAGACCACGGTGGCCGAATATCTGCAGACCTTGACCTCCGATGGCGCCGGCTCGATTCCGAAGACCTTCGGCAACGGCTTTGCCGGCGGCGGCGCCGGCATCTCGCTGCGCGGCCTCGGCGCCGGCTCCACCCTGGTGCTGTTGAATGGCCGGCGCATGGCCACCTACGGCCTGGCCGATGACGGCCAGAAAGTATTCACCGACCTCAGCACCATCCCGCTCGATGCGGTCGAACGCGTGGAGGTGCTGAAGGACGGCGCCTCGGCGATCTACGGCTCCGACGCCATCGCCGGCGTGGTCAACATCATCCTGCGCACCGACTTCGAAGGCGCGATCCTGCGCGGCTCCTACGGCCTGTCCGACGACAGCGATGGCGACGCCAAGAAGGCGACCCTGACCGCCGGTACCGGCAACCTGGCCGAAGACGGCTGGAACGCATTCTTCAGTTTGGACGTGGGCAAGACCGACTCGATCCGCGTCTCCGACCGCAGCAACCGCAAGTGGATCGGGACCGGCGACCTGCGGCCGTGGGGCTACAGCGCCGGCGGCAGCCAGTTCCTCGGCGGCTCGATCACCGGTGGCGGCTCTGGCGGCGGCAATTCGCAGGTAGGCAGTGTGTTCGTTCCTGGCACCACGCCGCCGAGCATGGTCTCGCTGCCCGGCTGCGACCAACTCTCCGACGTCAGCCCGCAGGATGCCGGCGGCGGCTGCCTGTGGGACATGGCCGACTGGCGTGACCTGACCCCCGAAGAGAAGTACGTCAACGTCTTCGGCCGCGCCACCTTCGCCATTGGCGACAGCGCCGAGGTCTATACCGAGTTCGGCTACTCGAAGAAGGAAACCGTCTTCCATAACACTCCGTCCAACGTTTCCGGCGCCTGGGGCTACCCCGGCGGCCCGGTCAACGCCAACAGCGGCCCGGGCGCGGTGGTGCTGGGCGTCGGCCACCCCGACAACCCCTATGCCGAACCAGTGCGGGTGCGCTATAACGCCGCCGACGTCGGCGGCCGCACCACCGACAACACCAATGAGTTCATCCGCTTCCTGGCCGGCATCAAGGGCACCTGGGGCGAGTGGGACTACGACACCGCCTACCTGCACTCCTCGACCAACCTGGTCAACAAGCGCAGCGGCTTCCTGCGCTACAGCGCCGTGCAGTGCGCACTCGGCGACGCCGCCTGCCCGGGCGGTGTGTGGAACATTGGCCTGGGTTCGGACGCCAATCCGCAGAGCCTGTACGACTACATCTCGCCGGAGATCCGCGCCTACGCCAAGTCCAGCCTGGACATGTTCGACTTCACCGCATCGCGCGCCATCTACGACCTCAAGGGCGGCCCGCTGTCGCTGGCCTTCGGCACCGAATGGCGGCGCACGACCAACTCGCTGACCCCCCAGACCTACACCGACGTCGGCGACATCATCGGCCTGGGCTACTCCGCCTATGACGGCACCCAGAACGTGTACGCCGGCTACGTCGAACTGTCCGCGCCAGTGCTGGAAACCCTGGAACTTTCGGCCGCCGCGCGCTATGACAAATACGAAAGTGGCGACGACGCCTTGAAGCCGAAGGTCGGCTTCAAGTGGAATCCGGTGGACTGGTTCGCCCTGCGCGGCACCTACGCCGAAGGCTTCCGTGCGCCGAACCCGGCCGAAAACGGCGATGGTGGCCTGGCCGCCTTCTCCAACGCGCTCGATCCGGTGCGCTGCCCCAACGGCACGCCCGCGCCCGGCGGCACCCAGGACGACTGCGGCCTGCAGCCGGTGGCGATCATCACCACGCCCAACCCGGACCTGAAGCCGGAAGAATCCAAGAGCTACAGCCTGGGCATCGTGCTGCAACCGACCACCACCACCTCGATCACGGTCGACGCCTGGCGGATCAAGCGCAGCGACGAAATCGCCCAGGGCTCCACCGCCGACGCCATCGCCAACGGCCAGGTCCTGCGCGACACCGACCTGCTCAACGGCGTTCCCGGCACCGGCAGCATCCTGGCGATCAACACCCAGTACGTAAACGCCAACTCGTCCAAGGTCGAAGGCGTAGACACCGACATCCGCCAGGACATCCCGATGGGTGCCTACGGCGACCTGCGCCTGGACCTGCAGTGGAGCCACATCAGCAAGTTCGAGCGCACCGAAGGCGACGTCACCCACGAATACGCCGGCACCCACGGCAACTGCGACGTCACCAACTGCATCGGCACGCCCAAGGACCGCGTGAACTTCGGTGCCACCTGGAACTACAACGCCTGGTCGGTGAGCGGCATCATCAATTACATCAGCTCGATCGACAACACGCCCGAGACCGGCGGCTCGAAGGACGACACCTGCCTGAACTTCCGCGCCGACGGCTCCCCGGCCCCGGGCGACTGCAGCCTGGCCTCCTTCACCACCTTCGACCTGTCGGCCAACTGGAAAGCGACCGACATACTGGAGATCTTCGGCTCGGTGCAGAACGTCTTCGACCGCACCGCACCGCTCGACCCGGCCACCTATGGCGCGATCAACTACAACCCGCTGCACTTCAGCGGCGCAGTGGGCCGCTACTTCACCCTCGGCGCGAAGGTGACCTGGAACTAAGAAAACACAGGGGTGTGTTGTTGCAGCCCGGGCAGCAATGCCCGGGCTTTTTTTGATTTTTTTCTTTTTTCTCTTCCCTCACCCGCGAGCAGAACCATCGGGCGTCCGGGGGCAAACCCTTTCCGGGACAATCGGCGACAAGGATGTCGCCGATTAGCCCCCAAGGATGGGTTCACGGCGTGTCCCGGAAAGGGTTTGCCCCCGGACGCCGCGCGACCAACTCGCGCCGTACCGCTTTAGGCCCGATGATAAGGATGATTAGCCAACATAGCCGCAGCCCGATACAACTGCTCGGCCACCACCAACCGCACCAACATATGTGGCAACGTCAACGGCCCCAGCGACCAACGCTCATCGGCCACCTTCAGCACATCCGCCGCATGCCCCTCGGGGCCGCCGATCAAGAACGCAAGATCGCGCCCCAACGTGCGCCAATGTTCCATCCGCTGTGCCAGCTGCTCTGAACTGTACGGCTTGCCCGGCACATCCAGCGCCACCACATACGGCTGCTTCGGCAACGCCGCCAACACCCGCCGGCCCTCATCATCGATCGCCCGCTGCCCATCGCGGCCCTTGCCACGCAGACCGGGCTCGATCTCCACCAATTCCAGCGGCAACCAGTGCGACAACCGCTTCTGATACTCGGCAAACCCCTGCGCCACCCACGCCGGCGCACGCTCGCCAGTGGCCACCAGCCGCGCCTTCATCGCCGCGGCACCGCCGCGATCACTCGTCTTCGTCTTCGAGATCGACCGGACGCTGGTCGCCCACCGTCCACAACCGCTCCAGCGCATAGAACTCGCGCACCCGCGGCAGCATCACGTGGACGATGACATCGCCCAGGTCCACCAGGATCCACTCCGCCTCGCGCTCGCCTTCCACGCCCAACGGCATCAGGTCCAGGCGCTTGGCGAACTTCACTACCTCATCGGCAATCGACTTCACATGGCGGGTCGAAGTACCCGAGACCACCACCATGAAGTCGGCCACGCTGGACTTGCCGCGAACGTCGATCTCGACCACGTCCTTGCCCTTGAGCTCGGCGAGCGCATCGCGAACCGTGGAAAGCAGCAGCGGCAGTGCCGGCGGCGGGGTGGGGATGCGGGTCTTGATGACTTGGGCTTGGCTGGTCAAAGCGGGCAACTCGAGGGGAATGCGGCGAATTATAGGCAAATGGCGTCGCTGGCGCGTTCAGCTGGCAGGCATGGCGTACAGGTGCTCGGCCGCAATGAACTCGGCCACCGCCGGCGGCAGCCAGGCCCGGCCATCACCGCCTTCGGCGATCGCGCGGCGCACCTGGCTGGCCGACTCGTCACGCAGCGGCTGCTGCAGCCTCCACAAGCGCCCGCTCGGCTCCTGCGCCAGCACCTGCGCCGATTCAGCCCAGCGGCCCTGCGCCCAGGCTGCCAGCGCCGGCGGCAACGCCGCGTCCAGGGCGCTGCCGGGACGCTCGGCGATGACCAGGTGCGCCAACCCGCCCAGTTCCTTCCAGCGATGCCACTGCGGCAGGCCAACGAAACTGTCGGCCCCGAGCAGCCAGGCGATTGGGCGCGCCGGCCCATGCTCGTGGCGCAGCTCCTGCAACGTGTCGTAGGTGTAGGACGGCCGGTCCAGGCGCTGCGCCCGCCGCAACTCGCGCAGGTCCAGGCGCAGGCCCGGTTCGCCGGCGATGGCCAAGGAGATCATGTGTGCCCGCTGCGCGGCATTGGCGCCCGGTGGCGCGCGATGCGGCGGGTCGGCCGCCGGTATCAGTGCCACCGGCACCTCGAAGGCGTCGCGGGCGGCGCGCGCGATGGCCAGGTGGCCGTCGTGGATGGGATCGAAGGTACCGCCGTAGCACAGCACCAGGCCCTGCTCGGCATGCGGGGCGTGCATCGCCGCGCTGCGCTCAGCCTGCCACGAGCAGGCGCACGGCGCGCGCCTCTGCCACCGCCAGCAGCAAGCGCTCCAGCGCCACCCAGGCATCACCATCGCCGCGGCCCTTGGCGATGCGGTCGACTTTCGACGCCTCGGCGACGAATCGCTCCCAGCGCCGCGGTTCGGCATGCCGCGCCAGCGCGCGCTTGAACGGCGCCTGGCGCGACTCCCAGATGCCCTGCGCCTTCATCTCGCCGCCCAGATTGCCGCCACGCGCCTGCACCCGCGCCAGCGCGGCGGTGCGCAGCAGTTCCTTGATCAGGATCGGCATCAACCCGGCCACCGCCTCGCCCTCGCCGCGCAAGCCGGCGAGCATGCGTCCGACCGCGGCCGGCTGCCCCGACAAGGTCGCCTCGGCCAGCCGGAACACGTCGTAGCGCGCCGCGTCGGCCACCAGCGATTCCATCGCCGCCAGGTCCAGGGCCTGGCCATCGGTGAGTAATGCCAGCTTGTCGATTTCCTGCGCGGCGGCGAGCAGGTTGCCCTCCACCCGCTCGCTCAAGCGCTGCACCGCATCGGCATCGGCGCGCAGGCCCTTGGCGCGCAGTCGGCGCTCGATCCATTCCGGCAATTCGTGTGGCTTGATCGCCCAGGCCACGGCAATCGTGCCAAGACGGGCGATGGCGTCGGCCCACTTGCCGTGGTGCGCCTTGCTCCAATCGTTGGCGGTGATCAACAACACCACGTCCGGCGGCGGATTGGCGCAGAAGCCGCTGATGACCTCGGCGCCCTCCTTGCCCGGCTTGCCGCTGGGCAGGCGTACTTCCACCAGGCGCCGTGCGCTGAACAAGCTCGGCGCGTTGAAGCTCTGTTCGAGCTGGTTCCAGTCGAAATCGCGGCCATCGGCATCGAATACTTCGCGTTCGCCAATGCCATCGGCGCGCGCGCGGGCGCGGATGGCGTCGGCCGCTTCCAGCACGCGCAAGGTTTCAGGGCCGGCAATCAGGTAGACCGGCTGCAACGGCTGGCCGCTCTGGCTGGCGAGCTGTTCGGGGCGAAGTTCCATGGGCGGCGGGCGTCAGCGGCAGCGCGCAGGCGCGCTCACTGCACCGGCGGCTGCACGGGCGCAGGCGACGGGGTCGGCGCCGGTACCGGCGCGCCCGGGCTCTCCAGGCCTTGCCCGTGCTCCAGGCGCGCACGCACCACGCTGTCGATCCGGCGCAGCATCGAGGCGGCCATGTCGCGGCGCAGCTCGGTGGCCAGGATCTCGCGCTCGGTCGCGGTACCCGTGGCGTCCTGCGGCGGCGAAACGTAGTCGCGCGACAGCTCGATCACCTGCTGCGGCACCAGCACCGTGCCATCGGCACGCAGCAGGGTGAAGATCGCCGCGTAGCGCAGGCTGTATTCCTGCGCACGGCCTTCTGCGTCGATCGCGATCGGCAGGTCGCCCCAGCGCTCGGACAGCACCTGCAGCGTGGCAAAGCCGGTCTTGGCATCTTCATCGGCCAAAGTGGCGCCGGCCGCGACCAGGCCGCGGTTGAGTATCTTGACCAATTCGCTGTAGGGCGCGGCCGATTGCACCTTCACCGCCGGCGTGTCCGCCGGCAGGCTGAGCTTGTTGCGCAGGTGGAAGCCGCAGGCGCTCAGGCCCAGGGTCAGGACGAGTGCGAGGAGGAACGTGTGCGGGACTCGGGTCATGGAGACAGTCTGGGGCAGCGGGCGAAGGGCGGCAACCCGGATGCGGGCTGCGAGCGGGCTGCGCCAAGGCTGCCCGATCCGGCGTGAACGCGGCTTGAGGTCGCCGCGCGCACGCCCTCGCCACCCTCAGGCGGCGACGATGTTGACGATCTTGCCGGGCACGATGATGACCTTGCGCACGCTCAGCCCTTCCAGGAACCGCGCCGTGTTCGGCTCGGCCTGCGCCAGCGCCTCGATCTGCTCGCGCCCGGCGTCGGCCGCGACCTCGATCGTGCCGCGCAGCTTGCCATTGACCTGCACCGCCAGGGTCAGGGCATCGCGCACCAGCGCGGCGGTATCCACCTGCGGGAAGCGCAGGTCTTCCAGCAGGGTCTGGCGATGGCCCAGCACCTGCCACAACGCGTGGCTGGCATGCGGGGTGATCGGGTTGAGCAGCAGCACCATCGCTTCCAGTGCCTCCTGGCGGACGGCGCGGCCAGCGGCGCTGTCGTCCTCGAACTTGGCCAGGGTGTTGGACAGTTCCATCACCGCGGCAATGGCGGTGTTGAAGCTGTGCCGGCGCCCGTAGTCATCGCCGACCTTGCCGATGGTTTCGTGGGTCTTGCGGCGCATCGCCTTCTGCGCACTGTCCAGCGCAGCCACCTCCAGGGCATCCACGGGGCCGGCGTCGGCGTGCCGCTCCACCTGCGTCCACAGCCGGCGCAGGAAGCGCGACATGCCGTCCACGCCGGCCTCGTTCCATTCCAGCGACTGCTCCGGCGGGGCGGCAAACATCGAGAACAGGCGCACGGTGTCGGCGCCGTATTTCTCGACCATGGTCCGCGGATCCACGCCATTGTTCTTCGACTTGGACATCTTCTCGGTGCCGCCGATCTGCACCGGCTGGCCATCGGCGACCAGGGTCGCGCCGACGACGCGGCCACGCTCGTCGCGCTGGACCTCGACATCGGCCGGGTTGATCCAGTCCTTGGACCCATCGCCATTCTGGCGATAGAAGGTTTCGGCGATCACCATGCCCTGCGTCAGCAGGTTGGTCGCCGGCTCGTCGCTGTCCACCAGCCGCGCGTCGCGCATGAGCTTGTGATAGAAGCGGAAATACATCAGGTGCAGGATCGCGTGCTCGATGCCGCCGATGTACTGGTCCACCGGCAACCAATAGTTGCCGCGCTTGTCCACCATGTCGCGCGCACCCGGCGAGGTGTAGCGGGCGTAATACCAGCTCGACTCCATGAAGGTGTCGAAGGTGTCGGTCTCGCGCTCGGCCGCCTGGCCACACTGCGGGCAGGTGGTCTTGCGCCATTCCGGATCGGTCTTGATCGGCGAGCCGGTGCCGCTGAACTGCACGTCTTCGGGCAACACCACCGGCAGCTGGTCCTCGGGCACCGGCAGCGCGCCACAGCTGGCGCAGTAGATCACCGGGATCGGGCAGCCCCAGTAGCGCTGCCGGCTCACGCCCCAGTCGCGCAGGCGGTAGTTGATCCGGCGCTGGCCACGGCCCTGGCGCTCGAAGCGCTCGGCCAGGGCTTCGAAGGCGCCGTAGTAATCGAGCCCGTCGAACTCGCCGGAATTCACCAGTTCCAGCTCGCGGGTCTTGTCGCCATACCAGTCGTGCCAGGTGCTGGCGTCGTACTGCTGCTCAGCGGCGTTGCGCGGCGACTTCAGCGCGATGACCTGGCGGATCGGCAGCTGGTACTTGTGCGCGAATTCGAAATCGCGCTGGTCATGGCCAGGCACCGCCATCACCGCGCCGGTGCCGTAGCCCATCAGCACGAAGTTGGCCACCCATACCGGCACCTGCTCGCCGGTGATCGGATGCACGGCCTTCAGGCCGGTATCCATGCCGCGCTTTTCCTGGGTTTCCAGTTCCGCCTCGGACACGCCGCCCTGCTTCAGCCCGGCCAGCAGCTGCGCCAACGCCGGGTTGTGCGCGGCAGCGTGCTGCGCCAGCGGATGCTCGCCGGCGATCGAGACGAAGGTGACGCCCATCAAGGTGTCCGGGCGAGTGGTGAACACCCGCAGTGGCTCGACCGCCGCGCCCTGCGCGTCGATCACGTCGAACTGGATTTCCAGGCCCTCGGAGCGGCCGATCCAGTTGCGCTGCATGGTCTTGACCGATTCCGGCCAGCCTTCCAGCGTGTCCAGGCCGTCCAGCAGTTCCTGCGCATAGTCGGTGATGCGCAGGAACCACTGCGGGATCTCGCGCTTCTCCACCAGCGCGCCGGAGCGCCAGCCGCGGCCATCGATGACCTGCTCGTTGGCCAGCACGGTCTGGTCGACCGGGTCCCAGTTCACCACCGCATTGCGGCGGTAGGCCAGGCCCTTGCGCATCAGCCGGGTGAACATGCGCTGCTCGTGCACGTAGTACTCGGGCCGGCAGGTGGCGAACTCGCGCGACCAGTCAATCGCATAGCCCAGCGACTTCAGCTGGCCACGCATATGCTCGATGTTGGCGTAGGTCCACTTCGCCGGCGCGGTCTTGTTCTTGATCGCCGCGTTCTCCGCCGGCAGGCCGAACGCATCCCAGCCCATCGGCTGCAGCACGTTCTTGCCGATCATGCGCTGGTAGCGGCTGATCACATCGCCGATGGTGTAGTTGCGCACGTGGCCCATGTGCAGCGCACCGGACGGATACGGGAGCATCGACAAGCAATAGAACTTCGGCTTGTCGGAAGTTTCGTCGACCTCGAAGGCGCGAGTGGCGTCCCAAAACTGCTGGGCGGCGGATTCGACTTGCTGCGGGTCGTAGGCGTGGGTATCGGCGGAGGACATGGAGACGGTCGGGACGCGACGGCGCAAAGCGTCAAAGGGTACCGCAGTGCAGCAGGCGGGACCAAACCCTGACCGCTACGCCTCCCTTTCCCTTACCGGGCGCAAGGCTGGCCAGGCCGAACCGAGCTCACGCCCGCGGCGGCCAGCGCGCGGCAGCCAGGCCGAACCAGCCGGCCCAGGCCGCAAAGCCCAGCCGCTGCGCCAGCGGAGCCGGCAGCAGCGGCACGAAGCCGGTCACCAGGACCACCGCCGCAGCGCCCCAGCACAGCCAGGCCAGGGTCCGGTCGCGCGCGAAGGTGGCCAGACCCAGCGCCAGCATCGCCGGGATGAAGGACACCTCCCACAGCAACCAGGCGGCCGAATGCCACTGCGTTGCGCGGCCTTCCAGGTCAGTGGGATCCAGCGGCAACAGGCCCATGCCCGCGAACGCCAGGCCGGACAGGAACAGCAGCTGCACGCCGACGCGATAATTCCAGGAGCGCTTGGCCGAACCGGCGGCGAACAGCGCCAGTGCGGCGAACGCGGCCAGCGCGCCGGGCAGGACGAACCCCAGCAGGCAGAACGCGGTCGCATGCTCGATGCCGGTCGCGCCCAGCAGCGCCACGGGGTAGCGCCACTGCGAGTAGCCGGCCACGATCAGCCCGAAGGTGGCCACTACCAGCACCAGCCACGGCAACAACCCCATGGCGACGCCACGCCCCCATTGCATCCGCTTGTCCACGCCTGTCTCCTGCTGCGACGCGCCTCACCGGCGCGCGATGCAGCAGATTGTCGCATTGCCGTGGTCAGTCGGTTGGGCGGTTCAAGGTCTCGCGCGGCAGCTCGCCGAACAGGCGGCGGTAGTTCTCGGCAAAGCGCGACAGATCCCACAGGCCGCAACTGAGCGCGATCGCCTTGACCGAACTGCGCTGCGGATCGGCGTCCGCCAGCCCCCGGTAGGCCGCGCACAGGCGCAGCATCGACAGATAGCGATTGGGGGACATGCCCAGCAGGTCGTCGAAGGCGTAGCGCAGCGCGCGCTCGCTGACCCCGGTCACGTTGCAGATGTCGTTGATGTAGAGGTTGTGGCGCAAGTTCGTGCGCAGGTAGTCCTCGGCCCGGCGCAGCATCCGGTAATGGGTGCGGCGGCCACGGCCACTGATGGCGCGGCCATGCTCGCCGGCCTGGGCCAGCGCACGGCCGTGGTGTTGCACGATCTCGTCCAGGAACCGGTCCGACAGCTGCGCGCGCTCCTCGCCGAGCCGCTCGCCAAGTTCGAGATAGAACCGCTGCAGCGGGTGGCCGACGGGCAAGTGCAGGTGGGCCGACCGCGGCTCGGCTGCGTCGGCCTGGGCAAACGCCAGCGCGTGCGCGGCAGGCTGCCAGCATGTCTGCGGCAACAGGGCCCAGGTGAGCGCGCTGCCGGCACTGAGCACGAAATCAGCCGATGCGCCGGGCGCCAGGGTCAGCAGGCTGCCATTGGACAACGGCGTACCGTGGCACCAACTCACCGACTCATCGGTCTGTTGAAAGCTGGCCAGCAGCCAGCGGTCGGCCGGCAACACGAAACGTCCACGGCAGGCGAACCCGGTCTGCAGGGTGCACAACAGCGCCTGGTCGTGGACCCCGCGGTGAACCGTGGCAGCCGGCGCGTGGGCATCCAGCAGCACCAGCTCCACATCGCAGCCCGGCAACAGGCGCGACAAGCTCGACAGATCCGACGCGCCGCGCCGGGCGCCGTCGGCACTTCCCATGGCATCCCCCTTCGCCTATGCCCAGCGAGCATGCGTGAAGGCCGCGCAAAAGTCATCGGTCTTCATGCTTGAGACCGGCGCATTTGCCACCATAGTGGGGTTCTCCTCTCCTGCCCCCTTGCCCATGTCCGACAAGCCGCACGTATTCGACGCCGTCACCGCGACCTTCGAGACCGAAGTCCTGCAGAAGTCCCTGCAGGTGCCGGTGCTGGTGGATTTCTGGGCCACTTGGTGCGGCCCCTGCAAGAGCCTGACGCCGATCCTGGAAAAGCTAGCCGCCGAGTACAACGGCGCCTTCGAGCTGGCCAAGGTCGACGTTGACCAGGAGCAGCAGATTGCCGCCGCGTTCCAGATCCGCTCGGTGCCGACGGTATTCCTGGTCAAGGACGGACAATTGGTGGACGGCTTCCCGGGCGCTTTGCCCGAGGGCCAGCTGCGCGAATTCCTCACCCAGCACGGCATCGAGCCGGCGGCCGCGGCCGTGGAAGAAGCGCCGACCGAAATCGCGCCGCTGGACCCGACCGAGCAAGTGGCCCAGCTACGCGCCGCCATCGCCGCCGAACCGGACAAGGAAGAGCTGAAGCTCGACCTCGCCCTGGCCCTGCTGCGCACCGGCGACGCCGACGAAGCCGGCCGCCTGCTCGACGCGCTGCCGGCCAACCTCGCCACTGACGACCGCGCCGTGCGCGCGCATGCGCGCCTGGGCTTTGCCAACGCATTGAAGGATGCCCCCTCGCAGGCCGAGATCGAACAAGCGCTGGCCGCCGATGCCAACGACCTGCGGGCGCGCCACCTGCTCGGCGTGCGCCTGCTGCTCGATGGCGCCGACGAGGCGGCGCTGGCGCATTTCATCGAATTGCTGCGGCTGGACCGCAGCTACGGCGACGGCCTGCCGAAGAAGACCCTGATCGATGCGTTCCGGGTCATCGAGGACGAAGATCTGGTCGGGCGCTACCGCCGCAAGATGTCCGCGCTGATGTTCTGACCGACGCGATGGCCGGCACAACGGCCATCCGTACCGGCGCGTATGGTAGGCTTGCCACCTCCCTGGCCTACCTCGACGCCGCACCATGAAAGCCTCGCTGTTCCGCCTCGGCCTGAACCTCTGGCCGCCGTTCCTGTTCCCCGGCATCCGCGTTACCCGGGTCTCGGACGATTACCGCTATGCGCGGGTCGAACTGCGCATGCGGCCCTGGAACCGCAACTACGTCGGCACTCATTTCGGCGGCAGCCTGTTCGCCATGACCGATCCGTTCTGGATGCTGTTGGTGATGCAGAACATCGGCAGCGACTACTACGTCTGGGACAAGGCCGGCAGCATCGACTTCGTCAAACCCGGCCGCGGCACGGTGTTTGCCGAGTTCCGCATCGACGACGGCGTGCTCGACCAACTGCGTGCGGCCACCGCCGGTGGCGAGAAGACCCTGCGCTGGTTCGACACCGACGTGATCGATTCGCAGGGCGAGGTCGTGGCCAAGGTGCGCAAGCAGTTGTACGTCAAGCGCAAGCCCGGCCGCTGAAAGCAGTGGCGCTCGGCGCCACGGGCAGGCCAGAATCGGGCGACTCCCTACCGGCTTTCGTCCATGCGTCCGACCGCCCGCCTGCTCGCCTGCGCCCTGCTCGTTGCCCTGCCCGCCTTCGCCGCCGCCGCGCCTTACCGCAGCGCGCAACAGATCCTCGACGCTTCGCCAGCCGGCGATTGGCGCACGCTCGACCCGGCCAACACGCTATACCTGGAACTGGCCAGCGGCCGCGTCATCATCGAACTGGCCCCCCAGTTCGCGCCCGCCCACGTCGACAATATCCGCACCTTCGCCCACGAACACTTCTGGGACGGCACCTCGATCTACCGGGCGCAGGACAACTTCGTCGTGCAGTTTGGCGACGCCGATGCCGACGACCCGGCCAAGGCCAAACCAATGGGCAAGGCCAAGACCCACCTGCCGGCCGAGTTTGCCCGCCCGTCCAAGGGCCTGGCGTTCTCGCGCCTGCCCGATAGCGACGGCTGGGCGAAGGAAGTCGGGTTCGTCGAGGGTTTCCCGGTCGGACGCGATGGCGCCGACGTACAAAGCTGGATCGCCCACTGCTATGGCGCCGTCGGCGCCGGCCGCAACAACGCGCCGGACAGCAGCGTCGGCGCCGAGTTGTACGTGGTGATCGGGCAGTCGCCGCGCCAGCTCGACAACAACATCACCGTGGTTGGCCGCGTGGTCAAGGGCATGGAACTGCTCAGCGCCACCGCGCGCGGCCCCGAGCCGATGGGCTTCTATGAAGACCCGGGCCAGCGTACGCCGATCAAGGCCATTCGCCTGGCCAGCGACGTCGCGCCCGCCGAGCGCACGCCGCTGCAACTGCTGCGCACCGATAGCCAGACGTTCCGCGAAGCCACCGAGGCGCGGCGCAACCGCGTCGATGACTTCTACAAGCGCCCGGCCGGGCATATCGACCTGTGCAACGTGGCCTTGCCGGTGCGCACGCCGAAATAGGCGCCGGCCTTGCGTCGTCATCCTGCACGCGCTCATGGCGCGTGCAGGATCACCTTCATTGCCTTGGCCTGGGCGGCATTGCCGAAGACCTCGTAGGCCTGCATCACCTCATCCAGCGCAAAACGATGCGTCACCAGCTGGGCCGGATCGACCTTGCCGGTCTTCAGCGTCTCCAGCAGCATCGGTGTGCTGTAGGTACAGACCAGGCCGGTGCGGATCGTGACATTGCGAATCCACAGGTCCTGCAACTTCAGCTCCACCGCCGTGCCGTGCACGCCGACATTGGCCAGGCGCCCGCCCGGCGCCAGGATCGATTGGCAGGTATCGAACGTGGCCGGAATGCCCACCGCCTCCACCGCCACGTCGACGCCGCGCCCCTCGGTGAGCGCAAGAACTTGCTGCGCCGCATCGCCATTGCCGGCATCGATGAGGTCGGTGGCGCCGAAGCGCCGCGCCGTCTCCAGTCGTGCCGGGTCGGTGTCGATCATCACGATGCGTGCCGGCGAATAGAACTGCGCGGTCAGCAGCACCGCCATGCCGATCGGGCCGGCACCGACGATCGCCACGACATCGCCGGGCTGCACCTGGCCATTGAGCACGCCGATCTCGAAGCCGGTCGGCAGGATGTCGCTGAGCATCACCAGCGCTTCCGGGTCGACCCCGTCCGGCGCCGGGTACAGGCTGTTGTCCGCATGCGGGATGCGCACCTGCTCGGCCTGGGTGCCATCGATGCGATTGCCGAGGATCCAGCCGCCGTCGCTGCAGTGCGCGTACAACTGCTTCTTGCAATTCGGGCAGCGGCCACACGAGGTGATGCAGGAAATCAGCACGCGGTCGCCGGGCTTGAAGTTGGCCACCGCCGCGCCGACCTGCTCGACCACGCCGACGCCTTCGTGACCGAGGATGCGTCCGGCCTCTACCGTCGCCACGTCCCCCTTGAGGATGTGCAGGTCGGTGCCGCAGATCGTGGTGTGGGTGATGCGGACGATGGCGTCGGTCGGCGCAAGCAGCGTCGGCGCCGGCACCTGCGTCCATTCCTTGCGGCCGGGGCCGCGATAGACGAGGGCTTGCATGGAAACCTCCGGAGCGTTGGGTGAAGGCGCCGCAGCGCGGCGGCCATGCCCAGCATGCACCTTCCGGCGCGGGCGCGCCGCTGACCAAATGACGCAGCCGGCCTCAGCGCTTCTGGCTGAAGGCCACGCTGCCCAGGATCAGCGCCCCGGCGGCCAGCATGCGCAGGGTGATCGGCTCATGCAGGAACAACCAGGCGAACAGCGCGCCGAACACCGGGATCAGGTAGGTGACGGTCGAAGCCAGCGCCGGCCCTACCCGGTAGATCAGCCGGTAGTACAACAGGAAGGCGAAGCCAGTGCAGAACACGCCCAGGGCAATCGCGCTGGCCCAGGCAATCGCCGGCACTGGCGCCTGCGGCCAGTGCGTGGCCGCCAACGGCAGCAGCAGGATCGCACCGCAGCCCAGGGTGGCCGCGCCGGAGGCCGCCGGCGGCAGGCCGGTCATGTGGCGCTTGACCAGGTTGATGCCAACGCCATACAGCAGCGAAGCCAAGGCGCCGGCGAATACCGCCGGACCGATGCTCAGGCCGGCCGACTTGCCCGTGGCCAGCACCACCACGCCGACGAAGCCGACCAGCAGGGCCAGCGCCCGGCGCAGGCCAATCTTCTCGCCAAAAAACAGGAACGCGACCAGCGCGGCGAACAACACCGTCATCGCATTGCAGATCGCACCGATCGCCGCCGGTGCACGCTCGGCGCCCCAGGCGAACAGCAGGAAAGGAATGGCCGAGTTCACCAGGCCGATCGGTGCCAGCCACAGCCAACGCTTGGGCGGAAACAGCGCGCGCGATTTCCACAGGAACGGCGACAATACCAGCGCCCCCAACATCAGCCGCACCTCGACCAGGGCCAGCGGCCCGAACGGCTCGGCGGCGATGCGCATGAACAGGAACGAGCACCCCCAGATCGCGCCGAGCACACCGAGTTCCAGCGGGGTGCGCCAGTCGCGCCCGCGCGCGAGGGTGGTGTCGGCCTGGGCCAGATCGTTCATGCCATTTCCTTTGGGCTGCGCTTGTGGGATTCAACGATGATCCGGCGATGCAGGATTCGCACGCTGCCGACCATCAGCAGGCGCAGGTCACGCACGATGTAGTCGGCCAGGGCCGCGTCATCGATGTCCTCGCCCTCGATGTCGAGCCGGAAGTCCTGCCCCTGCAGCCCACCCCCATTGCTGAAGTCGATTTCGAAATCGAACACCACGCGGCGCTGGACGGGAGCGGAGGGAACGGCCATGGCGCCAAGGAGGGACCGGAGGGCCGCCAGCTTCCTCCCGACCGCCAGGGCCGACAAGCGCGTAGTATCACGCGCAGCGACAAATCTGATTCGTGGCTCGCCCTTGAACCTTCGCCCTACCTTGCTTCCCGCGCTGGGTGTCTTCGCCGTCGCCGCGCGCCACCAGAACTTCGCCCTGGCCGGCGAGGAGCTGCACCTGACCGCCAGCGCGGTCAGCCACCATGTGCGCAAGCTCGAGGCGATCCTGGGCACCCCCCTGTTCCAGCGCCATGCGCGCGGCGTCACCCTGACGGCCGAAGGGCGCCAGCTCGCCGATGCCGCCAGCGCGGCACTGGCCGACATCGGCGCAGTCGCCGGCGACCTGCACCCGCCGCCGGAAACCGTGCCGCTGCGGCTGACCACCCTGCACTCGATCTCCTATTGCTGGCTGCTGCCGCGGCTGCCGCGCTTTTGCGCGCTGCATCCGCATGTGCGGCTGGAGATCCACACCGGCAGTGCCCTCACCCGCTTCGAAGACAGCGGCCCCCACCTGGGGATTCGCTATGGGCCCGGGCGCTGGCCGGGGCTGACCGCGCTGCCCTTGATGGAAGACGCACTGTTCCCGGTTGCCTCGCCGGCGCTACCGCAGCTGGCCGACCTCCAGGGCCCGGCCGACATCCTGCAGTTGCCGCTGCTGTCGGACATGTCGCCGCAAAGCTGGCGTGATTGGCTGCGCGCGGCCGGCGTACGCGGCGCGCGCCTGCCGCCGATGCACAGTTTCAGTGACAGCACCGAGGCACTGCGCGCAGCGGTGTATGGCATGGGTGCGGTACTGGCGCGCAAGCTGGTGGCCCAACCCTATCTGCAGCGCTACGAACTGGTGCGCCTGCCGGGCCCGGCGCTGCGTCCGCGCTACGCCTATTACATCGTCCATCCCGAGCACCAGCCACCCAATGCGGCAGCCGAACTGATGATCGAGTGGCTGCGGCGCGAAGCCCTGGACGAGCGCACACCGTTGCCACCCTTGCCGGCGGAGTTGATGGGGATGCCATGAACGCGGGCTGTGCCAGGCCTGGCGTCCTCACTTCTTTTTTTCGCGCCCCTGCCTAGGCTGGAGCTCCACGTAACGGAGACCCAACCATGCCCACCCTGCGCCTGCGCATCACCGGCAGCGAGGACGACGCCCGCGCCATCAGCAACCTGCTGCTGAGCATTGAGGGGATCGAACACGTCGAGGAAGTGGACGACTTGATGCCACATCTGGACGACGACGATTCCAGCTCCGCTGGCCTGTCCGATGACGAAGGCCCGGGCACGCACGAGATCGAGGTCGAAGCCGGCAACGACGCCACCGCGC
Organism: Stenotrophomonas sp.; assembly: GCA_035539015.1. Lineage (GTDB taxonomy): Bacteria > Pseudomonadota > Gammaproteobacteria > Xanthomonadales > Xanthomonadaceae > Stenotrophomonas_A. Next base: position 24,123 of record DATLJF010000157.1, on the reverse strand, counting down.
AGAAGGTGCGCGATGCGGTGCAGGAACTGGCGCTGGAGCTGGACGTGTTCGTCGAATTCGAGGAAGACGAGGGTTGAGGCTTCGCTAGCGAGTTACCTCCACGCTTTCCTGTAGGAGCGGCCTCAGCCGCGACCGTGAACCGACAGCCCACGGTCGCGGCTGAAGCCGCTCCTACAGGGGGGTCAAGCTAGCTTCTGCCGCTTCCGCCGGCGCCACCATACCCTGGCCACCCACGCCAGCACCGCCAGCAAAATCGCCGGGGGCAACACCCCGGCGATAAAACGGATCACCACGGCCACGCTGCCGGTGAAGATTTCACCGGTCTCCGACAGGGCCTGACCCAATTCGCTGCGCCGCTGTTCGGTGCCGACCGCGCTGAAGTTGATGGTCAACCGTTGCGTGTCGATGCGCCGCTTCTGTTGCGCCGCTTCCTGGCCGGCCTGCTGCAAGCCGCTCTCGATCTCGGCCAGGCGCTGCGACAGGGTCAGCAGGTCGGCCATCTTCAAGTCGCCGCGGCGCTGGTATTCCAGCAGCCGGGCATGTTCGTTCTCCAACCGCGCCTGGGTCCGGCGGGTATCGGCGACCTGCTGCGCGAGATCTTCGGCACTGCTGCTGCGCGAAGCGATCTCCCCGCCTTCGCCGGCCAACTTCACCAGCGGCTCGACGCCGGCCGGCGCGCTGCGCACGGTGATCCCGCCTTCGGGCGAAGGATCGCCCTCTTCGCTTATCTCCAGCACCGCGCAGTCGCCAAAGCGCTGCTGCTGGCAGGCGTCGCGCACGGCGGCGACATGCTTGGCGATGTCGGCGCCCGGCAAGCGCACACTGACGTCGTGCTCGTAGGCCAGGAACGCCCCTTCCGGTGCCTGCAACGCCTTGGCCGGCGCCGGCGCTGCGTAGCGCTGTGCCCTGAGCTGCACGCTATCCAGCGTCGATGCATCCGCGGCAGCCTCGCCCGCCTCATGCCTGCCACACCCGGCCAGCGCGAGCAGCACCGCCGCGGCCAGCGCTACCCGTGCGGGGTTCATAGCGCGGCCCCGTCGAACGTATTGATCTGCAATTCGGCCAGGTCCAGCCCAGGCACGCAACGCAGGTTGACCGCGGCCATCAGCGCGCCGCTGCGCGGGTCCACCGCCTCGCTGAAGGGCGCAATGCCGCATTCGCGGCAGAAGTGGTGGGCAATGTGGTGGTGGTTGAAGCGATACTCGGCCACGCCCGGCGCAGGCAGGCCGTCGGCTGGCGCGTCCAGCACCAGCGCCTCTCGCGGGCCAAACCACAATAGGCCGCCGCGCCGCCGGCACAGCGAGCAATTGCAGTCCATGGCCTCGGTGATGGGCGCCTCGGTGGTCAGGGTGAACGCGATCTGGCCGCAATGGCAGCTTCCCTGGTAGTGCATGGGTTCCCTCCGCATGGAAAGCGCAAAGGTAATCCAAAGGCATGTGCGCAGGCACCCCCGCACGGCCTATCCTCGGGGACTTTCGTCTACCCCGGGAACCCCGATGCGCAAGACCCTGCTTACCGCCGCCCTGTTGGCCGCCCTCGCCGGCTGCCAGAAGCCGGCCGACCCCGCCGCCCCTGCCGCCGGCCAGCCAGCCGCCGCCCAGGCCGATGCCGCGCAGGACGCGCGCTTTGCCGAGTTGTCCAAGCACGCGCTGGACACCTGGATGCAACTGTCCCCGGTCGGGGCCACCCAGACCGGCGACCACCGCTTCGATGGGCAGATCGACGACCTCTCCGCCGCTGGCCGGCAGAAGGGCCTGGACGCCAGCAAGTCGCTGCTGGCCGACCTGGACAAGATCGATGTCAAGCAGCTCTCGCGCGAGAACCAGGTCGATGCCGCCATCCTGCGCAACCAGCTGCAATCGGACATCTGGAACGCCGAAGTACTGCAGAGCTGGGCCTGGGACCCGCAGGTCTACAACAACCTTGCCGGTAGCGCGATCTATGGCCTGATGGCGCGCGAATTCGCGCCGCTGCCCGAGCGCATCAAGTCGGCCACCGAGCGCATGGAGAAGATCCCGCAGATCTTCGCCCAGGCACGCGAGAACCTGGACCCGGCGCGGGTGCCGCTGATCCACGCGCAGACCGTGGCCAAGCAGAACCAGGGCATCCTCTCGATCGTGGAGACCTTCATCGTTCCCCACCTGGGCGAGCTGGCGCCGGCCGATGCAGCGCGCACCAATGCCGCCATAGACGGCCTGAAGAAAGCGGTGGCCGAACAGCAGACCTGGCTCGACAAGACGCTGGTGCCGAACGCCAAGGGCGATTTCCGCGTCGGCGCCGAGAAGTACGACCAGAAGCTGAAGTTCGCCCTGGTTTCCTCGCTGTCGCGCCAGGACATCAAGCAGCGCGCCGAGGCCGAGCTCAAGCGCGTGCGCGGCGATATGTACGGCATTGCCCGCGAAGTGCTCAAGGACAAGCCCGGCGCGCCGGCCCTGCCCGAGCAGCCGAGCGACGAACAGCAGCAGCAGGCCATCGAAGCAGCGCTTGAACTGGCCTATGCCGAGCACCCGGCGCGCGACAAGGTCGTCGACGACGCCAAGGCCGCGTTGAAGTCGGCCACCGACTTCGTCCGCGAGAAGGACCTGGTCACCCTGCCCGACGCCCCGGTCGATGTCATCCTGATGCCCGAATTCCAGCGCGGCGTCGCCGTCGCCTACTGCGACTCCCCGGGCCCGCTGGACAAGAACCTGGCCACCTTCTTCGCCATCTCGCCGATCCCCGATGACTGGAATGACAAGCAGGCCGAATCTTTCCTGCGCGAATACAACTCGCGCATGATCCACCTGCTGTCGATCCACGAAGGCATTCCCGGTCACTACCTGGAAGGCTGGCATTCGTCCAAGTTCCCCTCCACCCTGCGTGCGGTGCTGCGTTCGGGCATGTACGCCGAGGGTTGGGCGGTCTACACCGAGCGGATGATGCAGGAGCAGGGTTACCTCAACAACGATCCGCTATTCCACCTGGTGCAGCTGAAGTTCTACTTGCGCTCGATCGCCAATGCGATCCTCGACCAGGGCGTGCACGTGGATGGCTGGAGCCGCGAGCAAGCGATGCACCTGATGACCCACGACGCCTTCCAGCAAGAGAGCGAAGCTTCGGGCAAGTGGGTGCGCGCGCAGTTGTCCTCGGCCCAGCTGCCCACCTACTTCGTCGGCGTGCAGGAGCACCTGGATACGCGCAAGGCGGTGCAGGACAAGCTCGGCGACAAGTTCAACCTCAAGGCCTACCACGACCAGATGTTGTCCTACGGCGCCCCGCCAGTGCGCTTCGCGCGCGAGCTGATGCTGGACCAGCCGATCGAGTAACGGGTCGCAACCGTGGAGTCGAAAGGCGCCCGGCTTCGGCCGGGCGCTTTCGCAGTCGGCGCTTACAACGAGGAACTGCAAGGATGAGTTCGAAAGCAAATGAGCCCAGCGGCTTGGGCGGCTGGTTGGTCCTGGTGATCTTCGGCATGTTCGCCAGCCTGGTGCGGATCCCCATGGAGGTGTTGCGCCTGCACGTGCCGATGCTGCTGGACGGCACGCTCGCGCAGCTGTCCGATCCACAGCACCCGGCCTACCACCCACTGTGGGTGCCGTTGTTCGGCGTCGAAGTGCTGGCCAACCTGGCCACGATGGCATTCACCGTGGCCTTGCTCGTGCTGGTGTTCAAGCGCTCACGCTATGCGCCGAAGGCGGCTGTTGCCTGGTACGTGTATGGACTGGCCCTTGTCCTGGGCGATCACGTGATGTGGCAGTTGATCCCGGGCATGGCGGCGCAGCCCGCCGATCCGCAGTTCGTGCGCGATCTTGCCCGCAGTTTGCTGGTGACCTTGATCTGGGTGCCGTATTTCCTGTGCTCGCGCCGGGTGCGCAATACCTTCGTGGCGGACTGGCCTATCGCGCGGCGGCCGGGGGCAGAGCCCGACCGCCCGATAGATCAGCCTGGCTTGTAGGGGAGAGAAAAAAGCACCCTCATCCGGCCCCTTCTCCCGCAAGCGGGAGACAGACAGCAAACGCTGTCGGCGATTAATTGCAGCTACAAAAATGCATGCCGTCCTTCTCCCGCTGGCGGGAGAAGGTGTCGCGACAGCGACGGATGAGGGCATCTCTCACACACAAACGTGGCCATCTATCGGGTGTTCGGGGCCGTGCCCTTGCCCCGGGGGCGTTGGGCGACATGGACGTCGCCCAACGAGACACGCAGGATGCAGTATTTGGCGTCCCCCGGGGCAAGGGCACGGCCCCGAACGCCGCACGCAAGAACAAAAAGTCCGCTTCATAAAAAGCGAATTCAGCACTTTTCCTACGCGAACTAGACAAGTCCGCCGATGTTCGCGGCCAGTAGCAGCGAGGAAGATCATCACCGGAGTCCAAAGCTCCGCATGAGTTGAAATCTTTCAGGCGACAGGACTTCTACCATGCAATCGACTCCCTACTCCCACAGCACTCGCGAACCCTTTTACCGCTTGCCCGAAACCGCATACCAAGAACTGCAGGACATGCACAGGTTCGTTGAATTTCTTGCGTTGTTGGCGCAGGCACGCGGCGCTACCGACACTGACGCAAACTTTCGGCTAGCCCTGCCGCCCGAGGCCCTGTCGCACTGCCTGCGGATTATTGCCAGCGGAATGTCAGAACCGTTGGCCTCCGCCGAATGGACAGGTACGTCAGTTCACTAACCGCAAGCGTCATTCCACCTGCACCACCACCTTCCCATGATTCCGCCCCTGCAGCAGCCCCACCAACGCCGCCGGCGCCTGCTCCAACCCGTGCACCACATCCTCGGTCGGTACGATCTCGCCCGCCTCGATCCAGCCGCTCATGTCACGCAGGAAATCAGCGTAGCGGCTGGCGTAATGATCCAGGATGATGAAACCCTGCAGACGCACACGCTTCTGCAGCACGGCCGCAAGCAACTGCGGCGTCCGGTCCGGCCCTGGTGCCGACTCCGCCTCGTTGTAGTGCGAGATGAAACCGCAGAGCGGAATACGCGCGCCGACATTGAGCAACGGCAGCACCGCGGCCAGGACGTCGCCGCCGACGTTTTCGAAATAGACATCGATGCCGTCGGGACAGGCTTCGGCCAGGCGCGCGGCGAGGTCGGGTTGACGCCGGTCCAGGCAGGCGTCGAACCGCAGGGTGTCGACCGCATGCCGGCATTTTTCGGCACCACCGGCAATGCCGATCACCCGTGCCCCGCGCAGGCGGGCGATCTGGCCAACCATCGCGCCGACCGCGCCCGTCGCCGCCGCAACCACCACGGTCTCGCCCGCACGCGGCTGGCCGATGTCGAGCAGCCCAACGTAGGCGGTGAACCCCGGCATGCCGAGCGCGCCGAGTGCCAGCGAGGGCCGCGTCAGGGTGTCGATCAATTGCAGGTCATTGCCGTCGGAAACGCCGTAGTCCTGCCAACCCGTGTTTGCCAGCACGCGCTGGCCCACCCGCAGCGTGGGATGGCGAGAGTCGACGATCCGGCTGACGGTGCCGCCCACCATCGTGCCGCCGAGCGCAACCGGTGGCGCGTAGCCGGGGCCGATAGGGTCCATCAGGTTACGCATGTAGGGGTCCAGCGATAGGAATTCGGTCCGCAGCAATACCTGGCCCTGCGCCAGCTCTGGCAACGCCACTTGCTCAAGGCGGAAATCCGCGGCCACCGGCACGCCGCGAGGATGCGCGGCCAGCACGATGCGGCGATTGGCATGAAGCGCTTCGTTGACGTTTGCGTGGTTCATGGGACACCTCCAATGTGGGTTTGGGTACTGCTGCCACGCGGGCCGCGGCGCCAGGCCAGCAATGCACCCAGCGTCATCGCCACCACCGCGAACATCGGCCCGCCGAAGGCACCGAAGTGGTCCACCAGCAAGCCGCCGCCGATGGCGCCGCTGGCAATGGCGATCTGGAAGGCGGCCACGAGCAGGCCGCTGGCTTCTTCGGCCTGGTCGGGCGCGGCACGCACGATCCATATCTGGAAGCCAACCGGGAACGCGCCAAACGCGAAGCCCCATAGCGTGATCGCCACGGCCGCTACCGCTGGCGAGTCGCCACGCGCGAGCAACGCGGCAGCCAGAAGCGCGATGGTGGTGCCGCCGAAGACGATCGCCAGGCGCTCGCTCCGGCCGGCCAGCCAACCGCCAAACAGGTTGCCGAAGAAGCCGCCGATCCCGTAGGCCAGCAACACGCCCGACACGGCCGCTACCGACAGATGGGTGATGTTCTCCATCAGCGGACGCACGTAGGTGAAGCCGGCGAAGTGCCCGGAGATCACCAGCAGCACCGCGAGCAACACCACGCGAATCGGCGCGCGCCGCAGCAGCGCACCCAGCACACGCAGGTCGGCGCTGCCGCGTGGCCGCAACGGCGGCAAGGTGGCGAGCTGGGCCACCAGGGTGACCAGGGCGATAACGCCAGCGGCAATGAAGGCGCTGCGCCAACCCCAGGTCGCGCCCATCCAGGCACCGATGGGCGCGGCGCACACGGTGGCAACCGAAACGCCGGTGAGGATCAGCGACATCGCACGCGGAAACAGCGCCTGCGGCACCAGCCGCATCGCCAGCGGCGCCGCCATCGCCCAGAAGCCGCCCAGGGCCACGCCGAGCAGCACCCGCGCGACCAGCAAGGTCGGCAGGTCGCGCGCCAATACTGCCAAGGCATTGGACAGCAGCAGCAAGAGGGTGAAGGCGAACATCACGTAGCGCCGGTCGAGCTGGCGCAGCAGCAAGGGCAATGCGGGGGCGGCGACCGCCGCCACCAGGGCAGTGGCGGTCACGCTCTGCCCCGCGGCACCCTCGCTGACCTGGAGGTCGCTGGCCATGGCGGTGAGCAGGCTGGCCGGCAGGAATTCGGCGGTGACCAGGCCGAACACGCCCAGGGTGAGGGAGAACACCGCTGGCCAGCGGGCAGGGGCCACGTCGTCGACAACTGCCGACGCCGGCCTATCGGAAAAACGCTCAGAAGACATCGAGGGGGTTCACGGGTGGGGTACGGCAGAGTAGGCGTATCATGCAGGCGTTTCCATGCCGGAACCCCCGCAATGCTTGTCCAATCCTCCCAGCCGGTGACACCGACCGGCGCGCCCGACATGCTCACCCAGGTCTTGCTCGGCCTGCGCCTGGACGGCGTGGAGTATGGCCGCTGCCAACTGCAGGCCCCCTGGGCGATCGATTATCCGGCCCAGGCCGATGCGCGCTTCCACTTCGTTGCCCGAGGCGGCGCCTGGTTGCGATGCGGCGAGCAGCCCTGGCTGCAACTGCGCGCCGGCGACGCGGTGCTGTTGCCACGCGGCAGCGCGCACGTGCTTGCGAGCAGCCCGGACGTGACGCCGATAACGCTGCAGCATTGCCAGCGAACGCCGGTCTCCGACCAGATGTATTTGGTCGATGCCGATGCCAGCGCCCACCCCAGCATCGAAATGGACCTCAACGCACCGGCGGACGTCCTGTTCTGCGGCGCCATGCGCTTCAACCTCGACCCGCTGCATCCGCTGCTGGCGCTGATGCCCGAGCGCATGTTGGCCGGCGACCTGGTCAAGCGCGACCCGGCGGTGCCGGCGCTGCTGGAGGCGATGGAGCGCGAGGCGGCGCTGGACCGCATCGGCGCCTGCGGCATTCTCGCGCGGCTGGCCGACGTGCTGGCGGCAAGCATCATCCGCGCCTGGGTGGAATGCGCGTGCAGCGATTCCAGCGGTTGGATCGCCGCGGTCCACTGCCCCAAGATCGGCAAGGTAATCGCCGCGATCCACGCTGCGCCCGAGCGCGACTGGAACGTGCCGGAGCTGGCCGAGCTCATGGGTGCCTCGCGCTCGCGCTTCGCCGAATCCTTCACCCGCACCGTCGGCGAGAGCCCGGCGCGTTACGTGGCCAAAGTGAAGATGTTTCAGGCCAGGCGCTGGATCGAGCAGGACGGCATGCGCGTGACCGTGGCCGCCGGGCGCCTGGGCTACGACTCGGAAGCCTCCTTCAGCCGCGCCTTCAAGCGTATCGTCGGCGTGCCGCCGAGCGCGGTGCGCGCGCGCCCGGCCGCGGTGCGCCAGGGCGCGCCGCAGGCATCGGGCGAGCGCGTGGCATGATGCGCGCCTGTCATCGCCCGCTGTAACGAACCATGTCCTCTGCGCACCGCGCTGCCCTGCCGATCCTTGCCGTCCTCGGCTCCATCGTGTCGTTGTGCTTCGGCACCTCGCTGGCCAAGCATCTGTTCCCGGTGATCGGCGCACCGGCCACCACGCTGTTGCGGGTGGGTTTTGCGGCCTTGCTGATGCTGGCGCTGCAGCGGCCCTGGCGCGACTGGCCGGGATCGCGCGCGTTGGGGCTGATCGTCGGTTACGGCGTGGTGCTGGGCGCGATGAACCTGTCGTTCTACCTGGCGCTGCGCACGATTCCCTTCGGTATTGCGGTCGCTATCGAATTCACCGGACCGTTGGCCGTGGCGCTGTTGTCCTCGCGCCGTGCGCTGGATTTTGTCTGGATCGTTTTCGCCATCGCCGGGTTGTCGTTGCTGGTACCGCGCGGCAGCCTCGAAGCATCGCTGGACCTGCAAGGCGTGGCCTGGGCCTTGCTCGCTGCGCTGTGCTGGGCGCTGTATATCGTGATCGGCCAGCGCGCCGGCCAGGCCGCCGGCCGCGCCACCGTACCACTCGGCCTGGTGGTGGCGACCCTGGTGGCGCTGCCGTTCGGGGTCACCCAGGTGGGCGCGGTGTTCGCCACGCCTGCACTGCTGGCGTTCGCCGCCGGGGTGGCGTTGTTGTCCAGCGCGATTCCTTATTCGCTGGAGATCTACGCGCTGCGGCACCTGCCGCGGCAGACCTTTGGCATCCTGCTGAGCCTGGAGCCCGCGGTGGCGGCATTGGCCGGCTGGCTGCTGTTGTCCGAAGCGCTGAGCCAGCGCCAGTGGCTGGCGATCGTCTGCATCATGGTGGCTTCGGCAGGTGCGGCGCTGGCCACGCGCCGGCGCACCGCCGCGCCGGTACCGGTAGACGGATAAGTCGCGCCGGCTACGCGTCGGCCGCCACGAACCCGCCGGTCTGCCGCGCCCACAGCCGCGCATACAGGCCACCGCGCACCACCAGTTCGGCGTGCGTGCCGGTCTCCACGATCGCGCCCTGGTCCATCACCACCAAGCGGTCCATCCGCGCGATGGTCGAGAGCCGGTGCGCGATCGCGATCACGGTCTTGCCGGTCATCAAATCATCCAGGCTGTCCTGGATGGCCGCTTCCACCTCCGAATCCAGCGCGGAAGTCGCCTCGTCCAGCACCAGGATCGGCGCATCCTTCAACAGCACGCGCGCGATGGCGATGCGTTGCCGCTGCCCGCCGGACAGTTTGACGCCGCGCTCGCCCACATGGGCGTCATAACCCCGCCGCCCCTCGCCATCCACCAACGTCTCGATGAAGCCGTCGGCACGCGCCCGGGCTACTGCCGCCTGCATCTGCGCCACGGTCGCATCGGGGCGCCCGTACAACAGGTTGTCGCGGATCGAGCGGTGCAGCAGCGAGGTGTCCTGCGTCACCACGCCGATCTGACCGCGCAAGCTTTCCTGGGTCACGTGCGCGATGTCCTGGCCGTCGATGAGGATGCGCCCCTGCTCCAGGTCGTACAGGCGCAACAGCACATTGACCAGCGTCGACTTGCCCGCGCCCGAAGGCCCGACCAGGCCGATCTTCTCACCGGGCCGCACCACCAGGTCGAGCCCGGCGATGACGCCGCCGCGCTTGCCGTAGTGGAAATGGATGTCCTCGAAATGCACTTCCCCGCGAGACACCCGCAGCGGCCGCGCATCGCCCGCATCCTGCACCGTGAGCGGCTGCGAGACCGTCTGCATCCCGTCCTGCACCGTGCCGATATCCTCGAAGATGCCGTTGACCGTCCACATGATCCAGCCGGACATATTGTGGATGCGGATTACCAGGCCGGTGGCCAGGGTGATCGCCCCCACCGTCACCTGCCCGCGCTGCCACAACCACAGCGCCAGCGCGCACGTACCGACGATGAGGAACCCATTGGCAATCGCGATCCACGTATCCAGCGCCGTGGTCATGCGCGTCTGCCGGCGATGCTTCACCGCCAGCTCCTCCACCGCATCGCGCACATAGCCCTGCTCACGCCCAGCATGGGCGAACAGCTTCAGCGTGGAAATATTGGTATAGCCATCGACAATGCGCCCCATCGCCTTCGAGCGCGCATCCGACGCAATCCACGCCCGCTCCTTCATGCGCGGCACGAACCACGCCATCAGCCCGACGTACACCACCAACCAGAGCAACAACGGCAGCGTCAGGATCGGATCAGCCCGCGCGAACAACCACAGCGCACTGCCGGTATAGACCACGATGTACCAGAGCGCATCGACCATCTGCACCGCCGACTCACGCAACGACGTCCCCGTCTGCATGACCCGATTGGCGATACGGCCGGCGAAATCATTCTGGAAGAACGACAGACTCTGCCGCACCACATAGTTATGCATCAACCAGCGCGAACGATTGCTCAGCCCCGGCACGATCGCCTGATTGACCAGCAGATTGTGCACCGCCACCAACAACGGCCGCACCAACAACGTGACCACCGCCATCCAGCCCAACACCGTCGCATGCCGCTCGAAGAACCCCGTCCCCGGCCCCTCCGCCAGCAGATCGACGATACGCCCGAGAAAATCGAACATCGCCACCTCCACCAGCGCCAGCAACAACCCCGCCACCAGCGTCGCGAGCAACACCGGCCACACCGGCCGCAGATAGTGCAGATAAAAGCGCCAGACCGAACGCGGCGGCATCGCGAAATCCGCCTTGGGAAAAACATCAATCAAAGACTCGAACCAGCGAAACATGGCGCACACCCTCGAAGCAGGCCCCGATTATCGCACCGCCCGCCAGCGCCCTTGCTCTGCTTTTGCTCTGCCTCCCCCGCCCCCAGCGCCGAACCATCGGGCGTCCGGGGGCAGGCCGCTTTCGGGACAATCGGCGACATGGATGTCGCCGATTAGCCCCCACGGACGGGTTCACGGCGTGTCCCGAAAGCGGCCTGCCCCCGGACGCCGCGCAGCCCAACAAAGCGGCCGAAATGCCAGCTCTTAAGGCTCCACAGGCCTCAACACCAAATCCTGAAAATCAAAACTAAAATCCGTCAAAGGCGAAACCGCCTCCATCCTTACCTCCCGCACCGCCCCATCCGCAGACAGCGCGAAATTCACGAACGCATCCGCATTGAGCGACCGATCATCCCACCGCACCACGAACGTATCGTGCTGCCAATGCTCCAGCGTCCCCAGCAACTGCGGCGTACGGCTGAAGCGCAAACGCAACTTCCCGCCCTCCTGCACCAACACCACCTCCCCATACCAAGGATCCGCATAAGTGCCCGCATAACGCGCCAACGGCAACGAAGGCCGCGAACGCGCATCACGCGCGGCCACATGCTTGGCCCAACTCGTATCAGCACCGGCCTGCGCCTTGGCCACCGCCGCCGCATACGCCGCCGTCCAATCCGTCGCCGGCGCCTGCAGATACGCATCGAGCACCTGCATCGTGATCGCATTGAACGCCGCGCCCACCTCCTGGTTGGTCAACACCACCACGCCCAGCTTCTGCGCTGGCAATAGCGTCAAGCGCGACACCATTCCCGGCCAACCGCCGGTGTGCCAGACCAGGCGCTGGCCCCGGTACGAACTCAAGCTCCAGCCCTCGCCGTAACCGGCAAAATCCGGGCGCGCCGCCGCCAACGCCGGCACACTCGGCTCGGGGATCGGCTGCGGCGTGATCATCGACCACATCTCACGCTGCCGCTGCTCGCTGAAAAGCGGCGTGCCGTCCGGCAAGTGGCCCGCGTCCAGTTGCACCCGCATCCACTTGGCCAAATCGTCGACGCTGGCATAGATCCCGCCGGCGCCGGAATTGTTCGCCCAGGTGAGCGGCACCACCGTGCGCAGCTCGCTGAAATCGTACTTGGCGTGGCCCACTGCCGGCGCATCCCCGGGCTGCAGATGATCGGCGTTGAAGCGCGCACCGCGCATGCCGACCGGGTCGAAGATGCGCTGTTGCAGGAAATCGGCATACGACAGGCCCGAGACCTGCTCGATGACCTGCTGGGCCACGGCGTAGAGGATGTTGTCGTAGGCATAGCGGTCGCGGAAGCCCCCTTTCAGTGGCACCTTGGCCAGGCGCGCGACCACCTCCTTGCTGTCGTAGGTCGTCGCCGGCCAGTACAGCAGGTCGCCGGCGCCGAGGGTCAGCCCACTGCGATGCGAGAGCAGGTCGCGGATGCGCATCTCGCCGGTCACGTAGGGGTCGGACATGCGGAACCACGGCAGGTGGTCGATCACCCGGTCGTCCAGCTTGAGCTTGCCCTCATCGGCCAGGATCGACAGCGACGCGGCGGTGAAGGCCTTGGTGTTGGAGGCGATGGCGAACGGCGTCTGCGCATCGACGCGGCCAGGCTTGTCCTGCTCGCGCACGCCGTAGCCGCGGGCCAGCACCACCTCGCCATCCTTGACGATGGCCACCGCGATCCCCGGCACGTCGAACTGCTGGCGTACCCGCTCCACCCGTGCATCGAAATCCGCCAGCCCCGCCGGCAGCGCCTGCGCCTGCGTCACTACTGATACGAGCAACATCGCCCCTCCCCATGCCCACTTGTTCAAGCGTCTTCTCCGGTTGCGAATATCGCCGCGCCATGGCGCGGAAGCGGTTTCGCACGATGGTAACGCGGCCGCGACCAGCCTTGCCGTTCGCCCGCCCGATGGGAGCCGCCCGCATGTCCGCACCTGCCGATACCCGTGCCACGATCATCCCCTGCCTGCGCTACCGCGACGCCCACGCGGCGATCGACTGGTTATGTCGTGCCTTCGGCTTCGAGCGGCACGCGGTGTACGAGCAGGACGGCATGGTCCTGCACGCGCAGTTGAGCTTCGGCAACGGCATGGTGATGCTGGGGTCGGTAGACCGCATCAGTGAGTGGGGCAAGCTGATCGTGCAGCCCGGCGAGGTGGGCGGACGCGAAACCCAGAGCGCCTGCGTGGTGGTGGCCGATGCCGATGCGCATCACGCACAGGCCGTGGCGGCAGGGGCCGAGGTAGTGATCGCGCTGTCCGACCAGGGTTATGGCGGGCGTGGCTACGCCTGTCGTGATCCCGAAGGCCACCTGTGGTGGTTCGGCGACTACGATCCGTGGCGCCAGGCGTGATGCCCGCGGCCGACGCTGGCACACTGTCGGCCTGCGCCACCGGAGGATCCGATGACAGAGCTTTTCGAGAACGCCACGCCGAGCTTGCCAGGCATCCACGTCGGCATCGGCGGCTGGGTGTTCGCGCCCTGGCGCGGCGGCATGTTCTATCCGCAAGACCTGGTACAGCGGCGCGAGCTCGAATATGCCAGCCGCCACGTCAGCGCGATCGAAATCAACGGCACCTACTACGGTGAGCAGAAGCCGGCGACCTACGCCAAATGGCGCGATGAAACCCCGGCCCACTTCGTCTTCTCGGCCAAGGCGCCCAAGCGCATCACCCAATCGCGCAAGCTGGCCGGCACCGGTGGCCAGATCAAGGGTTTCGTCGAAGGCATCGCCGAACTGGGGGCCAAGCTCGGCCCGCTGGTCTGGCAATTTGCTGCGGGCAAGAAGATGGACCGCGAGGATTTCGCCGGGTTCCTGGCGCTGCTGCCGAAACAGGCGCAGGGTCGCACGCTGCGGCATGTGGTGGAGATCCGCGACCCGGACTTTGTCGACGCCGAACTGGTGGCATTGCTGCGCCAGCATGGCGTGGCGATGGTGTACACCGATTCGCCGGAGCATCCGTCCTTTGCCGACCTGCACACCGATTTCGTCTATGCGCGATTGATGCGCAGCCAGGCGCGATTGACGCACGGCTACAGCGCCCCGGCCCTGGCGCAATGGGCCGAGCGCATCCAGGCATGGCGGCGTGGCGAGGACGTGGCCGAGCTGCCGCACGTGGCCAAGCCGCTGGCCAAGGGCAAGCCACGCGAGGTCTACGTGTACTTCATCAGCGCCGCGAAAGAGCGAAATCCTGCGGCTGCCATGGCGCTGTTGCAGCAGCTGACGCGCTGAACTTAAACCTCGACCGACAGAACGGGGCTTCTTGTAGGAGGGGCTTTAGCCCCGATACCTTCCGCTCGCGGGAAACTCCCAGTAAGTCGACGTCATCCGGTCGGGGCTGGTGGCCCGAGGCCACCCAGAGCCCCTCCTACAGTGATGGCTTGGCCTCGCCTGCATTGGCCACGACAATGGGCATCTACCGCCCTCTGCCCTCCCCATGCGCAACGCTCTGCTGCAAATCCATTTTTGCGTCCTGCTGTGGGGTGTCACGGCCATTCTTGGCAAGCTGATCACCCTGCCGGCGCTGCCGCTGGTGTGGTGGCGCATGCTGATCGTGGTCGCCGCCCTGCTGTTGTGGCCGCGGGTGTGGCGCGGCCTGCGCGCACTGCGTCCGCGGCTGGTGTTGGCCTATGCCGGGGTCGGCGCGCTGGTCGCGCTGCATTGGCTGACCTTCTATGGCGCGATCAAGCTGGCCAATGCGTCGGTGGCGGCCACCTGCATCGCGATGGCGCCGGCTTTTACCGCATTGATCGAACCCTGGGTCGCGCGCCGCCCGTTCCAGTGGCGCGAGCTACTGTTCGGCCTGGCGGTGTTGCCCGGCGTGGCGCTGGTCGCGGGCGGGGTGCCGGACGACATGCGCGTGGGCGTGGTGGTGGGCGCGGTATCGGCGCTGCTGGTGGCGCTGTTCGGTTCGTTCAACAAGCGCCTGGTCGACCACGCCGACCCGCTCACCGTCAACGCGGTCGAACTCGGCGCCGGCACGTTGCTGCTGACGGTGCTGGCGCCGTTGCTGCCGTTCCTCGCACCGATGCTCGGGCCGGCCCACTGGGTGGTGCCCGACCTGCACGACACCGCCTTGCTGCTGCTCCTGGCCCTGGCCTGCACCCTGCTGCCGTTTGCCCTGGCCCTGGTCGCGCTGCGCCGGCTCAGTGCCTACACGGTGCAACTGGTGACCAACCTCGAACCGGTCTACGCGATCGTGCTGGCGGCGCTCCTGCTGGGCGAGCAGCGCGAGTTGACGCCGCAGTTCTACCTGGGCGTGGCGATCATCCTCGGCGCGGTCTTCCTGCATCCGCTGCTGCAGCACCGGCGCGGACGCATCCAGCATGCCGACCTGCTCGGCACCGCGGAGAACAAGGCCATCGTGGATTGATACCGCGCGGTGCCGGTTCAACCGGCACTGGCCACCACGCGATCGCGGCCCTGGTGCTTGGCCAGGTACAGCGCCTGGTCGGCGCGCTTCAGGCACTGTTCGGCGCGCTCGCCCGGCTGCAGCTGGGCAAGACCAATACTGACGGTGACCGGCAGGTTGATCGGCAACACGGCGATCTCCTGGCGCAGGAATTCGCACTGCAGGCGTGCCGGCTCCAGCGCCGTGCCGGGCAGCAGCATCACGAACTCTTCGCCGCCCACGCGCGCGATCATCCCGCGGCCGGCACTGTGTGCCCGCAGCAGAGCCGCCAGCGCAACCAGCACCTCGTCACCCTGGTCATGGCCGTGCAAATCGTTGATGGTCTTGAAGTGGTCGATGTCGATCACCGCCACCGACAAGGCCTGCGCCGCGTACGGGTCGCGTGCGGACTCGGCGGCTAGCGCGGCGGCGAAGGCGCGGCGATTGGGCAGGCCGGTGAGCACATCGGTACGGGTCTGCTCGGCGAGATCGGCGTTGAGCGTTTCCAGCGATTCGGAATACTGCGCCAGCTGCTGCTCGTACCAGTCGCGTTCGCGCAGCTGTTTGTCCAGGTTGAAGGCCACCCGGCGCAATTCCAGCAGGTGCGAGGCCTGGCGCGACAACGCCTCCAACGCCTGGCGCTGCTCCTCGCTCAAGGTCGCCGGGGTGTCGTCGAACACGCACAGGGTGCCCAGCGCCTGGCCTTCGCTGCCCAACAACGGCGCGCCGGCGTAGAAGCGCAGGTGCGGGTCGCCGGTGACGTAGGGGTTGCCGATGAACCGCACGTCCTGCTCGGCGTCTTCGACCGTGAACACTTGGTCCGGAGTCAGGATGGCGTGCGCGCAAAAGGCATATTCGCGCGGCGTCTCGCTTGCGCCCAGGCCCTTGCGGGCCTTGAACCACTGGCGGTCGCGATCGACCAGGCTGACCGCGCCCATCTGGGTGCCGCACAGGGTGGTGGCGATCTGCACCAGGTCGTCGAACGCGCGCTCCGGCGGCGTGTCCAGGACCTTGTAACGCTGTAGCGCTTCCAGGCGCTGCGCTTCGTCCCTGGGCTTTTCCGGCTTGATCATTGGGCCTTCCCGTCTATTGGCCGAGTATGCCAATGCGGCGTGGGTTCGTCAGCGCACGGAATGCCAACCGGCTCTCGGTTCCGCTACAGGCGCCTCAAAAATCCTGACGCTGCGGCAACAAACCGCGCAGTTCCTGGTCGGTGAGGTTGCGCCATTGCCCGGGCTTGAGCGCGCCCAGCTTGATGTTGTCGATGCGCACGCGCCGCAGCTGGGTGACGCGGTAGCCGAAAGCGGCCGCCATCAGGCGAATCTGCCGGTTCAAGCCTTGCTCGAGGATCACCCGGAAACCGAACTTGGCGATGCGCGAGGTCTTGCACGGCAACGTGGTTTCGTTATGGATGCGCACCCCGCGCGCCATGCCGCGCAGGAATTCGTCGGTGACCGGCTGGTTGACCGCGACCAGGTACTCCTTCTGGTGGCGATTTTCCGCGCGCAGGATTTCGTTGACGATGTCGCCATTGCTGGTGAGCAGGATCAACCCTTCCGAATCCTTGTCCAGGCGGCCGACCGGGAAGATGCGCTGCTCGTGGCCGACGAACTCGACGATGTTCCCCTTGACCGAGCTTTCGGTGGTGCAGGTGATGCCGACCGGCTTGTTGAGGGCAATGTAGACGTGGCGGCGCGCGCCGGGCTTCTTGGCCTCGCGCACGCGCAGCGGCTGGCCGTCGACCAATACCTGGTCGCCCTCGCCGACCACCGCGCCGGTGCCGGCGACGATGCCATTGACGGTGACGCGGCGCTCGCCGATCAGGCGATCGGCCTCGCGGCGGGAACAGAAGCCGGTTTCGGCGATGTGCTTGTTGAGGCGAGTGGTCATGCCGCCATTATCGGCGACGGCGACCCTCCGCGTCCCGATCCCGGCCCAATGCAGCTCAGCTGGTGGCCTTCTTCGCCCGCCTTGCTTCGCGCTTCAACGGCCCGCCGACCGGGCAGACCTCGAAGGCGAACTGGGTCAGGGTATTGACCAGGCTGTCGGGGACCAGCCGGTAGACCACGTATTGCCCGCGGCGCTCGCCGATGACCAGGCCGGCGTTCTCCAGTACCGCCAGGTGGCGGGAGACCGCGGGTGCGCTCATCGCGAAACGGGCGGCGATATCGCCCGCCGCCAGCTCCTGCTCGGACAGATAGGCCAGGATCTGCCGGCGCGGGGTGGAGGCAAGGGCTTCGAATATCTTGTCGGTGCTCATCGGTTTCACGTCGAACGGGTGCGGCAGGCGCCGTGGCGGCCTGCCGGCAAACCGCAGAATATCAGGGGCGCGGCGGCAGCGGCGGCGGCAACGTTCCCTGCGCGACCTGCTGGCCATGCGCCCAGCCCGCCACCGTGCGGCCATAGCGGGCAATCATCGCCATGTTGAAGAAGTGCATCACGCCCAGCACCAGGACCGAAAGGCCGATCTTGGCCGAGACGTAGGGAATCATCGCGGTCATGGCGCGCTGCTCGTTCCAGCCGTCCATGCGCAACGCGATGAAGCCGATATTGACCAGGTAGAAGCCGACCACCAGCAGGTGATTGGTCGAGCGCGCCAGCTGCGCATCCTGGCCGAAGCACTTCACCAGGAAAACCTCGCCATTGCGCGACAGCGTACGCGCGACCCAGATGGTCATGGCGATGGAAATGCTCAGGTACAGCAGATAGCCCAGTTGCAGGATCATGGTGCCCACTCCTTCCGTTGAGTTAGTAATTAACCAATAGGTTAAATGCTTAATTACGAAAGTCCAGCAGTCATGCGGGCTTTCCGACGAACGGCAGTCGCGGAAAGCAGAACCCCGGCCGCAGCCGGGGTTCGTGTTCGAGCATCAAAAGCTGCGCGGGCCCTTCTCAGAAGCTGCGCGGGCTCTTCTCAGAAGCTGCGCGGGCCCTTGGGCTTGTGCGGCGGCTTGCCAGCCGGCCGGTCGAAGCTCTTGTTCGGACCCTTGCGCGGGCCACCGAAGTCACGCTCACCGCCGCGGGCGCCGCCGAACTTCGGCTTGAACGGCTTGCTCGCCCCGCCCTCGGTGCCATCGACCTTGCGCATCTGCAGCTGCTGGCCGGACACCCAGACCTTCTTCAGGTGTTGCAGCAATTCGCGCGGCATGTCGGCCGGCAGGTCCAGCACCGAATGGTCGTCGTGGATGTCGATGCGACCGATGTAGCGGCTCTCCAGCCCGGCCTCGTTGGCAATGGCACCGACGATATTGGCCGGCTTGACGCCATGCGTGTGGCCCACTTCGATCCGGTAGGTCTCCATGCCGATTTCCGGCTCGCCGCGCGGCGCGACCTTGTCGCGGCGCGGCTTGTCGAAGCTGCCGACATCGCGCTGGTAGTCGAAATCGCCACCGACACGGGGCGCCTGCTCACGCGGGGCATGCTCGCGCTCGCCGCCCGCCGCACGCGGCTCGCGTTCGAACTTCGGCTCGAAACGCGGACGCTCGCCGCGCTCGGGGCGCGCGCCGCGTTCCGGGCGTTCGAAACGCGCGGGGCGCTCGCCCTGGCGCGGCGCACGCTCGTCCATGCGTTCCGGGCGCGGGTTGCGCGCCGGCGGCGTCAGCAGGAACGGCGCGTCGCCTTGCAGCAGCTTGGCCAACGCAGCGGCGATCTCGATCGCCGGCACGTTCTGCTCGCCTTCGAAACGCTGCAGCAGCTCGCGGTAGAACTCGATGTCGCCCTCGGCCAGGGTGTCGCTGATACGGCCAAGGAAGCGCGCCACGCGGGTGTCGTTGACCGCTTCGACGCTCGGCAACTGCATTTCTTCGATCGGCTGCCGGGTGGCACGCTCGATCGCGCGCAGCATGCCCTTCTCGCGCGGGGTAACGAACAGGATCGCCTCGCCACTGCGGCCAGCGCGGCCGGTGCGGCCGATGCGGTGGACGTAGCTTTCGGTGTCGTAGGGAATGTCGTAGTTGAGCACGTGGCTGACACGCTCCACGTCCAGGCCGCGCGCGGCCACGTCGGTGGCGACCAGGATGTCGAGCTTGCCGTCCTTGAGCTGGCCGATGGTGCGCTCGCGCTGGGTCTGCTGCATGTCGCCGTTGATCGCGGCCGCGGCCAGGCCACGCGCCTGCAGCTTCTGCGCCAACTCCTCGGTGCCGGCCTTGGTCCGGGCGAAGACGATCATGCCGTCGTACTGTTCGACCTCGAGGATGCGGGTCAGCGCATCGAGCTTGTGCAGCCCGCTCACCCACCAGTAGCGCTGGCGGATATTGGCCGAGGTGGTGGTCTTGGTGGCGATGGTGACTTCGACCGGATCGCGCAGGTAGGTCTGGGCGATGCGCCGGATCTGCGGCGGCATGGTGGCCGAGAACAAGGCCACCTGGCGCGATTCGGGCAGCTTCTTCAGCACCGCTTCGACGTCGTCGATGAAGCCCATGCGCAACATCTCGTCGGCTTCGTCCAGCACCAGGGTCTTGAGCTGGGACAGGTCGAGGGTGCCGCGCTCGAGATGGTCGATCACCCGGCCGGGCGTCCCCACCACCACGTGCACGCCGCGCTTGAGCGCCGACAGCTGCTGGGCGTAGGGCTGGCCGCCGTAGACCGGCAGTACGCGGAAACCGGGGATGGAAGCGGCGTAGCGCTGGAACGCCTCGGCCACCTGGATGGCCAGCTCGCGGGTTGGCGCCAGCACCAGCACCTGCGGCTTGGTCTGCGTCAGGTCGGCGTTGGACAACACCGGCAGCGCGAAGGCAGCGGTCTTGCCGGTGCCGGTCTGGGCCTGGCCGAGGACGTCGCGACCGGCCAGCATGGCCGGGATGGTGGCGGCCTGGATCGGCGAAGGCGTCTCATAGCCGACTTCGGTCACCGCCTGCATCACGGCGCTGGAGAGGCCGAGATCTGCAAACAGCAGCGGCGCGGGGGATTCTTGGGACATGGGGACTCCGGAGGCGGCACCGCCGCGAACGGGCGGGCGCAAAGGGGGCATATTGTGCGCCCTGGCGCGCCCGCTGTCGAAAACAACGCCGAGCTCCCGTTCAGGTGTAAGGATTTGCCGGCACCGGCGAATCATCCCGTGACATGACCAAGACCTCGACTCCGATGGCACACAGCATGCCCGCCCCCACCTCAAAGGCGTCTTCACGCCTGGACGGTGAACGCGCCGCCTTCGCCGACCTGCTGCTGCAGCACCGCGGGCTGTTGGCCAAGGTCGTGGGGACTTATGCCTGGCAGGCCCAGGACCGCGAAGACCTCGGCCAGGAGATCGCGGTGCAGCTGTGGCGTGCCTGGCCCGGTTACGACCCGGCGCGCCCGGTGACCACCTGGATGTACCGCATCGCCTTGAACGTGGCGATCTCCTGGGTCCGCGGCCACAGTCGCGAGCTGCGGCAGCGCGAGGCGTGGGACGCCACGCGCCACGACATCGCCGATCCGTCGGCCCACGACCCCGAACTCGGCCAGCAGGTCGAACTGCTGTATCGCTTCATCCATGCCCTGCCCCCGTTGGAGCGCGCCCTGATGCTGCTCTACCTGGAAGACCGCAGCCATCGCGAGATCGCCGAGGTGCTGGGCATCAGCGAAGCCAACGCGGCGACCAAGGTCAGCCGGCTCAAACAACGCATCGGCCAGGAACTGTGAAGGACACGACCATGGACATCGACGAACTCAAACTGGCTTGGCAGCAACTGGGCCAGCGCCTGGAAAAACAGCAGAACCTGCAGTTGGAACTGCTGCGCGAACGCAAGCGCGAGCGCATGCGCAGCAGCCTGCGGCCCTTGTTCTGGGGGCAGATCGTGCAGGTCGCCTTCGGCATCGCCCTGATCCTGCTCGGGGTCGCCTGCTGGACGCGCAATCCGGCGCCGGGCGGCTATTTCATCGCCGGCATCCTGGTGCACGCCTTTGGCGTGGCCACCGCCGCCAGCGGCGGCATCATGAGCGGGTTGATCGGCAGCCTGGATTGGTCGGCGCCGGTGCTGGCGATCCAGAAGCGCTTGCGCGTGATGCGACGGTTCTATGTGCTCGCCGGCGTGGCGGTGGGCTGGCCGTGGTGGGTGATGTGGCTGCCGGTGGTACTCGCGGTGGCCGGGCTGGACCCGCGCAACGCTGGGGCCAGCGCCACCCCGGGCTGGGTCTGGGGCAGCCTGGCGGTCGGCCTGGCCGGGCTACTGGCGACCTGGCTGTTCTACCGCTGGGCGTGCAGCCCGGCCCGGCCCGAGCTGGCCCGGCGGATGCAGGCCAGCGTGACCGGCAGCGGCCTGCGGCGCGCGCAAGGCCTGCTCGATGAGCTGCGTGCGTTCGAGGACGAATAGAATCCCTACCCGTCCCCCGCCTCCGGCCCAGCATGCAGACCCTCGAATTCGAACTCGACCGCGAACACGTCGAACTGAACCAGCTACTCAAGCTCGCCGGCCTGGCCGACAGCGGCGGCCAGGGCAAGGCGATCGTCGCCAGCGGCGCGGTGTCGGTCGATGGCACGGTGGAACTGCGCAAGACCGCGAAGATCCGCGCCGGCCAGATCGTGCGCGTGGAAGACATCGAGATTCGTGTGGTGGCGGCGGTTTGAGGGGCTTCAGCCCCGAAGAGCGAAGCCGCGACCCGTCGAATGGCAGTCGCGGCTACGCACCAAGACTCGGTAGCGGCTGCACCAGGTGCGCGGCGATGGCCCGCCGAAACAGCGGCACGCGTGCGGCGAGGTGCAATGCGCCCTGGCGCAAGAGGCGCGCCGGCAAGCGGTCGTCGGTGTAGAGGGTAGCGATTGCGTTGGTCGCTTCGTAGAGCGGCCGTGTCGCCTTGCGGTGTGCGCGTTCGTAAGCGGACACCGCAGAGGCCGCAGCGAAATCTCGCCCCGCCGACACCGCTTGCAGAATGCCGCCAGCCAAGCGTGCCTGGCCCTGCAACCCGAAATTGAACCCATGCGCGGTCACCGGATGCATGCCGACCGCGGCGTCGCCGATGAGGGCCGCGCCGGGCGCACAGAAGCGGTCGGCGTACACCCCCACCAGCGGATAGAGGTGACGGCTGCCGTGCTGCCGCATCGCGCCGAGGCGGTACTCGAAGCATTCGCTCACCGCCGCGCCGAAGCTGTCCTCGTCCATCGCCAGCAACTGGGCGGCGCGTGCCGGCGGCAAGGTCAGCACCGCGCCAGCGCAATGACCGCGCAAAGGCAGTAGCGCCATCGTGCGGCCATGGCCGAACCATTCCCAGGCCGCGCCATGGTGCGGATGGTCGTGCTGCATCCGACATACCAGCATGGTCTTGCCGAAGTCGCGGCTGCGCGCGCCGATGCCGAGCAGCCGGCGCACGCCGGAAAAGCGGCTGTCGGCCGCGACCACCAGGCGCGCCGACAGCGAGGCGGCGCCGCCATCGAGCGCCAGCTGCGTAATCGCTCCCTCTCGCCGCAGGGCTGTCACCGTGCGGCCATGCATCAGTTGCAACCCCGCCTGCCCTGCGACAGCATCCCAGGCCACCTGGCGAATGCATTGGTTCGGCACCAGCCAACCGAGCGGCTCACCGTCGTGCGGCGGGTCGAAGTCCAGCGCAAACGCCGAGTGGCCGTTCATCACTTTGGCCGAGCGCAGCGGTGCAATGTCTTCGGGGTGTAACCGCGCCCATAGCCCAAGCTGCTGCAACAACTGGCGCGAGGCATGCGTCAGCGCGATTTCGCGGCCATCGAAGGCCGGTTCGGCCAGGGCCTGGCGCGGCTGTTGTTCGATCAGCGCCAGCGACAGCCCGCTGTCGGCCAGCGCCCGCGCGAACGCCAGGCCCACCGGGCCGGCGCCGACAATGGCGATATCCACCTGCTGCATGGCCACTCCTGCGCGTTGCAATGGCTGCAGTCTAGGGCGCGGTGGGTAAGCCCTCGTTGATCCTGATCAAGCTCAGTGCAGCAGCGGCCACAGCACCAGCACGATGCCGACCATCGACAGCACCCAGACCAGGCTGCGCACGTAGGGGATGCCCGCGGCGTACAGCGGGATGTAGACCACGCGGGCCCAGAAATACAGCTGCGCGCCCAACGCGGTATGCGCATCCACGCGCTGCGCCCACACCACCGCCAGCACCGCGGCGGCGAAGAAGGCGAAGGTCTCCATGAAGTTGCGGAACGCGCGCTCCATGCGCGCCGCCACGCCCGTGAGCGGGGCCGGCGTGGCGTCGCGCGCGCTGGCGTTCCACTTGGCGCCGCGCTGCATCGTCATCGTGGTGCTGGCCAGCAGCAGTTGCAGCACGCCCAGGACAATCGCCCAGGCCAGCATGCGCAGTTCGATGCTCATCGTTGCTTCTCCTGCGCCGCAGTGAATGCGGCGCGCGTGGGCTTACTTGGCATCGGGCAGGCTGTAGCCGGCCAGGCGCCAGACCTTGTCTTCATCCAGGCGGAAGGAGACCAGCTCGCGCACCGGCTGCGGCGCATTGGCGAAGCGCGTGGGGAAACTGACGTTGACGTACAGGCCTTCAGGCACCGCAGCTCCGGCGTTGTAGCGCACGCGAGTGACGGCGGCCTGGCCGCGGCCGGCAACCGCGCCCAGGCGCTTGCGCTGCGCGGCGATCTGGCTGGCGAAGTTGTCGCGCGTGACGGCGCGCCGGGCGACTGCCGAAGCACCATCCCACAGCTGCGGCAGTTGCCCGCCGTCGACCATCTGCAACACCTTTTGCGCGGCCTGGATCATCTCCGCGTTCTGCTTGGCAAGCTGGGCCTGCTGCGCCGGGGTCAGCGCGGGCTGCGCCGGTTGCGGCGAGGGCGGCGGCGCAGCCGGCCGGGTGACCGTGGTCGAAGGGCTGGTGGTGGGCGCGGTGGGCTGCTGGGCGAAGGCTGGCGCGGTGGCCGCGCACAGCAGGCCCAGGGAGAGCGCGAACAGGGAGATATGACGCATGGCTGGGTCGGTCCTTGAGTGCACCGCGATCGGCGCGAGCGAGTCTACGTCAGGGCATGGCGGGCCGCATTCACGGTTTTTCACT
>DATLJF010000156.1:0-2124 GCA_035539015.1 Stenotrophomonas sp. | reverse complement strand
TGAGTTCCGCCCCGGTGGTGGCGGCGCCGGCGGCACCCAGCAATCAGGTCACTGTTTCAATGCCGGCTCAGCGCCTGCCTGGGCTTCGTTATGCCTGGGTGCCGATGCCGGCGCAATTGCCGGCCGAGTCCGACCCGCGGGTGCTTGATCCGCAGTTCCGCCAGCGGCTGCAGGCATCGCTGGACAAGGCGCTGCAGGCCAAGGGCTACCAGCGCGTGGCCAGCCCGGCGCAGTCGGACTTCCTGGTGGCCTTCCGGGTCGGCATGCGCGATGGCGAACAAGCGCTGCTGCGCAACGAGGGCGTCGGCTCACAGCCCACGCCGCAGGCCACCGTGGAGTGCAACAGCGAGGGCTGTTCGCAGATGGTCGTGCCTGGCGGCGATGGCGCGCCGGTGATGGATATCAAGCGCACGCGCTACGTGGAAGGCGGGCTGCAGATCGAGGTGATCGAGCCGAAGTCGATTCGCGTGGTCTGGCGTGCGCTCAATCGCGGCACGGTCAAGCGCAGCGATGGCAGCGCCAAGCGGCTGGATGCCATCGCCCGCGAAACCTTGGCCCAGCTGCCGCCTGCGGGGCGCTGAGCGCTGGCTTCAGGTCACCAGCTCGGTGGCCTGCTGCACCAACGGGCGCGGCGCCGGCGCCCGACTGGGGAAGGCGTGGCGCACGATGCGCCATGCCACCTGGCCGAACTGCCGTGGCAGCGAGCCGGTGTTGTAGTGCTGGCCGTATCGCGCGCAGATCTCGCGCACCTGCACGGCGATGGCAGCGTAGCGATTGGCCGGCAGATCCGGATAGAAGTGGTGTTCGATCTGGTGGCTGAGATTGCCGGTCAACACGTCGATCACGGGGCCGCCACTGAGGTTGGACGAGCCGCGCAGCTGGCGCAGGTACCAGTGGCCACGTGACTCATCGCGTACGCATTCCTTGGGGAACACCTCGGCGTCAGCGGTGAAGTGCCCGCAGAAGATGACCACGAAGGTCCACACGTTGCGCATGCCGTTGGCCACCAGGTTGCCCAGCAGCACCGGCAGGAAGAACGGCCCGGCCAGCAACGGGAAGAACACGTAGTCCTTGAACAACTGGCGCACCATCTTGCGGCCGACCGGCTGCGCCACGCGCAGCAATTGCCGCGTGGTCATCTTGCCGTGCAACCAGCGGCCGATGCGCAGGTCCTGGATCGCCACGCCCCACTGGAACATCAGCGCGAAGAGCACCGCGATCGGCGGCTGCAACAAATAGAACGCCTTCCAGCGCTGCTCCGGGAAAATACGCAGCAGGCCGTAGCCGATGTCATCGTCCATGCCGCGCACGTTGGTGTAGGTGTGGTGGCGGAAGTTGTGCGTGCGGCGCCAGTTATCGCCAGTGGCGACGATGTCCCACTCGTAGGTGCGGCCTTGCAGCTGGGCGTCGCCCATCCAGTCGTACTGGCCATGCATGACGTTGTGGCCGAGCTCCATGTTCTCCAGGATCTTCGACAGGCCCAGCAGCAGCGTGCCGGCGATCCACGCCGGCCACAGCAGCATCGGCACGAACGCCCCCAGGAACAGCAACGCGCGACCGGCCACGCCGGTCCAGCGCACGGCGGCCACCACCCGGCGGATGTAGCGCGCGTCGCTGGCGCCCAGCTCGGCGGTTACGCGCCGGCGGATGGCATCCAGTTCCTCGCCGAAGGCTTGCAGCTCAGGCAGCGACAGCGCGCGGTTGGCGGGACGGCTCATGCGGTTCCTCACAGTTCCAGAATCAGGTCGGTGCTCGGGGCCTGCACGCACAGGCGCACCGGTGCGGCGGGTTCGTCATGGTGCTGGCCGCTGAGCAGGTGGCGCGTCGCGCCGGATTCGCGCTGGCACACGCAGGTGTTGCAGATACCCATGCGGCAGCCGTGGAGCGGCTTGAGGCCATGCGCCTCCAGGCCTTCGAGCAGCGAGCGGTTGCGCGCCAGGCGCAGCGTGCGCCCGCTGCGTGACAGCACGACGTCCACTTCGCCCTCGTCACCCTCGGCCAGTGCGGGTGCACTGAAGGCCTCGGCCTGGAACGCGGCCACCTGGCCCGAGAGCCGCTCGCTGGCGGCCTGTACGAACCCGCCGGGCCCGCACGCAAGCACGGCGGTCTGCGCCAGCGCCGGCC
>DATLJF010000155.1:0-17516 GCA_035539015.1 Stenotrophomonas sp. | reverse complement strand
TGCTGTTGCCGCCGCGGCTGGAATAGCCAACCCCGGCGGCGACCGCGCCATGGACCTGCAGCTTGTCGTCCACCACCTCGGCGATGCGGCCGTCGGGCGCGCGCGGCACCGGGCCGGACTTGTCACCGTAGAAGGTGCCGGGCGGATCGTTGCTGTAGGTGGGGTCGGCGCGGTACTGGAGGGGCGCCTGCGGCACGCTCAGGTCGAGCGAGCGGGCGGCGGCGGCGCCCTCCTCAGTCTGCGCCAGGGCGGCGCTGGAGACGAGGAGACCGGCGAGCAGAAAAATGGTGCGCTTCATCGTGGGGACTCGGCTTGGGGCGACCCTGCAAGGCATCACAAGGATACTGGCAGCGGCCGCTTGAATGCCTGCTGTCGCCAGCAGAGTATTTTCTTGCCAGGTCTGACACAGCCCGCCGGCCATAAGTTCCTCAGCCCTGTTCGCGGACAACGTCGAGCAAGCGCTCGCCGTAGCGCGAGAGCTTGCTGCCGCCGATGCCGCCTACCCGGGCCAGTGCATCCAGGTCGCCCGGGCGCTGCTCGGCGATGTTGCGCAACGTGCTGTCATGGAAGATCACGAAGGCGGGCACGTTCTGTTCGCGCGCCAGTTCGGCGCGCAGGCCGCGCAGGGCGTTGAACAGCGCCAGGTCCTGGGCCGGTACCGGCAAGCCACTGCGTTGGCCGGCGCGTTCGCTGCGCTCGCGCGTAGCCGCTTGTTCGCGCCGCATCATGACCGTGCGCTGGCCCTTCAGGACCTGGCGGCTGGCATCGGTCAGGCGCAGCCCGCCATGGCCTTCGCTGTCAACTTCCAGCAGGTGCGCGGCCACCAGTTGCCGGAACACGCTGCGCCAGGTGCGTGCGTCCAGGTCGCGGCCGATGCCGTAGGTACTGAGCTGGTCGTGGCCGAACTGGCGCACCTTCTCGCCATCGCCGCCGCGCAGCACTTCGATCAGGTGGCCGACGCCGAAGCGCTGGCCGCTGCGATAGACGCAGCTCAGCGCCTTCTGCGCCGCCACCGTCGCATCCCACGCGGCGGCCGGGGTGCGGCAGTTGTCGCAGTTGCCGCAGGGCTGCGGGTAGGTCTCGCCGAAACCGGCCAGCAGCACCTGGCGCCGGCATTGCATGGATTCGCAGTAGCCCAGCAGGTGGTCGAGCTTGGCCCGCTCCAGGCGCTTGCGCTCCTCGGCGGCCTCGCCTTGCTCGATCATCTGCTTGAGCAGCACCACATCGCCCAGGCCGTAGCAAAGCCACGCCTCGGAAGCTTCGCCGTCGCGTCCGGCGCGCCCGGTTTCCTGGTAATAGCCTTCCAGCGACTTGGGCAGGTCGACGTGGGCGACGAAGCGCACGTCCGGCTTGTCGATGCCCATGCCGAAGGCGATCGTGGCGCACATCACGATGCCGTCCTCCCGCAGGAAGCGGCGCTGGTTGGCCGCGCGCACTTCGGCGGGCAGGCCGGCATGGTAGGGCAGGGCGTTGAAGCCCTGCGCGCACAGGTATTCGGCGGTTTCCTCGACCTTGCGCCGCGACATCGCGTAGACGATCCCGGCCTCGTCGCGGTGGCGGCCGACGAAATCCAGCAGCTGGCGCCGCGCGTTGTCCTTCTGCACCACGGTGTAGCGGATGTTGGGACGGTCGAACGAGCTGACGAAGTGGCGCGCCTGGGTCAGGTCCAGGCGCTCGGCGATCTCGCGCTGGGTGGGCGGATCGGCGGTGGCGGTCAGCGCGACCCGCGGGATATCCGGCCAGCGCTCGTGCAGCACGGTCAGCTGGCGATACTCAGGGCGGAAATCGTGGCCCCATTGCGAGACGCAGTGCGCCTCGTCGATCGCGAACAAGGCAATCCGGCTGCGTTCCAGCAGCGACAGGAAGCGGCCAGTGAGCAGGCGCTCGGGGGCGACGTAGAGCAGGTCGAGCTCGCCGGCCAGCAGCTCGCGTTCCACCCGCTGTGCGTTCTCCGCATCCAGGGTCGAGTTGAGGAATTCGGCACGCACCCCGGCCTGGCGCAGCGCCTCGACCTGGTCCTGCATCAGCGCGATCAGCGGCGAAACCACCACGCCGGTGCCCTCGCGTAGCAGCGCCGGCACCTGGTAGCACAGCGACTTGCCGCCACCGGTGGGCATCAGGACCAGGGCGTCGTTACCGGCGGCGACATGCTCGACGATGGCCTGCTGCGGGCCGCGGAAGTCATCGAAACCGAATACGCGGTGCAGCAGTTCGTGGGCGGGGGAAGGCATCTGCCTAGGATACCTTGGCGGTCAAGCCGGCCTGGCGAGCCGGGCGGTCGGGTTTTACCGTGGCGGTTGGTCCGGTCCGGGAGCCGGCTGTCTAGAATCTGGCGATGAATCCGTTGCCATCCCTGCTGGCTGAGGCCGCCGAGTGGTCGTCGTCCCACGCCGATGCCGACGTCTGGAGGCGTTTGCACTGGCTGGACCGGCTCGACCTGCACCTGCCGCCCGAAGGTCACCAGGTCGATGCGGGGGTCCAGCGATCGCACGCGCTGCGCGCCATGGCGGAGTCGCGCAACGCCGAGCTCTACGCCTCGTTGCGCGAAGCCATGGCCGCAGGGAACCCCTTGCGCCTGACCCAGCTGCTGGCCACGTACCCGATCAGCGATGCGGCACCTGAGGGCTTGGACGCCCGCGACGATCTGATTGCCGGCGTCCTGCAACTGCCCACGCCTGGCACCACCGCCGTGGCATTGCCAGCTGACGCGGTCGCCTACCAGCCCACCCCGGTGCGCCATGTGCTGGACCTGTTGCAGCGTACGCTCTTGGGCCCCGAAGACGTCCTGGTCGACCTTGGCGCCGGCCTGGGCCAGGTGGCGTTGCTGGCCGCCTTGCTGTCGCCAGCCCGCACCTGCGGCATCGAGATCGAGCCGGCGTATGTGGCCAGCGCGCGCCAAGCCGCCGCCGACCTGGGCCTGTGGCGTGCGGCGTTCATCTGCCAGGACCTGGACCAGGCAGACCTGGCCATGGGCACCGTGTTCTACCTCTATACGCCAGTGCGCGGGGCGGCGTGGGCGCAGTTGCTGGAGCGCTTGCGCGCCGAGGCTGCGCGCCGGCCGATTCGGCTGTGCAGTTTCGGGCCATGCACGCTGGCGTTGCGCCAGGCGCCGTGGCTACGGGCGCTGGGGCCGGCGCAGCCGGAGCGGGTGGCGGTATTCGAGGCCGGGCCGTGAGCCCGTAAAGCAAACGCCCGGCCAGGGCCGGGCGTTTGTTCAAACCAGGCTGCAACCGTTACTGCAGCAGCGAACGCAGCATCCAGGCGTACTTTTCGTGGGTCTGCAGGCGCTGCGTCAGCAGGTCCACGCTCGGGTCGTCGCCGGCGTTGTCGGCCACGCCCAGCACCTTGCGCGCGGTGCGGCAGACTGCCTCGTTGCCGCTGACCAGCTGGCGCACCATCTCGCGCCAGTCGGCGCTGTCGGTCAGGCCCGGCTCCTCGGGAATCGAGGTCAGGTTGACGAACTCGCGGTAGGAACCCGGCGCGTTGTAGCCCAGGGCGCGGATGCGCTCGGCCACTTCGTCCAGCGCCGTCCACTGCTCGGTGTACTGGGTCTCGAACATGGTGTGCAGCGAGTTGAACATCGGCCCGGTCACGTTCCAGTGGAAGTTATGGGTCTTCAGGTACAGCGTGTACGCGTCAGCCAAATAGCCCGACAAACCCTCGGCGATCTTCTTGCGATCACTGTCCTTGATCCCGATATCGATGTTCGGGGCCGACGGCGCGGCCGTTTCGAGTTGGGTCTTGCCGGCCTTCGGCGCGGCGGTCTTGTTCTTGGCCATCGGGAAATTCTCCTTGAAACGAGCTTGGGTACGGATATGGCGTCACAATAGACAGGCTAAAGCAATCGCGGTTATTGAAATTTTCACACTACTCGATCGATGAGTGCTATCGACAAGCCCCAGCCCCCTCCTGTGAGCGACCGCCTGCGCGAGCGCCGGCGTGCCGTGGACGAGGCCATGAGCCGCGACCGCGGCCGCTTGTTCGGCCTATGGTCGCGTTGGCAGGCCCGTCCCGGCAACCCGGAGGCGGAGCAAGTGTTCGAACAGGCACTGCGCGCTTCGGCCGCCGAACGCCAGCGGCGCGAACGCGAGCGGCCGGCGATCAGCCTGGACGAGCAACTGCCGATCGCGCGCGAGGCCGAGCGCATCGTCGCGCTGATTCGTGACAACCCGGTGGTGGTGATCGCCGGCGAAACTGGCTCGGGCAAGACCACCCATTTGCCGAAGCTGTGCCTGGCCGCAGGCCGTGGCGCGGCCGGCCTGATCGGCTGTACCCAGCCGCGACGGATTGCCGCACGCGCGGTCGCCAGCCGGGTGGCCGAGGAACTGCGCTCGCCGCTGGGCAGCGTGGTTGGCTACCAGGTGCGCTTCAGTGATCGGGTCGGCGAAGACACCCGCATCAAGTTCATGACCGACGGCATCCTGCTGGCGGAGATCGCCAGCGACCGATGGCTGTCGGCCTACGACACGATCATCGTCGACGAGGCCCACGAACGCAGCCTCAATATCGATTTCCTGCTCGGCTACCTCAAGCAGCTGCTGCGCAAGCGCCCCGACCTCAAGCTGATCGTCACCTCGGCCACGATTGACACCGAACGCTTCTCGCGCCATTTCGACGATGCGCCGGTGATCAGCGTGGAAGGCCGCACCTACCCGGTCGAGGTGCGCTACCGGCCGCTGGAAGGCGAGGCAGGCGGTGGCGAGGAGGAGGATGGCGGCAGCGGCGACGGCGAGCGCTCGGTCAACGAGGCGATCGTGGCGGCGGTGGATGAAATCACCCGGGTCGATCCGCGCGGCGACGTGCTGGTGTTCCTGCCTGGCGAGCGCGAGATTCGCGACGCGCACCAGTCGCTGGAGCGGCGCAAGTACCGCGAAACCGAGGTGCTGCCGCTGTATGCGCGGCTGTCCAACCAGGACCAGGACCGGGTGTTCAACCCCGGCGGCAAACGCCGCATCGTGCTGGCCACCAACGTGGCCGAAACCTCGCTGACGGTACCGCGCATCCGCTATGTGATCGACCCGGGCTACGCACGGGTCAAGCGCTACAGCCCGCGGCAGAAGCTCGACCGCCTGCACATCGAGCCGATTTCGCAGGCCAGCGCGAACCAGCGCAAGGGCCGCTGCGGCCGCGTCGCCGAAGGCATCTGCGTGCGCCTGTACAGCGAGGCGGATTTCCTCGCCCGCTCGGAATTCACCGATCCCGAGATCCGCCGGGCCAGCCTGTCCGGCGTGATCCTGCGCATGTTGCAACTGGGCCTGGGCAGGATTGAAGGCTTCCCGTTCCTCGAAGCGCCGGACGAGCGCGCCATCGCCGATGGCTGGCAGCAACTGGCCGAGCTCGGCGCGGTCGATGCCGAGCGCCGCCTGACCACGGTCGGCAAGCAGATGGCGCGGTTGCCGGTGGACGTCAAACTGGCGCGCATGCTGGTCGCCGCGCAGGCGGCTGGCTGCCTGCGGCCGATGCTGGTGATCGCCTCGTTCCTCGGCATCCAGGACCCGCGCGAGCGCCCGCCCGAAGCACGCGGCGCCGCCGACAGTGCCCATGCCCAGTTCGCCGACGGTCGTTCCGAGTTCGTCGGCGTGCTGCGGCTGTGGGAGGCCTACCGCCAGGCCCACGAAGACCTCACCCAATCGAAACTGCGCGACTGGTGCGGGCGGCACTTCCTTGGCTTCCTGCGCATGCGCGAGTGGCGCGAACTGCATCGCCAACTGCGCCTGCTGTGCGAAGAGCTCGGCTGGAAGGAAGAGGACGCCGACGCCTCGCTGGCGCCGTTGCTGGCCGGCAGCGCTGCTCCCCCCGTCGCGCGCGACGATGCGGCCGCGGCCAAGGTCACCCGCGGCCAGTTGCATCGTGCCGCGCGCCTGGCCCGCGAGGGCAAGACCGAAGCGCCTGTTACTGCGGCTTCACCCATGCCCGGGCCAGCACGCCAGCCGGCTGCCGACGGGGGGGGCTTCAGCGAGCGCGTGCGCGCGGCCAGCTACCAGACCTTGCATCGCGCGCTGATCGCCGGCCTGCCAACCCAGGTCGGCCATCGCACCGAGAAAGGCGACTTCCAGGCGCCGCGCCAACGCCGGTTCCTGCCGTTCCCGGGCTCGTCGCTGGCCAAGCGTCCGCCGCCGTGGATGCTGGCGGCGACCTTGCTCGATACCCAGAAGATCTGGGGCCTGACCAATGCCGCGATCGAGCCGGACTGGGTCATTGCCGAGCTGCCGCACCTGCTGCTGCGCAAGCATTTCGACCCGCATTGGTCGCGCGCGCAAGGTCAGGTGCTGGCCTCCGAGCAGATCAGTTTGTTCGGCCTGGTCCTGGCGCCGAAGAAGCCGGTGCACTATGGCCGCATCAACCCTGGCGAGGCGCATGACATTTTCGTGCGCCAGGGCCTGGTGACCGGCGAAATCAACACCCGTGCCGGCTTCGTCGCCGATAACCTGCGCGTGCTGGAACAAGCGCGCGAAGAAGAGGCCAAGCTACGCCGTGCCGGCATCGTCGCCGACGACGGTTGGCAGGCGCGCTGGTACCTCGATCGCATCCCGGCCGAGATCCATTCGGCCCACGGCCTGGATATCTGGTGGAAGGCGCTGCCGGCGGACAAGCGGCGCCAATTGCACTGGTCGCTGGTGGACCTGCTGCCGGGCGAGGGCAGCGAAGAGGACCGCTACCCGAAGTATTTTGCGCTGGGCGATGCGCGGCTGCCGCTGCACTACAAGTTCGAGCCCGGCGCGGTGGACGACGGCGTCACCCTGGACGTGCCGCTGCACCTGCTCAATGCCCTGGATGCGGCGCGCCTGTCCTGGCTGGCGCCGGGCTTTGTCGCCGAGAAGGCGGCCGCGCTGATCCGCAGCTTGCCCAAGGCGCAGCGGCGCAACTATGTACCGGCGCCGGATTACGGACGCGCCTTCTTCGAAGCTTTTGCCCAGCCCTCGGCCAACGACCTGCGCGGCGAACTGGCGCGCTTTCTCAGCAAGGCGACCGGCGTGCCGGTGTCGGCGCTGGACTTCGACCAGCAGGCGCTGGAGTCACACCTGCGCATGAACCTGCGCCTGCGCGACGAACACGGCAAGGTGCTGGCCGAGTCGCGCGATCTCGACGTGCTGCGTGCCCGTTTCGGCAGCCGCGCCGGCGATGCGTTTGCCGCGCGCGCCGGACGCGCGCTCGCCGCCGAGGGCCTGCGCGATTTTCCGGCCACGCCGATCCCGCGCCAGGTACCCGGCGAGGCTGGCGTGCCGGCGTATCCGGCCCTGGTTGATGAGGGCGAGAGCGCGGCGCTGCGGATCTTCGCCGACCGCGCCGAAGCCGAAGCCGCGCATCCGCAAGGCGTGCGCCGCTTGCTGGAAATCGCGCTGGCCGACAAGGTCAAGCAGGCGCGCAAGCAGCTGCCGGTCTCGCCCAAGACCGGGTTGCTGTATGCAGCGATTGAATCGCAGGAGCGGCTGCGCGGCGACTTGGTCGATGCGGCGATGAATGCCTTGCTCGACCATGGCCTGGACGACATCCGCGATGCCGCGACGTTTGCGCAGCGTCGCGATGAAGTCGGCAAGCAGCTGTTTGGCGAAGCGATGCAAAGGCTGAAGCTGGCCGAGGAAATCCTTTCCGCTGTGGCCGCGCTCAAGCCCGAGCTCGAAGCGCCGCTGATGGGTTGGGCACGCGGCAACCTCGATGACCTGATCGCGCAGCTGGCCGCGCTGGTGCACCCTGGGTTCCTGCGCGAAATCCCGGCCGAAGCGCTGGCGCAGTTCCCGCGTTACCTCAAGGCGATGCGGCTACGTGCCGAGCGCGCCAAGCGCGACCCCTCGCGCGACCAGGCGCGCATGCTCGAACTCAAGCCGTTCATCGATGCGTTGGCCGATGCCGAGGCGTTGGGCTGGCGCGAACGGCCCGAATGGCAGGCGTTGCGGTGGGATTTGGAGGAACTGCGGGTGTCGTTGTTCGCGCAGGAGTTGGGCGCGCGCAGTGGTATTTCGGCGAAGAAGTTGGCGCAACGGGTGGCTGCGCTGCGCGGTTAGGGTAGGGATATCTGACGCGCTACGGTCGGGGCTGAAGCCCCTCCTACAGATGGCCCTTCCTTACTCCGCATCCTCTACCCGTTCGCCCATCAACTCACGCTGGCGCTTGTCCAATTCCTCGGCATAACGCTTGCGCACGAAGCGCTCGGATAGCACGCCCAGGACCTGGCCGTGCTCGTCGACCACCGCCATTTCGTCGCTCTGGGTCTGGTCGAACCGTTGCATCACGGCGACCACGTCGGTGTCGGCGCGCAGCGCGACTTCGCGGTTGCCGGCGAAGTCGGCCACTATTGCCTCGGGCTTGACGCCGTCGGCATAGACGCTGGCCACGGTGACGATGCCGGCGTAGCGCGCGTTGTCATCGAGCAGCACCACGCGCGTGCCCGAACCAAGCGGGAAGCGATGCCGGAACTCGGCCACGGTGGCCGCCGCCGAGATCGTGGTCGGCTCGCGGCGCATCATCCGCCCGGCGCTGAGGTGGTGGATCCAGCCGACATCGCGCGCGCTCTTCACGCTTTCGCCGCGCAGGTGCAGGCGCCAGGTCGAGAACGAATAGCCGAACACCTGCCGCACGACCGTGCTCGCCACCAGCACCGCGGCCATCACTGCGCTGGCCAGGACGAAGTCGTGGGTGCCTTCGAGCACCAGCATCGCCATGGTCATCGGCGCGCCAACCACGGCCGCGGCCAGTGCCGC
The DNA here is from genome assembly GCA_035539015.1 of Stenotrophomonas sp. Lineage (GTDB taxonomy): Bacteria > Pseudomonadota > Gammaproteobacteria > Xanthomonadales > Xanthomonadaceae > Stenotrophomonas_A. The sequence goes on along the minus strand of DATLJF010000155.1, from coordinate 8,817 downwards.
CATTCCGGCCAGCGCGGCCGAGGTAGGGTCCACCAGCGCGTCGCCGACGCCCAGGTTGATCAGCCCGGCGTACAGCGCGCCGACCAGCGAGCCCATGAACAGCGAGGCGAAGAACAAGCCGCCACGGAAACCGAAGCCCAGCGAGATGCCCGAGGCCAGGCACTTCAGCAGCAGCAGCGTGCCAAGCCAGAGCAGCGGCGTGTGGCCGGTAAGGTCGATATGCAGGGCGCCGTGGCCGGAAGACAAGGTCTGCGGGCTCACCAGCGCCAGCGGGATCAGCAGCAGGCCGCCGACGACCGGCCGCGCCCATGGCGGCAACGGGCTGCGGTTGACGCCTTGTTCGATCGTGGTCACCAGCCGCATCACGGCCACGCCGATCAAGGCGCAGAGCAAGCCGAGTACAGCGAACAGGATGTAGTCGCGCGGATGCAAGGTGGCCACCGTGGCGGCCGGCAGCAGGTAGGGCGTCAGGCCGGCGGCCTGGGCGATGAAACTGCCCGCCAGCGCGGCCACCGCCACCGCTGCCAGGGCCGAAGGCGTATAGGCCCCGATCACGATCTCGAAGGCATAGAACGCCCCCGCCAATGGCGCGCCGAATGCAGCGGCAATGGCACCGGCGGCGCCGGCACCGACCAGGGTGCGGATGTCGGCGCGGCGCAGGCGCAACAGCTTGCCCAGCTGCGATCCGCTGCCGGCGCCCATCTGGGTATATGCCGCTTCCAGCCCGACCGAGGCGCCGAAGCCGTTGGAGATCAGCGTCTGCAGTGACACCACCAGGTTGTCGCGCATCGACATGCGCCCGCCGTGCAGCGCATTGGCTTCCACCGCATCGAGCAGTTGTCGCTGACGCGCGCGTGCGGCGCGGCCGATCAGCCCTACCAGCAAGCCGCCAACCGGCAGTACCCACAGCGCCCCGAGGCCAACCTGGGCCAGGGAACTCAAGCGTTCGTTCTCGTCGAAGCCGTACAACCAGGCCTGCAGCGAATGCGCCAGGCCGGCCTGCAGCAGGGTCAGTGCGCCGGCGATCAGGCCGACCAGCAACGCCAGGCCGATGAAGCCGCCCTCGCTGCGGCGGAAGAACCGCCGCAATGCCGGCAGGGCGCCGGTGTCGGCAGGCCCGCCGCTGGCGTCGGGTACCGCCATCGGCTTACTTCACGCGACGCACTTTGGGCATGGTGTTGCTGCCTTCCACCTGCAGGTACCAGGCGCCGGCCAGGCCGGGCTTGATCGTCACCTTCGGGTTCTGCTTGCGCAGGCTCACCGACGTGGACTCGGTCTGTTCCCATTCCTGGCCATTGGCCAGGACGTAACGGCGGCCCTTGCCGAAGCCGGCGAACTCACCGGCGATCGTGCTCTGGATCGGTTCCTTGCTGCCGAAGTCGAAGAAGCCGCGGTTCTTGCGGATTACTTCCTGGCGACCTTCCTCGCGTGCCTGCGCCAGCGCCGCGCCGCTGGCACCGGCATCGGCCTGCGCCGCCGTTTGCGCCACCTGCTCGACCTTGCCGTGCAACCAGTCATTCAGGGCGGCCAGTTCCGCTGCGGTGAGCTTGTCCAGGCCCGCGGCCTTGAACTGCGCCGGGGTCATGTCCTGCTGCAGGTCGCCACTGGCGGCGCGCTGTGGCAGCGCGGCACTCGCCGGCAAGCTGAGGGCGATGGCCAGGCCGAGTGCGGTGGCGAGCGGGCGGAGCATGCGCATTGGATTGGTTCCAGGCCAGGGATGCGCGATAGTGTAGACGCAACCCGTTCGCCTCAACCGCCGTGCACCGCCCGCCCCCCGCCACCCTCGAAGACCTGTTGCAGCGCCGCTCCGCAGGCGTGCTCTCTGCGCCTGTGCGCGACGCGCTGGCGCAGGCCTGGCTGGCGTTGCCGGCGCCCGGCGTACCCGCCTCGGCCTGGCCGGTGCTGGCCGAAACCCTCGACTTGCTCGCCCTGCTGTCGGCCGATGAGGCCACCGTGGTGGCGACACTGCTGTTCGACCTGCCTGCATTGCGCCCCGGCCTGGCCGGCGTACCGCTGGATGCCGTGCGGCGCCAGGCGGTGGCCGGCCTGCTCGAAGGCCAGGACGCCGCCGACCAGGTCTGGGTGCTGCACGCCGGGCGCGAAGCCGGACGCAACAGCGAGGGCTTGCGGCGGCTGTTGCTGGCGATCATCCACGACCTGCGCGTCGTACCGATCCTGCTGGCACGGCAACTGGCGCAGATGCGCGCGGCCAGCCGCCTGCCCGAGCCCGAGCGCCGCGCGCTGGCCCAGCTCACCCGCGATATCCATGCGCCGCTGGCCAACCGGCTCGGCATCTGGCAATTGAAGTGGGAGCTGGAAGACCTGGCCTTCCGCTATCTCGAACCCGATACCTACCGGCGCATCGCCCGCGAGGTCGATGAAACCCGGGTCGAGCGCGAGCGCTACATCGAGACCGTCAGGCGCGCGCTCAGCCACGCCCTGGCCGAGCAGGGCCTGCACGCCGAGGTCAGCGGCCGGCCCAAGCACATCTACAGCATCTGGCGGAAGATGCAGAAAAAGCGCCTGGCCTTCGACCAGCTCTACGACGTGCGCGCACTGCGGGTGATGGTTGACGATATCGCCGCCTGCTACGCCGCCTTGGGCGTGGTGCACGCGCTGTGGGCGCCAGTGCCCAGCGAGTTCGACGACTACATCGCCCGGCCCAAGGCCAACGACTACCGCTCGCTGCACACCGCCGTGGTCGGCCCGGAAGGGCGCACGGTGGAAGTGCAGATCCGCACCCACGAGATGCACGCCCAGGCCGAACTCGGCGTGGCCGCGCACTGGAAGTACAAGGAAGGCAGCAAGGGCGCGGAGAAATCCTTCGACCGCAAGATCACCTGGATGCGGCAGCTGCTGGAGCAGTCGCAGGAGGGCGACGCGGGGGAGCTTGCCGGCGCGCTGGATGCCGAACTGGTCGAGGACCGCGTCTACGCGCTGACCCCCAAGGGCGAGGTGATCGACTTGCCGCAGGGGGCCACGCCACTGGACTTCGCGTACCACGTCCACACCATGGTTGGGCATCGCTGCCGCGGCGCCAAGATCAACGGCCGCATCGTGCCGCTGGCCTACAAGCTGCGCAGTGGCGACCGCGTCGAAATCCTCACCGCCAAGGAGGCTGACCCGCGCCGCGACTGGTTGCTGCCCGCTAACGGCTTCCTCGCCAGCGGCCGTTCTCGCGACAAGGTGCGCGCGTGGTTCCACAAACTCGACCGCAGCCGCAACGTGCAGGCCGGCCGCGACCTGCTCGAGCGCGAGCTCAAGCGCTTGGGCCTGCAGCATGCCGACCTGATGGTCGCGGCCAAGCGCTTCCATGCCGACAGCGTCGATGACCTCTACATCCAGGTGGCGCTGGGCGATACCGGCCCTAGCCAGGTCAGCCGTGCGCTACTGGAAGCCGAGCGCGCCCAGCAGCAACCACCGCCGCCGCCACGGCCGACGGCGCGGCGTACCGGCCTGGGCAAATCCAAGTTCACCGTGCAGGGCGTGGGCAACCTACTGGTGCAGCTGGCGCGTTGCTGCCAGCCGGTGGCCGGCGAACCGATCGTCGGCTACCTCACCCAGAGCCGCGGCGTCACCGTGCACCGCGCCGACTGCCCGGCCCTGGCGCGCCTGGCCGCGGCCAACCCGCAACGGGTGTTGCCGGTGGAGTGGGGCGAGGCCGGCGGCGGCTATGAAGTGAGCGTGGTGGTGCGGGCGATAGACCGCCGCTACCTGCTCAAGGACGTGACCAACCTGATCGCGCAGGAAGACGCGCACGTGTTGGAGATCAACAGCGACAACGTCCGCGACAGCGGCCAGGCGCAACTGCGGTTGCGCTTGAAGGTCAGCGACTACGGGCAATTGGCCACGTTGCTGGGCAAGCTGGATGGATTGCCGGGGGTGCATGAGGTGAGGCGGTTGGGGTGAACTGCCGTGTCTTTGCGTTAGTGGACACGTTGGCGCGGCCTGCAACACGCACGGTGGATGTCTTGCGAACGCAGACGCGCTGTCTGCTTCTGGGCGGGAGTAAGGTCGCCGCCATAGCGTCGATCGAGGGCGAGCGTCGCGAACGTGGGTGATAGGCGCACCCAGGCGAGATAGAAGGCATAGGCCTTGACGGGATCTCGTCGTACCGGCATTCCGCCGAGGTGCCCTTCGGCCAGGCCGAGAAGAGCTTCCGCATTGCCAAGGCGCGCTGCGCGCCACAGGTAGGTGGCTGCGCGAGCTCGGCAAGCCTTTGCGTTGGTTGCATAACGCACGCCCGCTTGGAGCGATCCCTGCGAGGCGGCCAGTGAAAGCCAATCACGCTGGGCGATCTGGGTTGCCGCCAGCAGCCGCTCGCAATCGCGCAATGTCGGCGCATCCGGCGGCGAGAGACAGCGTTCAACTATCTCGAACATCCGATAGGTGGCGTGCGCATCGCCCTGTGCCGACGCGGCCAATATCGGTTGGGCGGCACGCAGCGCGTCGGTTCCGGGACGCCAGGACGGCTGAGGGTCGACGAATCGAAAACCTCCTCCTGGAAGCCGTTGCATGGCCTCGCGGTGGATATGCCGCTGCCGCAGGGCAGCATCGAGGGTCTCGGCTGGGGCGGCGCTTATCGGCACAAACGGCACCGGAGGAACCAGGGGTTCTCCGGAAAGTGCGCTGACCGGGAGCGGGGCATCGACGAGGCACAGGGCGACAGCGACCCCTGATGCCAGCAGCAGGGCATAGCGAACCCTTGCGCCCATGACTGCTCTCCTTTCGCCAAGCGCCACGGCGGTGGAGGCACTGTTTTATGGGGAGGGAGCGTAGGAAGGAATTCGATATTTCGCACTATTGGCGTAACGCCGACCCGAGAAAACTTCATCGGTCACCAGCCAGAACCGCCGCGCCCGCTAAGATCGCCCCCGTGAACCACCCGCCGCCCCCACGCCCCCCACCACGCCCGCGCTTCCACCGGCCGCTGCGCGTAGCGCTGGTGCGCCCGCTGCGCAGCCGGCAGTTGTGGCTCGGCGTTGGCATCGCCGCGCTGATATTGGTGGTGCTGGTTGTAGCCTTCCGGCGTCCCCTGGCCGAATGGTTGTGGCCGGATACCCGCATCCAGCAACTGCTGGCACGGGGCGAACACGCCCTGGCGCAAGGGCGTCTGACGTCCGCCGATGGCAGCGGTGCGCGCGAGGCATTCGATGCGGCGCTGGCGCTGGACAGCGATCGCGGCGAGGCCCGCGATGGCCTGGCGCGCACTGGCGCGGCGGCATTGGCGCAGGGCCGGCGGGCGTTGGCGCGCGACGAACTCGCCGCTGCCAAGCAGGCGCTGACGTTGGCGCAAGCGTTGCAGGTGCCCCGCGCCCAATCCGAGGCGTTGGCCCTGGCGATCCGCCGGCATGAGGCGGCAGGGGTCGGCCTGGATGACTTGGTCGCCCGTGCGCGTTCTGCCCAAGCCGAGCACCGGCTGGATGGCGATGCGGACAGCGCATTGCCGCTTTATCGGCGCGTGCTGGAACTGGCGCCGGAACGGCTGGATGCGTTGGAAGGGCGCGAGGACGCGCTGTCGGATCTGCTGCAGCAAGTCCGCGTCGATCTGGCCCGCGGGGAGCTCGCCGCGGCCTCGGCGAAACTGGATGCGGCGCGCGGCTACGACCCCGGCCATGTCGACCTGCCCGCCACCGAAGCGGCGGTCAACGACGCCGTGCAAGCGCGCTTGCGGCGTGCGGAAGCGCGACTGCGCCGGGGCCAGCTCACCTTGGCCGATGCGGATTACCGGCTGCTTGCCGAGTTGCGCCCCGAGGCTGCCGAGGTGATTCGCGGCGGCGAGCGCCTGGCAGCGGCCTACGCGAGCGAGGCGATCCGCCTGGCCGGCGATTTCGATTTCACTGGCGCCGAGGCCGCATTGGCCCAGGCGAAACAATGGGCGCCAGAGAGCGCTGCGCAGGCTAATGCCGAACAAGCGCTGGCGCGTGCGCGCCAGGCACGGGCTTCGCAGCAGCAACCGCTGGCGCCGGCCGCACGCACACGGCAATTGCGCCGGTTGCTGGCGCAGATCGAGGCGGCCGAGGCGCAGCAGCGCTGGATCACCCCGCCTGGCGCCAGCGCCTACGATGCGCTGCGCGAAGCACAAGCGTTGGCACCGCGCGATCCGCGCGTGCGCAGTGCGGTTCAGCGGATCGTGCCGCAGACTCGCGCCTGCTTCGAGCAGGCGCTACCGGCCAATCGCGTGCGTGCGGCGCAATCCTGCCTGGATGCCTGGCAGGCGCTGGCCGCGCGCGATCCGGCGCTGGCCGCCGCGCGCCGCCGCCTGGCGCAACGTTGGCTGGCGGTCGGCAGCGAGCGGCTGGGCGCGGGCGATGCGGTGTTCGCCGCCGAGGCTGCGCGCCAGGCGCGCAGCCTCGATCCGAGAGCAAACGACCTGCCGGACTTCGAGGCGCGCGTGCGTGCGGCACAAGGCCGCGAACCGTAAGCGCGATCAGTCCAGAAACAGGCGCCGCACCGTATCGCGCGCCGCATCCAGCGAAAAATGCTCGGCGACATTGCGCAGACCGTTGGCCGACAGCTGCGACCACAACGCTGGATCCTCGTACAGGCGCACCACCGCCGCGGCGAATGCCGCCGCGTCGTCGGCGACCAGGACGTCCTCGCCATCGCGCAGATGCATGCCTTCGACCGCGCAGGAAGTGGCCACCACCGGCTGGCCGTGCGCCATGCTCAGGTTGACCTTGCCCTTGACCCCGGCACCGAAACGCAGCGGTGCAAGCGCCACCCGGCATCCGTCCATATAGGGCGCCAGGTCCGGCACATGGCCGTGGATCTCCACCCCTGGCTGGGTGGCGGCCAGCGTGCGCAGCGTGTCGGGCACGTCGGCACCGATGCAGTGGAAGCGCACCGCCGGCAAGTGCGCGCGTACCCGCGGAAACACCTCGCCGATGAACCAGCGCATGGCATCGGCATTCGGCGGATGGCCGAAACCGCCGACGAACACCAGGTCCTGCCGGGTAGCCCAGCCCGGTGCGTGCGCGGCCACCTCGTGCAGATTGGACAATAGTTCGACCCGCACCTGCGGCGCTTCCTGGCGCAACACTTCGCGCTCGGCCGCCGAGACCAGCACGGTGATATCAGTGCGCGCCATGATCGACAGCTCCCGCTGGCGGGTGCGCTCGGCTGCGCGCAAACCCGCCGCATCGCCGGCGACCTCTGCGCCGCGGCGTTCGCGCAGGAAATGCAGGTCCACTGTGTCGAACAGCGTGCGGGTACGCGGGGCGTAGCGCTGCAGCAGCGGCAGGCAGGTGTCGGCGACGTGATGGCGCACCAGCAGCGCGGCGTGGAAGCGGGTGCCGTGCTGGCGCAGCCACTGCGCCAGGCCATCGAGCTGCGGCGCATGCCAGACCTCCACGCCCAGCGACTGCAGCGCCTGGGTGTGGCGGCCGCCGTGCGCACGTGCCGTGGGCACGAACACGACGTGGGCGCCGGCCTCGCGCAACAAGCGAATCAGGTTGAACTGGCGCAGCGAGCCCGAATCCCGGTCCGGCTGCGGGACGGCTTCGTCCAGGATCAACACCTGGCGCTGGTGCCGGTGCAGCAAGGCCGGCGAGGGCACGCTGCCCGGCGCCGGCTGCGATGCCAGCGGCGCTGCCCACTTCTGCGCGAAAACCGCGCGGTTGCGCACCTGGTAGGCCTTGATTCCGGTGTCGGTGTCGGTGCCGTGGCTGGTGCCCTCGTCATGCACCACGCGCGCGGCCGGCTGTACCAGTACCTGGTAGCCGGCGTCGCGCACGGCGAAGGCCAGGTCGGTGTCTTCGTAGTACGCCGGCGCATACCGGCGATCCAGGCCACCGATTTGCTCCAGCAACGAGCGCCGGACGGCCAGGGCGGCGCCGGAGACATAGTCCACTTCGCGCACATAGGCATAGCGTGGATCGTCCGGCGACTCGAAGCGGCCGTAGCTCCAGGCACTGCCATCGCTGAAGACCACGCCGCCCGATTCCTGCAAACGGCCATCGGGATACAGCAGTTGCGCGCCGACCAGCCCGGCGCGTGGATGATCGGCGAAGGTGGCGATCAAGGCGTCGAGCCAGCCCGGTTGCGGCACGGTGTCGTTGTTCAACAACACCACGTACTGGCCGCGGCTCAGCTCGATGCCGTCGCCGCAAGCGGCAATGAAGCCGCCGTTGCTGGCGCGGCGGTGGTAGCGCAGGCCGCTGACCTGCGGCAGTAGCTGCGGCGTTTCATCGCCTTGGCCGGCGTCATCGATGACGATGATTTCGCACGCCAGGGTGGGCGGATAGGCGGCCAGGGCACGCAGGCAGGCCAGGGTGTGGGTGAGATGGTCGTAGACCGGGATGACGATCGAGACCACCGGCGCATCGCTGGACGGCACCGCGAACGGCGCGAACGCAGTTGCTGGCGGAAACCACAGCGCCGCCGCACCCTCGCCAGGCCGCGGCTGCAGGTGCACGCGTGCACGCGCCAGCGTCGCCCGCCAGCCGCGCGCGCGCAGGCTCGACAGCCCGCGCCGTGCCAGGCCGAGCATGCGATGGAGGGCATAACGCCATTGCGTGAGCGACATGCGGGCGCGGCTCAAGCGCGGTGTCGCGGGCGCAGCGATCGCTGCTGGCCGGCGCCCGGGCGGCCGGACCGCGCCGTTGTCCACGCGCTCGGGCCGAACTCTGTTTTGGCGGGTGCTTGCATTGCTACTTGCATGATCTGGTTCCACAACGAGCCATGAGCCAGGGCGAGCGGGGTCCGCATCGCCCACGCCGGCTGCGCTAGACTCGCCGGAATCCACATTCTCGCATCCCCGTGCCGCGACACCACGATTACGAAGATTCCGAGGATATCGAAGACGACTTCGACGAC
>DATLJF010000154.1:0-11778 GCA_035539015.1 Stenotrophomonas sp. | reverse complement strand
ACGTTCGGCCACATGCAGTGGCGGGATGGTGACGGCCTCGCGACGGTCGAAGCCGACCAATGCCGCATCGACCAATTCGCCTACCTCCATGACCTCGGGCAACGTGTTGATGTCGACACCCGCACGCTCCCAGATTTCGGTGCGCGTGGCCGCCGGCAGTACCGCCTGCACATACACGCCCTTGGGCGCCAGCTCCAGGCTCAGTCCCTGGGACAGGAACAGCACGAACGCCTTGCTGGCGCCGTACACGGACATGCCGAACTCCGGTGCCAGGCCAACGACCGAGCCGATGTTCACGATGGCGCCTTCGCCAGCTTTCACCAGCCGGGGGGCGATGGCCGCGGCCAGACGAGTCACGGCGGTCGTGTTCAAGGTCAGCAACTGCTGGATGCGGGTGGCCGACTGTTCGATGAAACCGCCGGACTGGGCGACACCCGCATTGTTGATGAGGATGCCGATGGCAACGTCGTCGCGCAGCCGCGCTTCGACGATAGCCAGGTCTTCGTCCTGGGTGAGATCGGCCGGAAGAATCTCGACGGCGACTCCGTTTTCCCGGCGCAGCCGGGCGGCGAGGGTTTCCAGGCGCGCGTGGTCGCGCGCGACCAGCACGAGAGCGTGGCCGCGTCGCGCGAATCGCTCGGCATAGGTTGCGCCGATGCCGCTGGACGCGCCGGTGATGAGGACGGTGGGGTGGAGGGTCATGGCGGCTTCTCAAGTAGGAGATTCCGGGATCCGCCCCGGCACGTGCGGCAATGATGATGACCGTAATCATTGCTGTCAATGGTTTGATTATGAGCGTCATCTATCGGTGGTATAGTGCGCGCCTTATCGAGCCGGAATCCGCAGAGGCGCTGCTATGAAGGTGAGCAAGGCACAAGCGCAGGCCAATCGCGCGCGTATCGTCGAGACCGCCTCCAGCTTGTTCAGGGAGCGCGGCTATGACGGCGTGGGTGTCGCCGATCTGATGGCGGCCGCCGGCTTTACTCACGGCGGCTTCTACAAACACTTCGGATCAAAGTCCGACCTGATGGCAGAGGCGGCGACCTGCGGTTTTGAAAATTCCGCGGCACTGGCGAGGGGCGGTGACCTGGCGCAGTTCATGAGCTACTACCTCTCGCGGGAACATCGCGATCACCCGGCTGGCGGCTGCACGATGGCTGCGCTCTGTGCAGATGCCGCGCGACAGCCCGACTCGGTCAAGGCGGCCTTCGCCGCCGGGATCGAGCATCAGCTGTCAGCGCCCGCGCGCCAGGATCCAGCCTTGAGCGATGACGCCGGCGAAGCTGTGCGTGCGCGACGCATCGCGCTGATGGCGCAGGCCGTGGGCGCGGTGGTGTTGTCCAGATCGTGTCCCGACGATTCAGCGCTGGCAGATGAAATCCTGGAGGTTTGCCGCGCGCACATCTTGGCGCAACTGCCGGACGAACGTTCCGCGTAAGCATCATCGCGTTCGTGAGATGCCGTTGGCGGTAGTCGGCAGAAGCGCTCACCGGAAGAGCGCTTCAAATCGATTCTCCTTTGACAAATCCAATATCCCGCCCCGCCCTCGGTCATTAGCCTGACCGCATTGGGGCCGCGTGCCGGTCCGACCGGTCGTGCGCACATCTCATCGTTCCGGCATCCCGCGCGCGCGCGGCGCCAGCACGATCGAACCACGGGGACAGGGACGTAATGGGCATACGCAGGGCGCTGCATCGTGTGCGTGGCAACGGCTGCAGCCGTGGGATCGGTTGGCTCAAGCTCGCGCCTCTGCTGTGCGTGGCGCCGCAGGCGCCGGCGGTGGCGCAAGTAGGGCCGGACGCGCAAGCGTTGCTGCGCCAACAAGCGCGCGAGCGCGAACTGCGTGAGCAGCAGGCCTCAGTGCCGCAGGTGAGGCGGGAATCTCCGGCCGCGGCCGCCGAAACGCTGCCCATGCAGGAGTCGCCGTGCTTCCGGATCGCCAGCATCCGCCTGCACGGCGAAGATGCGAAGGAATTTGCCTGGGCCTTGCACGCAGCCGATCCGCGCGGCGATCGCGCCACCGGTCGCTGCCTGGGGACGCAGGGCATCAACGTCGTGATGAGGCGGGTCCAGAACGCGATCATCGCCAAGGGCTACGTGACCACGCGGGTGCTTGCTGCCCCGCAGGACCTCAGCACCGGCACCCTCACGTTGACCGTGGTGCCGGGACGCATCGGCAACATCCGCTTCGCCGACGGCACGCCCCCGCACGCGACCCTGTGGAATGCACTGCCTGCCAAGCCAGGTGACCTGCTGAACTTGCGGGACATCGAACAAGCCCTGGAAATCTTCAAGCGCGTACCCAGCGCGCAAGCCGACATCCAGATCGTGCCCGCCGACGGCCCGGGCGCGCGGCCGGGCCAAAGCGACCTCGTCGTTGCCTGGCGCCAGGAGCGCAAGGCCCGCTTCACGCTCACGCTTGATGACTCCGGCTCCCAGGCGACCGGCAAGTTGCAGGCAGGCGCCACGTTGTCCCTCGACCACGCATTGCACGCCAATGATCTGTTCTACCTCAATGTCGGCCACGACGCCTTTTCCGGCAGTGGCCAGGGCACCCGCAGCTGGGCCGCGCACTACGACGTGCCGTTCGGCTACTGGCTCATCGGCGCCAACGCCAGCGGCTACCACTACCGCCAGAGCGTGGCGGGGCACTCGCAGACCTATGTCTACCGCGGCAGCAGCGACAACGCCGACGTGCGCCTGGCGCGCCTGCTGTACCGCGATGCCACGCGCAAGTTCGGTACCTACGTGCGCGCCTGGGCTCGTGAGTCGAGCACCTACATCGACGATACCGAGATCGAAGTGCAGCGCCGACGTACCGGGGGTTGGGAGGTCGGCCTGACCTGGAGGCAATTCGTCGGCCCGGCGACCCTCGATGCCAGTGCCGGTTTCCGTCGCGGTACCGGCGCGTTCGCCTCGCTTGCAGCGCCGGAAGAACGGTTCGGCGAGGGCACCTCGCGCATGAAGGTGATCACCGCTGAAGCCCAGCTCGCCATCCCGTTCCGGATCGGCCGGCAGGCGCTGCGCTACACCGGCAACTGGCGTGCGCAATGGAGTCGTACCCCGCTGGTAGCACAGGACCGCTTCGCCATCGGTGGGAGATACACCGTCAGGGGCTTCGACGGTGAAGTCTCGCTCACCGGCGAACGCGGATGGCTGCTGCGCAATGACCTCGGCGTCACCCTCGGGGGCGGCCAGGAACTCTACATCGCGGCCGACTACGGCCACGTCGGCGGGCCGGCGACCGCCTGGCAGCTCGGCGACCACATGGCCGGCATGGCAATTGGCCTGCGCGGCGGTTGGAAGGGCGGCTACTGGGATTGCTTCGTCGGCGCGCCACTCGACAAGCCGAACGGTTTCCCGACGGCGTACACCACGACGGGTTTCAGCCTCGGTTGGCAGTTCTGACCTGATCAAGCAAGAAAAACGCGCAAGCAAGGGATAGCACGCAGTGAATCGGATCTACCGTTTGGTGTTCAATCGCAAGCTGGGCCTGGTCCGCGGAAATGCCGGCTTGGACTCGGTGCTCACCAGTACAACGCATCGAAGGGTGGGGTATCGGATCTCCTGCAGTCAGGCTACGACAAGTTCATCTCTCCGATGAACGGTGACCACCCGGCTACGACGGTGGCGTTAGCTGACGCGGTGGCACGCCAAGGTAACAACGAAACTTATTTGTTCGCTCACAGTTTTGTGGGCGGCACGCTGTTCGGGTCGTCGTATCTGGACAACAAAACGCCGCAGCATCTTCCGGGTGCGGCCCAGGGTGAATTCTGGCGTGCGGTGAAAGGCGTCAAGCCGGTGTTCGATGGCTCGGTCAATCCGCACAGTTGCTATGGGCTGAACTGTGCGGGCACTCCCTACAACTGGACCGAGCAGAACGCGGCGGGGTACAAGAACAAGCGGGTGTCGCCTGTGCAGGGCGGCGGCCATGAAGCCTGGGATCTGCGTAGTGTCGTCAGCGCTACTGCTGGGCGGATGCGCAACTAGCCAGCCGTATCCCTACCCGTACTCCGGCGTCGAAGGGCCGACGATACGGTACCCATTGGACTATCCGGTTTGCTACGAACGCGCCGGTGGAGGAACGCTTTACGTCCCATTGAAGGTTCGGGTTACAGGGGCGGGAGTCCCGGACCCTATGCAAGTGATGTCTTTGCGCAAGAAGGACCCAACGGCCGACGGGTGCTTTACAGCGGAGTACAGTCGTAAGCCGGCCAGGCCATTGGTATGGAAGAGTGATAGCGACAGCGTAGGGTCCATGGGCGCCAAGCTCTTGGATATGAGGGGCGATGGCTTTGCCGCCGTCTCTTATCGATACAGCCTGCTCAACCCAGACGACAGGCGCAAAGAGGTCGCGCATCAGCAGGCAACGGCGCAAGCGCGCGCTCAGAATTTAGCAAAACTCGGATTCACCTATGCAGAAGTGGTCAAAGAGAGCGATACGACCACCATCAACGGTCTTTCGTGGCAGCGCAGATTGACAGCGAAGTACAAGACATCAGATCCAGAGGATCTCTCCAAGGGAAGTCTGCTCGGCTGGGAAGAGACATACGAGCATGTCATTGACGGCGCTCACGTGCTGCGCCAACGGGCGCACTACGACGCTATTGTCGTTGCCGACTTCGAATGGATAAAGGCCCGTCGCGCATTGCTGCGCAAGTTGGTGGAAGCCGTCCGAATCCACTCGGTCACGCAAGTCGAGATCGATGCGGCTGTCGCTGACTACGACCATCGGCGCGCTATAGACATGAAGTGCGGCGCAGGCCAGAGGTGTCGCGCCAGTGGGCTTGAATGACGGTGTGTGCGAAATCGAACCCGGCTAAACGCCCCCTCCACATCAGCCCAACCGTTCATACGCATTGGTCTGCCTCACAGCCCCTACACAGCAAAACCACGCGTCTTTTCTGCGCATCCCGGCATGTTGGGCGCGCCGGCAGCGCCGACACAGGTCGGCGCCAAGCGACCGGCATTACCCACCTAGAGGATCTCGACATGGCAAATCAGAACCAGCAGGGCGGCCAGCAAGGCGGCCAGAACAATAACAATGACCGCAATCAGCAGAACCAGCAGAACCAGCAGAACCAGCAGAACCAGGAACAGCGGAACGAGCGCAACCAGAACGAGCGTGACCAGAACCAGCGCAACGACCGCAACCAGCGCTGACCCTTGCAGGCGCCCTTTTGCGGCGCCGTGGCGCCCCCGTCCGAGCAGGCTATGGTGCTCGGACGGGCCTTTGCATAAAGGCAGAACATGCAGAACCTGAGTGTCGAGGATCTGTTCCTGCACAAAAAGATCCTGTCCTTGAGTGGTAGTCCGCAACACGACACCCTGCTGCTGACTACCTCGCAGCCGAACCAAGGCACAGATGGCTACACGTCCTGCCTGTGGGCACTGGACGTGCGGCAGCAGACCAAACCACGGCTGCTGACCTCGCCTGACTTCCCCGTCGCTTCTGCGATCATCGCGCCGGACGGTGCAGTGGTGGCCATGCTCAGCCAGCGCGGCGACGATCCGGCCATGCGCCTGTACTTGCTCCCGCTCACGGGCGGCGAGGCTCGCCGCCTGGATACGGGCGACCTGGAGCTCGAACAGATCCTGGAATGGGCCGCTGACTGCACGGGCTTGTTGGTAACGGTGCGAGTGCCATACGCGGAGGACGCGCTCGACGATCCGGGCGCCGAATCACGCCCCATCGTGGTGAACTATCTTCCCTACAAGCGCGATGGCGCAGGTGCCACGGTCGGTGCGCGCACGCATCTGTATCGCATTGCACTGGACGGTGGCCCGCCGACCCAGCTGACCCAGGGGGATTTCAATGTTTCCTCCGGCACCTGGTCGCCACGCGGCGATCGGCTGGCATACACGCGCGAGGAGGGTGGACACCAACGGCATATCGTTCAACTCTGGGTCGCCGATGCCGAGGGGCGAAATGCGCGCCGTATCACGGACCACTTCGCCCTGGTCAGCGGTGCCAGTTGGTGCCCCGATGGCAGCCAGATCGCTTTCAGCGGCAGCAGGGTGCCTGGCGATTCGCTCGGCAAGCTCTACTGCATCGATGCCGAAGGCGGCGAGCCGCGCGAGCTGGGCGGTGGCGAGCTGCACCTGGAGGGCGGCCACATCCAATGGCATCCCGGCGGCGGCCGTCTGGCGACAATATGCAACCACCGTGGCCGCTTCGAGGTGGCGATCGCCGATATCGCCAGCGGCAAATGTGCGTGCGTCCCGCGCGGCCTGCGGCAGGCTTCCTTGCCGACTTCCTGCGATGACGGCCTGGCCTTCGTTTCAGCCAGTATGTGCTGGCCGGACGAGGTGTGCTTCATGTCCTGGGACGGCAGCAGCGCGCGGCGGCTGACGGATTTCAATCGCCAGTGGATGCGCAACCGCAAACGGCCACATTGCAGTGTGCGTCGTTTCGAAGTCCCCGACGGCGACGGCGGGACCGAGAAGATCGATGCCTGGCTATTGCGTCCGCCAAGCGACATTCCCGGGCCGTACCCGGTGTTGTTCGATATGCACGGGGGCCCGCAAAGCGTTGCGCTCATCGATTACGCCAGTCACGTCTATTGGTATGAGTTGCTGGCGCGTGGCTGGTTGATCGTGGCGCCCAACAGTGTCGGCTCAGGGGGCTATGGCGACGAGTTTGCCAAGCGGCTACAGGGGCGATGGGGGCAGCTGGACCTGCCACAACACCTGGCCATCCTCGATCAGCTGCAGGCTGAAGGCCTGGCCAGCGATCGTGCCGCCTGCGCGGGCAAGTCCTATGGCGGGTTCCTGAGTGCCTGGGCCGCCGGTTGCTGTGATCGCTTTGGTGCAGCCGTGGTCAGCGCACCGGTGGCGAACGTCGCATCGCATGCCGGCACTTCCGATTCCGGCTTCTATGTCACGCCTTATGCCATGGGCGGGGAAATAGACGATATTCGCAAACGCTACGACGCACTCTCTCCCGTGGAGTACCTGGACCAGACCCGGGCAGCCGTGTTGCTTTTGTCCGGACAGGATGACCAGCGCTGCCCGGTCGGCCAGGTCGAGGAGCTGTTTGCCCGATTGGTGCGGCATTCCGGTTCGACGGCGAGGATGGTGGTGTACCCGGGAGGCAGCCACACCATGGCTGGCTCCGGAAGGCCCAGCCATCGGCGTGACTACCATCGCCGTATCGTCGATTGGCTTGGCCAGCATCAGGGCCTCGTTGCGGGCGCGTTCCCTGCCTCAGCTTCCGCATAGACGGCCGGGGCCGTGCTTCGAACAACATATTCCTGGCCGTTGCTGCCACGCGGCAACGGCCGGATCGCGACCTTGCCGTAGCGGCACACATCGACATCCTCATAGCGCAAAGCGCGCCCATCAGCGAATCCAAAGCGCAGGTCAAGGCGGCAGCTCGCGCCACGCAGTGCGACCGTTTCGCTTTCGCCGCCGCCGCGCAATGGCGCGTCGAGCATCACGTCCGTGTAGTCGCCTTGTCCATGCGCGGCGAACTGCAGTGACACCACGCTGTGGTTGGCACGATTGACCAGCGCTATATAGCGCGGCGTCTGTGCGTCAGCGGCGAAGACGGCACTCACGGGAATTACCAGCAACAACACCGAAGACCGCAGGGCGGGCAGGCGCATGGCACGTTCTCCTAGGGCGGGCAACCGGCGCACGGCGCGCCGGCCTTGCCCAGATCAAGCGCGCACCCACCCCGAGGGCGAAACAGATCCGGGACGAATCGTGCCCGGGCCGGGACGAACCGTAGTACGCGCACGCCCGCTTTCCCGGCGTGGTCCGGCGCGCTTAGGATGCCTCATCGCCCGCGGACCCCCGCCATGAAGATCCGGCTCGGCCATCTCGAGATCGACCTGAAACGCTACCTGGCGTTGTGGACGCTGGTGGTGCTGGTGTTCGCGTTCCAGGGCTGCACGCATGATGCATTGCTGTCCAACAACGTATGGGCAGCCAGCGACTACCTGCGGTGGTCGGCCATCCAGTGGTATGCCTGGGCCGCGCTGGCGCCGCTGGTCTTCCATCTTGGTGAGCGCTATCCGTTGCCGCGGCCGCTACGCGTGCGCTCGCTATGGCGCCACCTGCTGCTGGCGTTCGCGCTCACGATGCTGGCAGTGGTGGCCGGTGCGCTGGTGTCGGCTGGCGAATTCGGAGATCAGTTGCAGCAATTCCTCGGCCAGCATGTAGCCGCCGGCATGGCCACGTATTTTGCCTTGCTGGCCCTCCAGCAGGCCCTGCATTACCGCGAACAGACGCTACGCCAGGAGCGCGAGGCCGCGCGCCTGGCATCGGAGCTGGCGCAATCGCGCCTGCAGGTGCTCAAGACCCAGTTGCAGCCGCACTTCCTGTTCAACACGCTGCATGCCATCGTCACCTTGCTGGATGAAGACAAGCACTCGGCCGAGGACATGCTGCTGAAGTTGAGCGAGTTGCTGCGCGCGTTCCTCGAGGAGTATGACGGCCAGGAGATCACGGTGCGGCGCGAGCTGGCGCTGCTCGACCTTTACCTCGGTATCCAGCGTCGCCGCTATGGCGACCGCCTGGACACCCGCCTGTATGTCGATCCCGAGGTGCTGGATTGCGCCGTCCCCAGCCTGCTCCTGCAGCCGCTGGTCGAGAACGCGATCCAGCACGGCATCGGCCAGCATGCCGGCGGTGACTGCGTGGAAGTGGAAGTGACGCGCGAGCAGGACCAGTTGCGCATCGAGGTCCGCAATCGCAACAGCGTGCTGGTACCGGAACAGGCGCGGCCACTACGCCGGGATGGCCATGGCATTGGCTTGGCCAATACCCGCCTGCGCCTGCGCGAGCTCTATGGGGAGGCGGCCGAATTGCGCCTGGATGTCACCTGGCCGCGCGGCGTCGCCTGCCGGATACGCTTACCGGCACGTACGTTGGAAGAGTTCGACGAAGCCCCGGAGCACGTGCCGGCATGACCTTGTCGGTGCTGATCGCCGACGACGAGCCGATCGCGCGGCATGCGGTGGCACGCCTGTTGCGCGAGCACGCCGACATCGAGATCGTCGCCGAGTGTGGCGACGGCGCCTCGACCATCTCGGCTATCCGCGCCCAACGGCCAGACCTGGTATTCCTCGATATCCAGATGCCCGAATGCTCCGGCCTGGACGTGGCTGCCGCGCTCGGCACCGAGTTGCCGGCCACGGTGTTCGTCACGGCATATGAGCAGTATGCGGTGCGCGCGTTTGAAGCCAACGCCCTGGATTACCTGGTCAAGCCTTTCAGCCGCGAGCGATTCGCGCAGACCTTGCAGCGCGCCCGCGAACGCCTGGCGCGCAAGGCGCTGGACCCGCATGGCGTGGCCGAGGCGCTGGCGGCGTTGCGCCGGCGCGACGATTACCTGGCGCGTATCCCGGTGCGCATCAACGAGCGCGTGGTGCTGGTGCCGGTGGAAGATATCGTCTGGATCCGTGCCAACCGCAATGTGGTCGAGCTGCACCTGGCCTCGGCCACGCACGAACTGCGGCAGACCATGTCGACCCTGGCCACGCGCCTGGACCCGCGCCAGTTCGCACGGGTGCACCGCTCGGCGATCGTCAACATTCGCCGGGTCAAGGAGATCCAGCCCTGGTTCAATGGCCACCACGTACTCACGCTCGATACCGGCCAGCAGCTACGCATGAGCCGCTACCAGCATGAGCTGTTCCTGCGCCTGGTGACGACCGGCAGCGCGGAGTAGGGCGCTCAGCCCTTGAGCGTGCCGTCCGTGGGGTCGGTGGCCGCGTAGGTGGGGCTGTGGAGCTCGGCCGCATGCGGGTGCCGCAGCGCCTCGCGTACTTCCTTGGGCAGGCGGCCGACGTTGAGCACCACCTTGCCGAAGTGCACGTCCTTCACCGCGTCCATCGGCAGCACGAAATCGCCCCCGTTCTGGATGTTGATGACGAACTCAGACGTGTCCTGGCGCACCTCGCGCACGGCCCCGACGCCGACTTCGCCGTCGGTTACAAATACCATCTGGCCGACTTCCGGCTGCTTGGACATCGCCTCACCTCATCATGGGTTCCCGCACGGCGTGGCATGGCCTTCCATGCCCAGCGCCGCCGGGTAGCACCATCATGCGGCGCTCTGGTGTTGAAGGCGGGTGAACGCGTTGGCGAGTGGGCTGCGGTCGGTGGAATCTTCTCGCGGCGTGGATTCTGGCGGTGCTAGAGTCCGCGCGTACTTACAGGACCGCCCGATGACTTCCGCGCCCCTCGCCGATCCCGGCTCCGTCGCCGCGCAACTGCGCCTATACGAGACAGTGCTGCAAGCCACGCCAGACCTGGTCTATGTCTTCGACCGGCAACACCGTTTCATCTACGCCAACCACGCACTGCTCACCATGTGGGGCATGCGCTGGGAAGAGGCAGCCAACAAGACCTGCCTGGAGCTTGGCTACGAGCCCTGGCATGCGCAGATGCACGATGTAGAGATAGAGCAGGTCATCGCCACCGGACAGCCGGTTCGCGGCGAAGTCCCGTTTCCGCATACCACCCAGGGCGTTCGGGTCTACGACTACATCTTTACCCCGGTATTCGGCCCGGACGGCCAGGTCGAAGCGATCGCCGGCAGCACCCGCGACATCACCGCGCGCAAGCAGCACGAGCAGCACATGCAGTTGTTGATCAACGAGCTCAACCATCGGGTCAAGAACACGCTGGCGCTGGTGCAGTCGATGACGATGCAGACCTTGCGCCACTGCGTCGATCTGGATGGCGCACAGGACAAGATCGAGCAGCGCCTGCTGGCGCTGTCCGACGCGCACAACATCCTGACCCAGGAGGGGTGGCATGGCGCGGAGATCGAGCAGATTGCGCGCGCCGCTGCCCGGCCGCACCAACCCGGGGAGGGGGAGCGCTTCGATATTTCCGGGCCGCCCTTCCGGCTGGACCCGCGGCGCGCCGTCGCCTTGGCCATGGCCCTGCATGAGCTGTGCACCAACGCGGTCAAGTATGGTGCGTTGTCGGTGCCGCAGGGGCGGGTGCGGATGGATTGGGCGCAGCGGCGCTTCGGCGAAGCCGAAGTGATGGAGTTGAACTGGGAGGAGTGTGGCGGCCCCGCCGTGCAGGTGCCTGAGCAGCGCGGTTTTGGCACGCGGCTGATCGAGCGCGGCTTGAAGCATGACCTCGGCGGCGAGGTGCGGCTGGCGTTCGAGCCGGCGGGTGTCACGTGCCGGATCTGCGTGCCCGTGATCCAGGACGTGGCGGCCTGAGGAACAGACCATGCAAGCAAGCGTCTTGATCGTCGAAGATGAATCCCTGATCGCAATGCTGATCGAGGATCATCTGGTGGAACTGGGGTATGAAGCCTGGCCGGCCGTGTCGACGGTGGCTGACGCACTGCGCGCGCTAGAGGCGCACGCGCCTGACCTGGCGCTGCTGGACGTCAACCTCGGCGGCACGATGTCTTTCCCGGTGGCCGATGCGCTGCGCAGCCGCGGCATCCCTTTCCTGTTCCTCACCGGCTATGGCCGCGCCGGCATCCCCGCCGAATATGCCGACTGCCGGGTGCTGCAGAAGCCATTCCGCAGAGCGGACCTGGAGGCGCACCTGTCGCACATGCTGGCAGGCGTGCCTGCCGCGGACGTCAGCATCGAAGTGGCGCGGAGTGAGACTTCGGTGCTGGCCCAGGGCGCGCTTGCGCACCCTGGGCCGCTCTCCTCTGGCTGAGAAGCCGCTATGGCTTGCGCTTGTCCTGCGCCTGCCGGTTCTGCTGCTCGCGTATTTTCTGTTCGTTGTGCTGCTGCTGTTGCTGGTTGCCCAGTCGCTCCGGGCGCTGGCTGCCTTGCTGCTGATCCTGGTT
>DATLJF010000153.1:0-23113 GCA_035539015.1 Stenotrophomonas sp. | reverse complement strand
CGCCGATGTATTTGCTGACCACCGAGGACAGGTCGATGCGGTACAGGTGCAGCTGCAATTCGTTGGCGATGACTTCGGCGGCCATGGTCTTGCCGGTGCCGCTCTCGCCAGCGAACAACGCGCTGATACCGAGGCCGCGGTTCATGCGTTCGCCATAGCCCCATTCGCGGTAGACGCGGTGGCGGCCCCGCGCCTGCGCGGCGATCTGCCGCAGCAACGCGTGCGGCTCTTCGCCCAGGACCAGGTCGTGCCAGCGCGCCTTGGCATCGAGCCGTTGCGCCAGTTGGTCCAGGCGCGCGGAAGAAAAATCGCGGCAGACGTCCCAGGCCGGCAGCGCGCGGACACGCGCGGTGGCCGCGGCTTCGGCAATGCGGCCCAGGTCCAGGTTGAAGTGGCTGGACAGGCTCGCCGCCTCGGCCTGGTTGTCTTCCTCGGTCAGCGCTTCGCGCCAGGCGTGGTGCTGCTCGCTGGCCGTGGGCAGTGGCGCCTGCACCTGGCAGCTTGCCGCTTCCAGGGCCAGCGGCGTATCGCGCACGCCGACGAAGACCAGGCCCAGCGGCAGTCCCAGCAGCGTGGCCAGCGCGGCCAACCGTTCGCCTTCGGCTTCGTCGGCTTCCACGTACAGGGCCAACGGCAGCAACAAGCTTTCGCGGCGCCACAGGCGTGCCATCGTTTCCAGTTCGCCGCGCGCCAGTGGCAGCGATTCGAACGCCACCCGGTGCAAGTGTTGCGACAACCGCGCGCATACCTGGCTGGCAATGGCCAGGCGGCTGTGGCGGTCCTGGCCGAGCAGTTGCACCACCGGTGGCGCGTGGGTCGAGGCGTCATCCAGTGCGGCCAATACCTGTTCTACGCTGGCCTGCTGCAGGGCCGACACCGGTCGCACGCCCACTTCCGCGCCGATCCAGGCACCCAGGCGCACATCGGCCACGTTCAGGCCCTTGACCGCATTGACGATGCGCTCGTCGGCGCGCAGCGACGCGGCGGTCAGCGCGGTGGCGCCAGGTTGGTTGATCTCCAGCAGGCGCAGGTGGCGTAGCGGCCGATGCGGCGACAACGCGTCCCAACTCGCAGCGTCGAACAGGCGCAGGGCCAGCGCGAAGCTCGGTACCGCCACGCCCTGGTTGGCGGCGGCAATGGCGGCCGGCATTGCAGGGTCCAGTTCGAGCGCCACGCACAACCACAGGACGTCGGTCTCGAAGCGGTCCAGGCCCAGGCGCCGTGCCAGCGCCAGCAGTGCCGGCGGTGGCTCGGCCTGGGCGGCGGCATCGCGGGCAGCGGCGGCGGCGGCCAGCGCTGCGGTTGCGTCGGGCGCCGGCAGGGCGGGCAGGTCGGCTGTACGAGCGCGCCAGCGCGGCCAGCTGCGTGCCGGCGCTGCGGCGGCGGCGAGTGGCGGCGGCGGGGCCAGCGCCTGCAGCCGCAGGTGCAGCCAGTCCAGCGACAGCGCCAGGTAATGCTCGTTGGCCTGCGCGTGCGCGGCATGGGCGTCCAGGCGGTTCATGCCAGTTCCACCACTTGCTGCGGGTCGAACTGCGGCAGACCGCCGACCAGGGTCACTGGCAGGCTGTCCACGCCATCCACGCGCAGCGCCACCGGGTAGGCGCCGGCACCAGCCAGCGCGGCCGGCACGGTCACGCTGAGCGTGCTCGGCAAGCTTGCATCGGCGGGCGTATCGACGCTGTCTGCCGGCAATTCCTGGCCGCCGAACAGCACCCGCACGCCAGCGTCCTGCGCCGGCAGCAGACGTGGCCGGCATGCGATCGACAGCGCCACATCGACATTGGCGGCCGCGTTCAAGGGCGTCACTGCCAGCAGCGGGGCGAGCATCCACGGCAGCGGCTCGCCGACCACGACCGGTTGGCCGGGCACGTTGTTGCGCAGGCGCAGCGTATGCAGCCCCGGCGCCCACACCGAGACCACGCCGGGTGCATCTGCGGCCGGCAACTGCACCTGCCAGCGGCGCGGACCATCTGCCACTAGCGGCAGCGATTGGCGCAGGCCGGTGCGCGCATGTTCGAACACCAGCTCGCTGTCGGCGCCGGCGCCATCGGCCTGCAGCCGCAGCAGGTCGCCGAGGCGGCCGCCGCGCAAGCCCGGCAGGCTGAGGTTGTCGATCGCGCGCAGACGCGGCGGGCTGGCGGCGAGCGCGCGCGGGCCGCGGTCATCCGGGCCGCGGCGCAGCACCGGCAGGGCTGCGCGCACCGCTGCTTCGGATTGAATCAGCACTACAGAGACGTGGTACGACATCGAGGCGCGAAAGCGTGCCTGCGCTGCGGTCCACAACTTGGACAGTTCTTCGGCGCTGAGGAACTGCGGGGTGATCTTCAGCCACTCGACCTGGTCGGCCAGGCTCTCGGCCGAGAACGCACCGAACGGCGTGGCCGGCGGCGCCAGTACCTGGCGCAGGCGCGCGCGGTCGAGCATCGGGGTTTCGTGCAGGGCCTGCATGCCCAGGCCGAGCAGGGCATCGCGCCCCAGTTCCTGGTTGCCGAAGGCGGTGAGCAGGTAGTGCAGGTCCAGCGCCAGCGGCGGATTGGCGGTGCGCTGGCCGGCACCGTCGCGCGCCGGCTGGCCGCAGTTGCGCCAGCCACTGTTGGCGCTGACCTGGTAGAGGAACAGGTTGATCTGGTTCGGCTCATTGTCCCCAGTGAGGACGCGGTCCAGCGGCATCGCGCTGACGCCGACGCTGCCGATCGCCGACAGGTCCAGGCCGTCGAGATGGCGATCGACCACATCCTTCAGCGCGGCGGTCACCGCGGCGATGGCCAGGGCATTGCTCATCGCGGGCCTCCATGGCGCTGGCGCAGGTAGGCATCGAGGCTGGGGACCTGCGACGACGACGAGGGACGCGGGCGCGCGCGCTCCGGCGTTGGCGCCGTCGCCTGCGCGCGGATTTCCACGCTGCCGATGCTCACTTGCACCGGCGCTGTCGCCGGTGCCGGCAACGCGGCGCGGCGGGCGGGATGGGCCACTGGGGCGGCAGCGCGTTGGGACACGGCCAGGCGTGGCGGCAGCGGCAGGCGCTGCGGTTGCGCATCGGCGTCGGCGCGGGGCGCCGCGGCCGGGCGTGTGCGCCGTGGCGCTGGCACATCGATCGCCTCAGGCGCCATCCGCCTGCGTGGCGCAGTGCCGGCCGGCTGCACGGGCTCGGTATCGCTGTTGGCGCGGGCGCGGCGCGCCATGGGTGCCAGGGGCGCCTGCGCGTTCGCAGATGGTGTCGCCGCGATTGCCGGCGGCGGCGCGGCCATCGACAGCGGACGCAGCGCCGGTGGCGTCGGCAGCAGCGCCATTTCCGCCGCCACGGGCGTGGGCGCGGGCGTCGCTGCGGTCGGATCACGCCGCGCGCGCCGCGCAACCGGTTCGGCCATGGCCTGGCGATGATGGATCTCGCGCGTATGCACCCCCCGCGGCGTGCTGTCGGGCGAGATCGGCACCGGGACCGACGCCGCGGGCCCGGCATCCGTGGCCGAGACCAGCGGCGGCGCTGCCTGGCGGCCTTCGAACAGGCTCGGCCGGCGCCGCCGCAACGGCGCTTGCGCGCTGCCGTGGGTGCGCTCCAGCAGCCGCTGCAGGAAGCCGCTCATGGCTGCACCAAGTCGAGGTAGAAGCGGCGCCGCACGGGCGACAATGCCAGGATGTCGTATTCGCGCCAGCCATAGGCACGTGCCAGTTGGTGCACTTCGGAAAGCAGGTCCTGGGCCCAGTCGTCGAACGACTCCCACAGGTACTGGCCGATATCGAAGGCCGCCGCCCACGCGTTGGCGCAAGCCGGGCAGGTGAGGGATAGCCGCAGGTCGGCCAGCGGATCGTGCTCGGCCATCTGCGCCTCGATCCGGGCCACCAGCGTGGCCGGCAACTCGCTGGCATGGGCATCGCGATCACCCTGGCGCACCCGCACCACACAGCGGTGCAGCAGCGCGGCCACTGCCACTGCTGCGTTGGCCGCGTCGTCGCGCAGCGCCATCACATCCGCGCTGCTGGGCAGGCGGAACTCGACCTGCCAGTCCTGCGCGTGCAGTTGCAGCGCCTGCGCCGGCACCGGCAGCTCCGGCGCCTGGCCGTAGAACTGCGCGCACTCGAACTGCGACTCCAGCGTTTCTCCGCAGGCCGGGCATTGGGTCAAGGTATGCAACTGCGGGCCGAACAGCGCCGCCTGCAGCCGGAACAGCGCCGCATCGCGCATGCCCAGGCTGGCCAGGTGCCAGGCGTGCGGCTCGGGTTGCGGCCACACCGCCTGCAACAGGCCCACGCCACGCGCATCGGCGCGCGCGCCGTAGAGCTGTTCCCAGGCGTGCAGCAGCGCCTGCTGGAATCCGGCGTCGGTGAAGGCGGCTTGCATCAGTGTGCTCAGGCCGGCTCGGTGAAGCTCGGCTCGGCCGGTTCAACCACGTCGGGGTCGCGCTCCCAGCCCTCGTTTTCGAGCTTGATGTGCTGGATCGCCACGGCGTTGGCGTTGGCGTCCAGGTCCGGCAAGGCCTGGTATTCGGATACCCAGCAGCGAAACAGGCGGTAGGCGATCGCCAACTGCCCGGCTTCGTTGTAGACCTCGATGATCAAGTCCTTGCGGAAGTCCTTCAGCGAGGTCTCCGAGCCCAGCCCGGCACCGAAGTTCCAGACCTTGTTGGCCCACTGCTCGAACTCCTTGTCGTGGGTGACGCCGCGCTCCAGCGTGATCGGTTCGGACTTGGTCCGCCCGGGCGACTTGCGGCTGATGCTGGGGTCGCCCCCTTCGCGGTGCTCGACCACTTCGGTGCTGCGCTTGAGCGCGCCCACCTTGCTGATGCCGGCCACGTACTTGTTGTCCCATTTGACGCGGAACTTGAAGTTCTTGTACGGATCGAAACGCTGTGCGTTGACGGTGAACTGGGCCATGGGAGTGCTCCGGTAAAGAGAGGGATCAGGTCTCGATCGCGCCGGCGATCTGCTGCAGCTTCAGCACCACGAACTCGGCCGGCTTGAGCGGCGCGAACCCGACCACGACGTTCACCACGCCCAGGTTGATGTCGTTCTGCGTGGTGGTGTCCTTGTCGCAGCGCACGAAGTAGGCGTCGCGGGGCGAGCTGCCCTGGAAGGCGCCCTGGCGGAACAAGTTGTGCATGAACGCGCCGACGTTCAGCCGCACCTGTGCCCACAGCGGCTCGTCGTTGGGTTCGAACACCACCCACTTGAGGCCGCGGAACAGGCTTTCCTCGATGAACAGCGCGGTGCGCCGCACCGGGATGTACTTGTATTCGTCGGCCAGCTGGTCGGCGCCGCGCAAGGTCCGCGCGCCCCAGACCACCCGGCCGCTGGCCGGCATCGCACGCAGGCAGTTGATGCCGCGCTGGTTGAGCTCGCCGTTCTCGGCATCGGTCAGCGGCACCGACAGTTGCGGCACGCCGACCAGGCCCGCGTCCAGGCCGGCCGGCGCCTTCCACACCCCGCGCTGGGTATCGGTGCGGGCGAACACGCCCGCGACCGCGCCACACGCGGCGAAGGTTTCGATCGCGTTGTTGCGCAACAGGTTGGGCTGGCGCAGGCGCGGGAAGAACAGCGCGGCGTTGCGGCTGCGCGGATCGGCGAAGGTGTCCAGGCCATCGAGCGCATCGGCCTTGGTGTCCCAGGTGCTGGGCGAATCGATGACGTGGAACGCGCGGCGCTGTTCGCAATACACGGTCGCGGCCGACAGCACGATCGGCTCGGCGTCGAAGTTGACGCCATCGTTGCTGCGGTAGGGCGGGATGCACAGCAGGTTGAACAGATCGGCCTGCTCCAGCGCGTACAGGCCGCGCTTCTGGGCCAGGCCAAGCTCGGGCAGGAAATCGGCCGCGGCCAGGGCGCCGCCGTCGCTGGCGCGGCGGTCGGCCTGGTCGTATTTGAGTTGCAGCGCGGCGCAGGCTGTGTCGAGGGCGTCCTTGGGCGCGGTGGTATCGGTGCCATCGCGCACCGCCTTGTCCAGCGCCCGCTTGGCCTCGGCCGCCGCTGCCTCGGCAGCGCTGACGTCGTCGACGCCGGCACTGACCGTGGCCGGCAATGCGTCCTGCACGCGAACCAGGTCCGACTCGGACAACAGCACCCGGTCGACCCGGCGCGCGCTCTCGACCACGGTGAGGTTGAGGTAGGTTTCGCTGGCGCCGCCGGGCGAAGCGTCGCGCACGCTGAGGTTGAAGACATCGCCGCTGCCCACGCCCAGGGCGCTGGCCACTTCGGCATTGCCCGACATCGTCACTTCAGCGCGCAGCTTGCCGCCCCAGCGGCCTTCGTTGGCCGCCTGCAATGCAAGGCCGCCGGCCTGCAGCGGCGCGCGCGAAGGCGCGGCCGACTTGGCCGCGGCGGCCAGTGCCGAGTCCTTGGTCGCGCCAGGCGCGGCCGAGGCGGCGGTGATCGCATCGGCCACGGCCTTGGCGGCGGACAGCTCGGGCTCTTCGGCAAAGGTCGCCGCCTTGGTGCTGGCGTTGGCCACCACGGTGGCCAGATCGGCGCCGGTGGCCGCTGCTTCCAGTACCGCCGCCGCCGCTGTTTCGGCCGCGGCGCGGTCGGCGTCATCGGCATAGCTGGGGTGGAACAGGCGCACGATGACCGCCTGGCCACCGCCGTTGAGGAAGAAGTCGCGTACCGCGTAGCCGAGCTGGCTATCCAGCCAGAGCCCGCCGAAGCTGCGCTCGAAGTCGCCAAAGCTATTGATGGTCACCGCCTCGTTGACCGGGCCGCGCAATGCGCGGCCGAGGAAGGCGGTGATCGAGGTGGCCACACCGGTAATGGTGCGCACGCCGCTGGGGATCTCTTCGACGTAGACACCAGGATAGGAAAGGGCAGCAGGCATTTCGGTTCTCCTTGCTCGCTCGGCGGCGCTGGATCAGGAAGGTTCGGAATCGCTCATGGCCGCTGGCGGGCCCAGGGTGTAGAGGGCGGTGCCATCGGGCAGCTTTCGCACTTGCAGTTCGCCGCGCTCGGCCAGCACCCTCAGCACCGCCTCGATGCGTCCGTGCTCGCGCTCGTAGCGCTGCTGCGGCAACCACCAGCGGGTGATGCCCAGCAACGTGTCGGCGGCCTGCGGGTGCCTTCGCAGGTACGACAGCACGGCATCGGCGACTTCCGGGTCCGGCGCATCCTTGGGCGGCTGGCTGGCGCTCATGCAGGGGCTTTCCGCTGTGCTTGCAGGAGTGATCGCAACAACCGTGCCAGTACCGGCGCACGTGGTGCCTGCAGCGAAAGGGCCTTGAAATACAGGGGGTTTCTACTTGCGGCGGCGGGCGGGCGAGGCGCCTCGTCCGGCCGTGCCGGGGGTTTGCGCACCCGGCGCGCGCGCTACCGGGTGCGGGCCGACCCGGCGCCGCTCAGTCGCTGTGTACGCGCTGGATGCCGTGGCGCTTGAGCAGCTTGCCGAGGTGACGACGCTCGGTGTGCGCCAGGCTCGCGGCATGGCTGACGTTGAAGTCGGTGCGGGCCATCAGCTGGACCAGGTAGCTGCGTTCGAAGCGCTCGATCGCATGTTGCTTGGCGTCGGCGAAGGACAGCACGCCTTCTTCTGCCGGCAATGGCGCAGCGGCCGGACCCTGGGCCGGGGTGGCCGGCCAGATCTCCGGTGCGGCCATCGCCAGTTCTTCCAGGCCGATGCTGCCGTTGGGCGCGTGCACGCAGGCCCGCAGGATCACGTTTTCCAGTTCGCGCACATTGCCCGGCCAGCAGTGGCGCGCCAGTGCGCGCAAGGCATCTGGCTGCCAGCGGCAGGCCGGCAGGCCATTGCGGGCGACCGTGTCTGCCAGCAGATGCACTGCCAGCAATGGCAGGTCGCCGCCGCGCGCGCGCAAGGGCGGCAATGCCAGCTGCAGCGAACTGAGGCGGTAGTAGAGGTCGCGGCGGAAGCGGCCGGCCTCGATCGCGCCCAACAGTGCGCAATTGGTCGCCGCCAGTACCCGCACGTCGGCCACCCGCACCGGGCGCTCGCCGACCACGCGGAACTCGCCGTTCTGCAGGAAGCGCAACAACGTGGTCTGCGCGCGCGCCGACAGCGAATCGACCTCGTCTAGGAACAGGGTGCCGCCGCGCGCGTATTCGACCAGCCCTTGCTCGCTGCTGCGCGCATCGGTGAAGGCGCCACGGCGATGACCGAACAGCTCGGCCTCCAGCAGGGCGTCGGGCAGGGCGCCGCAATTGACCGGCACAAAGGGTTTGTCGCGGCGGGCGCTGGCGTAGTGCAGCTCGCGCGCGACCAACTCCTTGCCGGTGCCGGTCTCGCCCTCGATCAGGACCGAGGCATCGCAGTGGGCATAACGCTGGATCAGGGATTTCAAGCGGCACATCGCCTCGGCGTCGCCGATCATCGACGACAGCGCCGGAGGGTCTTGAACGAGGGGGTACATGGCAAGCTCCGTCTGTGAATTGCTCCATGGGTGCAGCCGTCGCGCGGGTCAGCCGGTGCCAACCCACCATTGCGGCGGCGACTCCTGGAGCAACGTCAAAGCGGGTGCGAATCCGGCCAGGGGCAAGGTGAACGCGGCCAAGGCGCGGATGACCGGTACAGTTTGGGCGCCATCCGCACGCTCGCACGGCCTATACAGCCCACTTCCTAGACTGCGCCGCCTTCCCCTGCGAGTTGCGCCATGGTTGCTCCGTCTTCGACGCTACTGGATGTCATCGTCGTCGGTGGCAGCTATGCCGGCATGTCCGCCGCGCTGCAACTGGCCCGGGCGCGCCGTAGCGTCGCAGTGATCGATGCCGGTTCCCCGCGCAATGGCGCTGCCAGCCGCGCGCATGGCTTCCTCGGCCACGACGGCCAGCCGCCGGCGCAGATCGCCGAACAGGGCCGCGCCGGGCTGTTGGCGTATCCCAATGTGGCCTGGCATGAAGATCAGGCGCTCACTGCCAGTGCCGTGACCGAGGGCTTCCGCATCGATTGCGCTTCAGGCGAGTCGTACCTGGCGCGGCGGCTGATCCTGGCCCATGGCGTACGCGATATCCTGCCGCCGATCGACGGCGTGGCCGAGCGCTGGGGCCACAGCGTGTTCCACTGCCCGTACTGCCATGGCTACGAACTGGCCGGTGGACGCATCGGCGTGGTCGCGTGTTCGCGCGAAGGCGCCGGCCACCAGGCCTTGTTGCTGTCCGACTGGGGACCGGTGACGCTGTTCTGCCACCCGGAGGAGTCGCCGATGGAGGCGGAACTGGCGCGCCGGCTGCTGCAGCGCGGGGTCGAGATCGAGCGCGGCGCGGTGCAGCGCATCGACGGACGCGCCACGGTGGTATTGGCCGACGGCCGGCGGCGCGAGATGGATGCCTTGTTCATTACCCCGGAGAACGAACTGGCGGTACCGCTGGCCGCGCAGTTGGGCTGCGAACAGGAAAATGGCGGCTGCATCACCACCGATGCGGCCAAGCAGACCACGGTCGATGGCGTATTCGCCTGCGGCGATGCGGCGCGCATGACTGGCAACATCGCCCTGGCCGTCGGTGAGGGTGCCTTGGCCGGGGTGGCCACGCACCAGTCATTGCTGGGTTTGCTGGAGCGGTGAGGGGCGCCGCCGCGCTCAGGTCACGACCAGCACGATGATCGTGCCCCAGGTAGTCAGCAGCACATGGGCAATGGCCACCGCGCCGGAGTAACCCATCACCGCGATCGAACTGCCCGACTTCTCCTGCAGCGCCGCCAGCGCAGCGGTGAAGGTCTGCGCCCCGGAGAGCGCGCCCAGCAGCAGTACCGGGGGAATCTTCAGCACCCGACGGCCGAACCACAGGCCGGCGAGTAGCGGTGCCATCGTCACCAGCAGGCCGCCGAAGAACAAGCCGGCACCGGACTGGCGCACGGCGTCGAGGAAGTGGGGACCCGCGCCGAGGCCGATCATCGCCACGAACGCGGCCAGGCCATAGGCCTGCATCAGCTTGACCGCGCTGTCGGGCACGCGCCCGAACAGCGGCCGCCGCGCCCTGATATGCCCGGCCAGGATGCCGCCCAGCAAGGCGCCCACGCTGGTGCCGATGCTCACGGTGACATTGCCCAACGGCACGACCGCGACAATGCCGAACAGTGCGCCGAGGAAGATCGCCGCCCCGACCACCACGAAGTCGGTGACGTCGGTGGCGTGGACGATCTCGCCCAGTTCGGCGGCCGCGCGTTCCACCGCCGGCTCGGGCCCGACCAGCAGCAGTACATCGCCGCGTTCGAGGGTGGACTGCGTGCCGATCGGCATCTGCTGGCCGTTGCGCAGGATCTGGCGCAGGAACACCGCGCGCACCGCGTCGGCGCGGGCGATCTGTTCCAGGGTCTTGCCGGCCCAGCCAGGCTTGCGCACGAACACGTGGTGCGCGGCCATGGCGATGTCGAGCAAGGCCGGGTCGTCCACTTCCTCGGCGCGCTCGCCGAGCATGTGCACCAGGGTCGGGCGGCGTCCCCCCACGGCCAGGATGTCGCCGGCGCGCAGCACGGTGTCCGGCTGCGGCTCCAGCAGCGTATCGCCGCGGCGTATCCGGTACACGAACAGGCGCTCACCCTCGATCTGCCCTTCGGCCGCGGCCACTGTCTTGTTGGCAATCGCCGCGGTCGGCGCAATGCGGTAGGCGCGCGTCTCGAAAGGCTGCCATGCCGAGGCCACGCCAATGCGCCGGCGCTCGATGCCGTAGCGCGCTTCCAGCGCCAGCGCTTCTTCGACCAGGTTGCTGCGAAGCAAGCGGGGGCCGATCACCGTGCAGGTGAAGATCACCCCGAGCGCACCGGTGAGATAGCACAGCGCGTCGGCCACGCCGATGTGCGCCTGGTAGCGCGCCTTGAGTGCCTCGTCGATCGGCAGGCGCGCGATCGCCTCGCTCGCCGTGCCCATCGCCGGCGATTCAGTCAGTGCGCCGGACAACATGCCGGCCGCCAGGCCGGGATCCAGCCGCAGCCACAACGCGACGGGGATCGCTACGGCCAGGCCGACCACCGGCATGAAGACGGCCAGCACCGCGTAGCGCCAGCCATCGCCCTTCATCGCCGAAGCAAACCGCGGCCCGACCTCGTAGCCGATCCCGAACAGGAACAGCAGGAACACCAGCGACTTGGCCGTGGCCGACACCGGCACTTCGAAGGCCCAGCCCAGCAACATGCCCGCCAGCAGCGAGCCGGTCACCCCCCCCAGGACGAAGCCACGGAAGCGGATGGCGCCGAACCAATAGCCCAGCGCCAGCGCCAGGTACACGGCCAGTTCGGGGTATCGCGACAGGATGCCAGCCAACCAGGCCATGCTGCGCCCTCACAAACTTGGCGGGTCGTAGAACACCATGATCCGCAGGTCGTCGAGGTCGCTGCGCTGGGGGTCCTTCTGCTCGACGTGCGCATAGCGCAGCCGCAACATCAGGCCCTTGAACCTGCCCTCGGGCACCGCCCATTGCACGTTGAAGTCGTATTCGTCCTTGGCGAAGTCGCCCGCTGCATCGGGGTCGGAGCCATCGACGTAGAGTGCGTAGATACTGGCACCCTTGACCGACTGGAAGGCATAGGAGGCGCGTAGCAACCACGCCCCTTCGCCATCTCGGTTGAAGTCCTCCACCTGCACGCTGGTATAACCCGGATAACCGCTCCAGGGGTTCTGCATGTTGCTGTCGCCACCTGCGCGGGTATAGGCAGTGGTGAACAGCGCACCTTTGTAGGCCAGTTCGGCCTTGCCGCCCCATTGCTGCGAGGAGAAATCGGCGCCGCGCAACAGGTCGTCGCCGGCGCTGCCCTGGTCGGTGTACTGCAGCCCGAGCTGGAGCTTCAAGGCTTCGCCCAGCGGAATGGCGTACTTGGCCTCGGTATAGAAGATGTCGATGATGTCGTTGCTGTGGTAGCCGATCGCGCCGAGCGAGAGATTGCCGGACTTGTAGTTGGCGCCCACGCTGTATACGCCACGCTTGATCCCGGCTGGCGCGCCGGCATCGGTGGCCATGGAGACGAACTCGTCGGAGTTGCGTTCCTTGATCTGGTCGAAGTAACCGCCACCGACCCGCCACTGCGGCGCGCCGTCGTCGCCGCCGTAGAGCCCCTGCACCGTGATCGCCTGGAAGGTATTGGGGGTCATCCGCGCATCGTTGCGATTGATGTAGGGCGTATCGATGCCGAAGCGGCCCAGGCTCAGTCGCGTGTCCTGGTTGAGCAGGAATTCGCCGTAGACTTCGCCCAGGACGGTGTAGCCCTCCTGGCCTGGCTTGAGCAGCAAGGTGCCGTCCTTGTCGTCGGGGCCGTAGAGCCGCTGCGAGGTGTAGCCGGTCGCGCCCAGGGCGAAGCGCTCGCGGAAGTAGCCGGTCTTGAAGCCGGCCGAGCCGCCCAGCGCCCAGGCCGAACTTTCGCTACCGTCGTACTTGTCGCGGTCCAGGTAGAAGGTGCGTGCCTGGACCTCGAACTTGGTGTCCTGGAATGCCTTGCGCCGGGTCTCGCGAATCCAGTCGCGACGGTCGCGCGGGCCGAACGCTTCGTCCAATGGCGTCTGCCCCTGCTCGGTGGAGCTCGGCGCGAGCGTCACCGCTTCGGCGGTGACCACCTCGGCCTCCTCGGGGTCCGCCGAGGCAGCCGATTGCGCATAGCCGGGTACGGTGTGCAACAGCAGGCCGGTCAATGCGAGCTGCTGCCAACGCCCTGCCGTCATCCCATGCCGCTTACGCTGAGTGTTGTTCACACGCGCCTCCCCGGTGCTAGTTGGACAGCACCATCGCGAAATAGCCGAACACGGTGTAGAGCACGCCGGAGACCGCGTAGCCGACCGGGAACCCGACCCACGGCACCGTGCTGTCGATCTCCTTGGCGGCCTCGCGTGCAGGGCCGGAATGCGAGCGCGAGCCGGCCACGCCACCCATCAGCACCGCCGGGTTGATCTTGAACAAGTGGTAGCCCACCGCCCAGGTGACGAACGGCGGGATGGTGCTGGCAACGAAACCGGCGACGAAGATCTTGATCGCGATAGAGCCGGTGAGCTGCTCCAGCAACGTGGCCCCGGCGTTGATGCCGACGATGGCGATGAAGGTCACCAGGCCCAGGTCTTCGAGGATGTTGCGGGCGGCATTGGGGGTGCTGCCGAAGTAGCGCAGGCGCGAGACCAGCGAGGACACCAGGATGCCCGACAGCAACAGGCCGCCGGCATTGCCCAGGCCGACCGAGAAGTCACCGATCGGCACGTTGATCATGCCGATCAGCAAGCCCAGCACCATGCCGCCGGAAAGGGTGAGCAAGTCGGTGGAAGTGCTCGGGCGGGCGACCTTGCCCAACAGGCCAGCGGCCTTGTCCACCGCACTCTTCAGGCCGGTGACGAAGATCACGTCCAGGCGCTTGAGTTCGGTGTCGGCGCCGACCGGCATCGGTTCGCCGGAGCGCTCCAGCCGGGTCACCTGCAATTGCCCGGCGAATTCCTCGGTGGCCAGGCTCTTCAGCGGCTTGCCATCGAAGGCCTTGGCGGTGACGAGGATCTCGGCCTGGTCCAGTGGCACGTTGAGCGCTTGCGGGTCATCGACCTCGGCGCCGATCAGGCCGATGTTGCTGGTCAGGTCCTGCAGGCGCCCGCCGAGGGCGATCACGTCGCCCGACTGCAGCACCACGTCGGTGCCGGCGCCCAGGCCCTGGTCGCCGCGGCGTACATTGACGATGCGGTATTGCGGGAACTTGGCGCGGAACTGGCCGATGCTCTGGCCAACAGTGCCTGGGTTCTCCAGCCGGTAGGCGCGCAGACCGCCACCACGGTAGCCGCTCAGCGCGGCATCGTCGACGTTGCGCACGCCATGGGCCTTCTCGTAGTCGCGTGCGGCCTGGCGCGCGTCCACGCCCCACCACCGTGGCAGGTACTTGCAGATCAGGATGATGCCGACCGTGCCCCAGATATAGGTGACGCCGTAGCCGAGCGCGATCATCCCCGAGACCTGTTCGGCGCTGGTGCCTGGCGGCAGCTTGTAGGCGCCTTGTTCGACCGCCATCTCGGCGGTGCCGATCGCCGCGGACATGGTCTGCGAGCCGGCGAGGATGCCACCGGCCGAGCCGGCCGGCAGCCCGAGCACGTTGGTCATCAGCACCACCAGCCCAAGGCCGAGCACCGCGCAGATCACCGCCAGGATGGTGAAGGTGATGCCGTCCTTCTTCAGGCTGTTGAAGAACGCCGGGCCCACGCGCAGCCCCACGCCATACATGAACAAGTAGTAGAAGAGCGATTTGGCGAAGTTGTCCAGCTGCAGCTTGACGCCATAGGTCGATGCCCATGTCGCCAGCGCCGCACCCACCACGACCGCGGCGGCGACCATGCCCAGGCCGTAGCCCTTGAACGAGAACTTGCCGACGAACACGGCCATGCCGACGGTGAAGAACAACAGGATGTAGGGATTGCTCGCAAGGAACTGGAAGAAGGCTTGCATGGCTTTATTCTCCGGTGCCGCGAAGGCGAAGGGTCACTGCATTGAGCTGGCGCTGCGTTCGGCCAGCACCTGGGGCTTGATCAACTTGATCCCCTGCGCGGCGTGGTAGCCGTGGATTTCCTTGACATCGAGCTTGCGCATGAAGGCAATGGTGTCGGCGGTGATCACCTGGCCGGGCACCATGATCGGGAAACCGGGCGGGTAGGGGATGACGAAATTGGCCGACACCATCTCCGGGCCATCCTTGAGCCGGCGCTCGACCTCTTCGCTGTGCAGCTTGACGAAATCACAGTTGGCTTCCTCATAGGCCATGAAGAACGCCGGGCGCATGTGGCCCTCGTTGCTGCGGCCGTTGGGCGCTTCACGGAAGGCATCGTGGAAGCGGCTGAAGTTGGGCAGGTCGGGGACGTCGGTCATCAGCGAGCGCACGCGCTCGGCGAAGCCTTGCTGGCCCGATTCCCCCAACTGCGAAAGCCGCGCCTCGATCTCGCGCGAGAGGTCGGCCAGCGCCTTGATCAGCAGCGCCGCATCGCTATGGGTGTTGTTGATGTTGATCTGCACCAGCACGCTGTTGCGCGAGGTCTTGTTGATCTGGATATCGAAGCGCTCGGCCAGCAGGCCCTTGAACTGGGTGCCATCGAAGCCGGCCGCGCCACACACCAGGGTCAGGCGAGTCGGGTCCAGGGCGAACTCGTCCTGGTCCCAGGCCAGCACTGTCTCGGCCCAGCTCGAATGGGTCGGGCCATAGTCCTGCAGGCCGGACTCGCGGAATTCAGCGGGAATCATGTCTTCCGGCGAAGCGGCGCGGAAATACTTCGAGATCAAAGGATGGCTGTTGATGCTGCGGCGCAGGCGCACCGCCAGGTCGGTCATCTTCAGTGTCAGCGCGTAGCCTTCCAGCTCCATCTGCCGCCGTGCCAGGTCCAGCGAGGCGATCAGCTGCAGGTTCGGCGACGTCGAGGTATGGGCGAAGAACGCTTCTTCGAATGGCCCTTCCACCTGGTGGAAGTCCTCGTCCCACACCAGCATCATCGAGCCCTGGCGGAAAGCCGACATCGACTTGTGGGTGGAATTGGTCTGGTAGACGCGGATGCGGACCTTGTCCGGGTCGGGCAGCAGGCGCTCGTCCAGGCTGATCGGCGCGTCCGGATTGCGCTCGGCACGCCAGGCAACGTATTCGTCGCGATACGCCTGGCTGCGGTAGCGCTCGGTGAGCGCGGCCGCCGCGCCCATCGCGGTGCGCCGGCGGTGCAGCGGATTGAAGCGGGCAAAGCCGAACCAGGCCTCGTCCCACAGGAAGATCAGGTCCGGCTTGATCGCCAGGCATTCCTCCATCACCCGGCGCGGGTTGTACATGTGGCCGTCGAAGGTGCAGTTGGTCATGTCGATGACCTTGACCCGGGCCAGGTTGCCTTCGGCCGCGCAATCGAGCAGCGCCTGCTTGATGGTGCGCAGGGGCACCGCGCCGTACATCGAGTATTGGGTCAGCGGGAAGGCTTCGACGTAGTAGGGCTGCGCACCGCTGAGGACGAAGCCGTAATGATGGGATTTGTGGCAATTGCGATCAACGATGACGATATCGCCAGGCTTGCAGACCGCCTGCACCACGATCTTGTTCGAGGTCGAGGTGCCGTTGGTGCCGAAGTAGGCGCGCTTGGCACCGAACGCACGCGCCGCCGCGTCCTGTGCGCGCTTGATGGTGCCGGTGGGTTCGAGCAGGCTGTCCAGTCCGCCGGTGGTGGCCGACGACTCGGCGAACAGGATATTGGTGCCATAGAAGTGGCCCATGTCACGGATCCAGTTCGAGCCGAATATCGACTTGCCGCGCGCGATCGGCAGGGCGTGGAAGGTGCCGATGGGCCGCAGCGCGTACTTCTTCAGGTTGTCGAAGTAGGGGGTCTCGTAGCGGTCCTTGATTCCATCCAGGATCGCCAGGTGGATTTCCATCGGTTCTTCGACGTGGTGGAACACGCGCCGCAACGGCGCGGCTTCATCGCTGCCGGCCAATTGCTCGGTCGAGCGGTCGGTGAGCAGGTACAGGTCCAGCTCGGGGCGATAGCGCTGGATCGTGCGCGCCAGCGTGGTGGACAACGCGCCGGCCTCGGAGGCGACCGCATCGATGGCGATGTAGCGGGCGATGAAACCCTTGAGATCAGCGATGTCGTGGCGCGAGGGACGGTCGAAGCCGTCGATCAGCACCACTGCCTGCAGGTCGGGGTTGACGATCACCGCCAAGGCCGCATCCTCGAAGCTGCCGGCATGCACCGCTTCGTAATGGAAGGCATCGTCGCCGCGGCGCATGCTGCGCATCTCTTCCTTGGCGCGCTGCCAATGCGCCGGGTTGTGCGGCGTCACCACCAGGACCTCGAAGTAGGGCTTGTCCGCCACCCCGAGAAGCTCGGGCGGGAGCGCGTCGAGCAGGGTGCGATCCTCGTCGTCGCCGGGCTCCCAGGACTGCGCCTGGCGTCGGTAGTCGCCCGATAGCAGCGCAGCGGAGACCTTGCTCACCAGGCGTGCGAATTCCGCCGCCTCGCCGCTGTCCAGGGCGCGCTCCAGCGTGGCCAGCAGGCGCTCGCCCGGATACGCCCAGCAATGCTCCATGCGCTGCAGCTTGGACAGCACCGTCACGCAGCGCTGGCGAGCGGTGCTGGCGTCGCTGCCGGCATTGCCCCAGGCGCGCGCATAAGCATTGAGCTCGCGCCACTGGTCGGCGCGCATCGAAGCGGCGACCAGCACGTTGGCCATTTCCGCTGGGGTATGAAGGTCGGCATTCATTTGCAGGCTCCGCGGCCGTGGAAAGACGAGGCACTCGCGGCGGCCGGGCTGCCAGCCCTTCGGGCAGCCGTCCGCATCGGCACATCAGGGGCGCAGGCTAACGAGGTCCTCACACGGCTGAAATTGGCCCTTGGGCCTACCCGGCGGCATTGCCCCAAGGGCCAATTGCTGCCTGGGCGGGCCAGGCGGAACGTGGTTGCCATCCTGGTCCAGAGAAGGAACACGTCCCATGGCTATGCACAAGGCAATCGGTTCGCCGGCGCGTGTGTCGCTGCTGTTCGTCGCGTTACTGGCGGCAAGCGCGCAGGCGGCCGATGGCGAGAAGACCAAGCTCAAGGGCGTGATCACCGGCGTGCAAGGCGACACGATCACCGTGGTCGACCAGAGCAGGACGCCGCATACCATCCAGGTCTCGGCCGACACCGTGCTCAAGAAGACCAAGGGCCTGACCGGCGTGGTGCATGAGAAGACCGATCGCAGCGTGCTGGTGCCAGGCCTGCCGGTCTCGGTGGAGCTGCCTGCTGGCGATGGCATGGCTGCCAGCCAGATCAGCTTCAAGTCCGAAGACCTGCGCACCGCGCAGCAGATCCAGGCCGGGCTGGCGCCCACCAACGAGAAAATGGACGCAACCACCTCGCGGATGAACGATTTCGGCACCTATGAGCAGGTGGCCGGGACCGAGGTGCTGTTCGATTCGGGCAGCGCGGCGCTGTCGAGCAAGGCCAAGAGCGACCTGGCCAGCTTCGCCGATAAAGCCAAGCAGACCCACAACTACCAGGTGGTGCTGCAAGGCTTCACCGATTCCACCGGCAACGCGGCCGCCAACCAGCGGCTGAGCACGCAGCGCTCCAACGCCGTGGCCAACTACCTGCAGCAGCAGGCAGGCCTGGCACCGGGCCGGGTGCGCGCTGGCGACGGCATGGGCGTGGCGCCCGATGCCGGCAATGGCAGCAACTCCGGTGCGCGCAAGGTGGTGGTCAAGCTGGTGGTGGACAAGGGCGTGCAGGCAGGCGCAAGCGCAAACGCGAAGTAGCCACCGGCGCGCGCCCACGACGTGTCATACGGAGGATGCATGCAGACCCACGTTCTCGCGGCGCTGCTGGCGGCCGCGCTAGTGGCTCCCCCGCTGGCGGCGGCCGCGCCGCCGGCCAGCACCACCAAGGCTGCCCCGGTGCCGGCCAAAGCATCGGCCGATACCAGTTTCTCGCGCGAGCAACTGGACCAGATCCTGGCCTCGGTGGCGTTGTATCCCGATAGCCTGCTGGCACAGGTGCTGATGGCATCGACCTATCCAGGTGACGTCGGCGATGCGGCGGCCTGGTCCAGGGCCCATCCCGATGCCAAGGGCGAGGAAGCGGTGCGCCAGGTGGCCAACCAGCCCTGGGACCCGAGCGTGCAATCGCTGGTGGCCTTTCCACAGTTGCTGGCGGTGTTGGGCCAGGATCCGGCGTGGGTGCAGCGGATGGGCGATGCTTTCCTGGCGCAGCCCGATGCGGTGATGGACTCGGTCCAGCGCCTGCGCCGCCAGGCCGAAGCGGCCGGCAACCTCAAGACCAACGAGCAACAGAAGGTCAGCCACCAAACCGCGTCCTCGAGCACTGCCGCGGCCGCGCCGCAAACCATCATCATCGAGCCGGCCGACCCGCAGGTGGTCTACGTACCCAGCTACAACCCGAGCATGGTCTACGGCACCTGGGCCTATCCGTCGTACCCGCCTTACTACTATCCGCCGCCACCCTACTACTACCCCGGTGGCGCGCTGCTGAGCTTCGGCATCGGCATGGCGGTGGGCGGGGCCCTGTGGGGCGATCTCAATTGGGGCCACGGCGACATCGATATCGATGTGGACCGTTACAACAACTTCAATTCCAACCGCCAGATCAGCCGCGATGGCAACAGTACCTGGCGCCACGACGCTGCCAACCGCGACGGCGTGCCGTACCGCGACCGCGGCAGCCGCGAACAGTACGGACGCCAGCTCGATGGTGCCGCCACGCGCGAGGACTACCGTGGCCGCGACGGCGGGCGCGGCGCCGAACGCGAGCAGGCCGCGCAATCACTGCAGGACCGCGGTTTCGAGCGTCCGGCCAGCAACAACCTGGAGGCGCGCGAGCGCGCCGGCAACTCGCAGCGGCAGATGTCGCAGCGCGAGGGTGGGCGTCCCCCCGGATCGCTGGGGCAGGGCGGCGGCCAAGGCGGGCAGAACGCCTTCAGCGGTGCGCACAACCCGGCGCAGTCGCGTGCCGATGCCCAACGTGGGCAGCGCAGCATGCAGAGTTCGCAGCGTCCAGCCAGTGCACGTCCGCAAGGGCGCCCGGTCAGCCGACCCGCCGGCATGTCACGAGGTGGCGGCGGCCGCCGTCGTTGAACGGAGAATCCGCATGATTGCTCGCATCCCCCTGTTGACCCTGGCTTGCGCCTGGCTGCTGGCCGGGCCGGCGTATGCCCAGCAGGCCTACCCGACACCGGCCGCGGCCGGCGAGGCGTTGGTGGGCGCATTGGAAGTACGCGACCGCGAACCGCAGCGCCTGGCCAGCGTGCTGGGAGAAGACTGGCAACACTACGTGCCGAAGGGCAGCGTCGATCGCGAGGACGTCGATGCCTTTATCGCCGGCTACCGCAAGCAACACGCGTTCAAAGCGGTCGATGCCAGCCATTCGCTGCTCGATGTCGGCGCCGATGCGTGGACGCTGCCGATCCCGCTGGTCAAGCGCGAGGCCGGCTGGGCGTTCGACCTGAAGGCCGCCGAGCCCGAGCTGCGGGCACGGCGCATCGGCCACAACGAGCGCGACGCGCTGCAGGCGGTACTGGCCTACTACGATGCGCAGATGGAGTACGCCAGCAAGGAGCGCAACGACAACGGCCTGCTCGAATACGCCGCCAAGTTCCGCAGCAGCGAGGGCAAGCACGACGGTCTGTACTGGCCAGCCGATGAGAAGGGCCCCAGTCCACTCGGCCCACGCTTCGTTGACGCCAGCGCCGATGGCGAATGGCACGGCTATCGCTACAAGATTCTCACCGCCCAGGGGCCTTCGGCGCCACGCGGGGAATACAAGTACTTCTTCGGTTCGTACATGGTGCGTGGCTTCGGCCTGGTCGCCTGGCCGGCGAAGTACGGCGACAGCGGCGTGATGACCCTGATCGTCAGCCACGCCGGCGAGGTGTTCGAGAAGGACCTGGGCCCCGATACCGAGCGCATCGCCAGCGCGATGACGGTGTTCGATCCGGACAGCAGCTGGACCGAGGTCAATACGCAAGCCGCCGCCTCGCCCTGAGTGCGGCGCCGGTCAGTCGCGGTCGGCCGGCGGCGCCGGCAATCCTTCCCAATACTTTTTCGGCACGATCTTGGCCGTTTCCGGGTCGGCCTCGTAGCTGGGCGACATGATCTGCACGCCGGCGGCATTGAACGCATCCTGGACGTTGGCCAGCAAGGCGCTGCGGATCTGCCAGCGCCGCGCCACGTCGACGACGCGGCAACGCAAGGTATAGGCGACGGCGAAATCCGACAGCTCGCGCTGCACCACATGCGGCGGCGGCTCGGACAGCGCGCCTTCGGTGCGCGCGGCCGCCTCCAGCAACAGGCGGTGCACCTGCCGCCACGGTGCGTCATACCCGATCGTCAACGGCGCCTCCAGCCACAGCCCGGGGCCGTCGGGACTGCGCGAATAGTTGTGCAGCTGGCCCGACAGCACGACGTTGTTGGGAAAACTCACCTCCACCCCCAACGGGGTGCGCAGGCGCGTGGTGAACAGGCCAATCTGCTGGACCACCCCTTCGGTGTCGCCGATGCGCACGACATCGCCGGCCAGCAGCGTGCGCGAGTACAGCAGGGTGAAGCCGCCGGCGGCCTGGGCGACGATGCTCGAGGCGCCCAGCGACACCATCAGCCCGACGAATACGCTCAAGCCCTTGAATGCCTCGGTGCCGGCGCCGGGCAGATACGGGTAGGCCATCGCCAGCGCGAACAGCCACACCACCACGGTGATGATCTTGCGCGTGGGTTCGGCCAGCGGCTGGTCGATGCCGATGAACTGGAAGCGGCCATTGCTCACCCCCTCGAAGGTGATGCGGATCGCCTGCGAGACCAGGCGCGCGGCCACGAAGATCAATGCCACGGTGAACAGCCCGGGCAAGGCCAGCAGGGTGGCCCGACCAAAACCCAGGAAGCGTTCGCCGATCCAGCCGCTCATCGCTTCGGACCACGGCTGGGTATAGGGGAAGCGGGCGAACACAAAGCGCAGCCATTCTTCCACCAGCACCGCTACCGCCAGCCAGCCGGCCAGTCGCGCCAGGCTGCGCCCGCTCAGCAGCAGGCCGATGAGCATCTGCCTTGCGGAATTGCTGCGCAATTTCTCCAGTCGCTGCTGGACCCAGGCATCGACGCGCCGCCGCAGCCGCCGCACGCACCAACGCGCAGCCAGCAATATCGCGATCGCCACCAGCGTGGCCACCAGCACCCACACCCCACCGGCCATCAGGCGTTGCGGCAGGCGTGCCTGTTCGGCGGCCAGCACGGCACTCTGCATCCGTGCGACGGTGTCTGCGCGTAGCGCGTCCAGGCTCTGGTTGCCCAGCACGTCGCGGTCGGACGGGGTCAGCACGGTCACCAGCTGGCCGCCGCCCAGGATCACCACGCCCTGCGGCACCGTTTGGTAGCCAATCCGGGCCTGGCCCGGAAGATCGACGATCCGGGCCAGGTTGGCCTCGGTGGCCCGCGCCCGCATCTGCGGCGTGTTGCCGAATAGCGGGCCGCGGAAGGTCACCAGGTCGCGGTTGAAGTAGCGCGCGGTCGCCGTGTCCTGCGGCGCGGTTGTCTTCTCCGCGGCCGACGTTGCATCAGGCGCTGGCTGCTGTGCCCGCGCGCCTGGCGCGCAGGTCAGCAGGGCCAGCAGCAAGCCTGGCCCGGTCCAGCGCGGCAGCCACGGCGGCATGAGCGCTCCCTGGCCTCAGAAGCGATACGTCAGGCCGAGCCGGAAGCCGCTGTCGATGAAGCGCAAGTTGCCATTGAAGCGTGACTTGTCCGCGTCGGCATCGATCCGGCGCAGGGTGTAGTCCAGCAGCACGCCCCAGCGCTCCCAGGGATACCATTCGACGCCGAGCCGGCCGAAGGTGACGTCGGCGTCGATGTCGTTGATGTCGGCGGTGAAATAGCCCAGGTCGGCACCGATGCGCCATTGCTCGCCCGGCGTCCAGCGCCAGCTGCCGCCGATCGTGGGCGCCGGCAGGTCGGCGTCGACACTATTGTCGGCGCGCACGCCTGCCGCATTGCCATTGACGTCGACATCGGCCGAGAGCACCAGCTGCAGCTTGTACCAGAGCAGGCCCACGCGCGGGCCCAATGCCCAGCGCTCGCGGTCCAGCGCCCAATACACGTAATAGGCTTCGTAGGCGTCGAGGTCGAACTTGGCCTTGAGCTGCGTATCGGTCTGGTAGTGGCTGCCGTTGAAGTCGAAATCACGGCGGGTGCGGCGGTCGGCGTCGGCGCTGTCCTGGTAGTAGCTGATGCCGAGCTCGTGTTTTTCGAACGGGCGCCAGGTCAGGCCGACCGAGGCAATGGTGCTGCTCTTGTCCAGGCCGAGATCGCGCTCCAGGTCGACGCGGGTGCCGGCGTCGGTCTGGCCATCGGCACGGATCTTGGTATCGAAGTCGGTGATATAGCCGGTCACCCTGGCGCTGAAGGTATCCAGCGGTTCGACCGCCCAGGCGGGGGCGGCGATGGCCAGCAGCGGCGCGACAAGCAATAGACGAGGGGTCTTCATGGCGAGCTCCTGGAAGTGGATGCGATTACCCGCTGTGGTTGGCGCTGCGCAGGCCCACCAGGCGCGCGACCAGCAGGGCGAGATAGAGTTGGCCGGCGATCGCCTCCTGGACCGCCAGGCCGCGCATCACGCTGCTGGCCGGGGTGATGTCGCCATAGCCCAGCGTGGCCAGGGTGACGAAGCTGAAGTAAATCGCCCCGCCCATGCCCAGGCCGCTGCGCGCGGCCTGCCCGCCGATCAGCATCGAGGCCGGTTGC
>DATLJF010000152.1:0-2596 GCA_035539015.1 Stenotrophomonas sp. | reverse complement strand
GAAACTGGGTCATGCGTGAGTCCTGGTGGTTCGGGGGAATGGGACGGGGGAGTGACTAGCCGATCGCATTGGTGAGGTCGTACAGCGGCACCAGCACGGCAATGATGACGCCGCCCACCACGCCGGCCAGCAGCAGGGTCAGCAGCGGCACCAGCGCCGCCAGCAGGCGGTCGATGGCCTGGGCCGATTCCTGTTCGAAGGTGTCGGCAACGCGCAGCAGCATCGTATCCAGGGCGCCGGATTCCTCGCCCACCTGGATCATCTGCAGCGCCAGCCGCGGGAATTGCTTGCCGCGCCCGAGCGCCAGCGCCAGGCCATGGCCGTTGCGTACTTCCTCGGTCGCGCGCTCGACTTCGGCGACCAGTACGCGGTTGTCGAGCACGCCGCGACCAATGCCCAGCGCCTGCAGCAACGGCACGCCATTGCGCAGCAAGGTGCCGAGCGTGCGTGCCAGCCGCGCAGTGTCCAGCCGCGCGACCAGCGGGCCGACCAGGCGCCGCCGCAGCAGCCAGCCGTCCAGGGCCAGGCGAAAAGCCGGATCGCGCCGGCGCCGCTCCAACCACAACAGCGCCAACGCCGGCACCACGACGAACACCAGCCAGGCATCGCGCACGAACAAGCCTACCGCCAGCACGCCGCGGGTGAACCACGGCAGCACGACGTCGAGGCTTTCATACATGAGCGCGAACTGCGGCACTACGTAGCCGAGCAGGAACAGCAAGGCGAGCCCAACCACCACGATCAGGATCGCCGGGTAGACCAGGGCATTGATCACCCGCCCGCGCAAAGCCTGGTTGCGTTCGAGGAAATCGGCGAGGCGTTGCAGCGTTTCGTGCAGGCTGCCGCCGGCCTCGCCAGCACGCACCATGTTGATGTACAG
Source organism: Stenotrophomonas sp. (assembly GCA_035539015.1). Lineage (GTDB taxonomy): Bacteria > Pseudomonadota > Gammaproteobacteria > Xanthomonadales > Xanthomonadaceae > Stenotrophomonas_A. Next base: position 1,716 of record DATLJF010000152.1, on the reverse strand, counting down.
CCGCGAGAACACCCCATGCTGGCGTTCCAGCGCCGCCGACAGCGGCGCGCCACCGCGCACGCCGTCGCGGATGGCGGTGATCGCGCGGCGCTCGCGCACATCCTCGGGCAGTTCCATCAGGATCGACAACGCGCGGTCCAGCGGCTGGCCAGCCGCCAGCAGGCTGGCCAGCTGGTGGGTGAACTGCACCAGGCTGGCCCCGGCCAGCACGCGCTGGCGCCATAGCGCCCGCAGGCCGGGCCCGGGTTCGTCGGCCTGCGCTGCCCGCGCTTCCACCGGCAGGTGTCCTTGTTCCTGCAGCCGCGCGACGACTTCCGCCTCGCTGGCCGCCTCCATCTGGCCGTCCAGCAGTTCGCCGTCGCCGCTCAACGCCTTGTAGCGGAACAACGTCATGCGCAAGCCGCCTGTCGCCACCGGGGGTACATCAGCCTTCCTCGGTCACGCGCAGCACTTCTTCCAGCGTGGTCTGGCCGCTCAGGGCCTTGGCCACGCCGTCCTCGTACATCGTGCGCATGCCGGCGCGACGGGCGAGCTGCTCGATCTCACCCATGCCGGCACGGCGCATCACCGCGCGGCGCAGCTCGTCATCCATGACCAGGAACTCGACGATGGTGGTGCGGCCCAGGTATCCGGTTGGCGCGACCGCCGACGGACGCGGGCGGTACAGGAAGATCTCGCCGTGGGGCTGCCAGCGCCGCAACTCGAAGCGTTCGATCTCCTCCGGCGACGCCGCATAGCGCTCCGCGTGGGTCGGCTCCAGCCGGCGCACCAGGCGCTGGGCAAGGATGCCGTTGACGGTGGAGGTCAGCAGGTAATCTTCCACGCCCATGTCCAGCAAGCGGGTGATGCCACCGGCCGCATTGTTGGTATGCAGCGTGGACAGCACCAGGTGGCCGGTGAGCGCTGACTGGATCGCGATGCGCGCGGTTTCCAGGTCGCGCATTTCGCCGATCATGATGATGTCCGGATCCTGGCGCACGATGCTGCGCAGGGCGTTGGCGAAATCCAGGCCGATCTGCGGCTTGGCCTGGATCTGGTTGATGCCCTCGATCTGGTATTCCACCGGGTCTTCGACCGTGATGATTTTCACATCGGCGGTATTGAGCTGGCTCAACGCGGTGTACAGCGTGGTGGTCTTGCCCGAACCGGTCGGCCCGGTCACCAGCAGGATGCCGTGCGGCAGTTCAAGCACGCGGCGGAATTGCGGCAGGAATTGCTCGGTGAAACCCAGGCGCTGGAAATCGAAGACCACGGTCTCGCGATCCAGCAGGCGCATCACCACGCTTTCGCCGTGCGCAGTGGGCACGGTACTCACGCGCAGGTCCAGTTCCTTGCCCTGCACGCGCAGCTGGATGCGGCCATCCTGCGGCAGGCGGCGCTCGGCGATGTTCAGGCGCGCCATGATCTTGACCCGGCTGATCACCGCCGCGGTCAACTTGGCCGGCGGGCTCTCGCCTTCGATCAGCACGCCGTCGACGCGGTAGCGCACCTTCAAGCGATTTTCGAACGGTTCGATGTGGATGTCCGAAGCGCGCAGTTCGACTGCGCGCTGGATCAGCAGGTTGACCAGGCGGATGACCGGCGCTTCGGAGGCCAGGTCGCGCAGGTGCTCGATATCTTCGCCGCCAGTAGCCTCGCCATCGGCGGTCTCGACGATCGCACCCATCGCGCTGCGGCCCTGGCCGTACCAGCGCTCGATGGTGTCGTCGATCTCCG
>DATLJF010000151.1:0-28788 GCA_035539015.1 Stenotrophomonas sp. | reverse complement strand
GGTGGAGGTACAGGACGATGGCTGCGGAATCGATACGCAGCTGCTGGCACATGGCAATCGACAGGGCCATTGGGGCCTGACCGGCATGCGTGAGCGCGCCGCACTGCTGGGCGCCAAGCTCACGGTGAAGTCGCGGGTAGGTGAGGGCACCTGGGTGCGGCTGCGGGTATTGCGGTGGCAGCGTGCGTAGCGGGGTTGTTGGGTAGGGGCGGTAATGGCGACTCCAGCGGCGACGGTTCGCGCCGACGCAGCGACATGCTCATTTTCCGACGGCGCCAAGCGGGAAGGCGTGTATTTTGGCCAGTTGAATATCCGCCCGCAGGCAATGCCCGCCGCCGATGAACAACACTACGGCCGTGCCAATACGCGAGGTCCTTGCTGCCTACTGGAGGGCTGATCGCGGGGCCTTGATCCTGGTGGTCGGCGTGGTGCTGCTGTCCAGCACGACGACGGTCGGTGCACCTTTTCTGTTCTCACGCTTGATCGACCGGCTCCCGCAAGCGGGGGTCCCCGCGCTGGCCTGGGGCTTTGTGCTGTACGCGGGATTGCTCGGCCTGGGCGCCGTGCTGCAGTCCATGGTCCAGTACCTGTCGTTCATGAGTTCCGAGAACCTGGGCTTCATCGTGAGTACCCGCTACTTCGCTCGCATCCTGAAGAAAACCACGAACTTCTTCGTCGAACATAACCCAGCGGAAATCCAGGCGGCAGGCGAGCAGGGACGCACGGCACTGAAGGCGATGGTGCAGCTGGGCCTGGTCGCACTCATTCCGGGCCTATTGCAGATCCTGTTGACGCTGTTCACCCTTGGCGCACTGATCGACCTCCAGTTGGTGATGATCGTACTGGTGTACGGCGTCGTTGCCGTCGGTCTTTCGACGATCGCGACCCGGCGTGCGCGGGCCAACCTGGAGGCGGCCGTGGAGGCCGGACAGGAGAACGCACGCTTTGTCGGCAACGCCATGAACGCAATGGAGACGTTGCGCCAGTTCGGTAGCCACGCATGGATGGTCCGGCGCTTCGAACACAAGGCGCAGGCGATACGGGACAACTGGCGCGCCTACGTCCTGCGGCGCGTCGGCTACATGGGTTTGCTGGGTGTGGGCATGGCGATCCAGTTCACCGTCACCTTCATGCTCTTGCTGCCGCGCTATCAAACCGGCGCGGTGAGCGTCGGCGATATCGTGCTGTTCAATATCCTGCTGCTGCAGCTCAACATGCCGTTCGAGATGATCGCCCGCGCCATCGACGATGTCGCCCGCTCGTGGGTCATGCTTGCCCCGCTCGCGCGCTTATGGGCAATGCCCGAGGAGCGGCAGGGATCGGGCGCAACCGGCTTTGCGCCAGGCAGCGGCCGGATCGTATTCGAGAACGTCGCGCACACCTATGACAACGGCCGGGGCGTGGTGGGCATGTGTTTTACTGCCGAGCGGGGTGGAATCACCTTCCTGGTGGGAGCGACCGGGACGGGGAAGTCGACCGTGTTCAAGTTGGCGCTGAAATCGATCGAGCCCGATAGCGGCCGCATCCTCATCGATGGCGTCGACCTGGCCGGCATCGATCGCGCCGACTGGTACGCGGCGGTGGCCGTCGTGCCACAGGATCCTGTCCTGCTCAACGAAAGCCTGGCCGACAACATCCTGCTCGGCCGACCGCGCGACGATGCCCGCCTGCGTCACGCTGCGCGTCAGGCGGCGATCCTGTCGTTCATAGAAGGGCTGCCGCAGGGCTTCGCGACCCGCGTCGGCGAGCGCGGCCTGAAGCTCTCCGGCGGAGAGCGCCAACGGATCGCGATCGCCCGTGCGCTCTACGGCGATCCTGCGATTGTCTTGCTGGACGAGGCGAGCTCGGCGCTGGATGAGGCGACAGAGCGCGAGATCATGGGCCATATCCGCGCGCTCGCCGAGGAGGTCACCGTGCTGGCCATCACCCATCGGCGAACCGTCATCACCGGGGCGGACCGGGTCATCGATCTCGGCGGCAAGCCGGGCGCCATGCGCGCAAGCGCCACTACAGCGCCGGAACGGTGATCCGCTGCAGGTCAAGCTTGGCCCTGAGGGCGTAGTGCTTGCGGACGACAGGCACGATTCGCGTCAGGCGAGGATCGATGTAGTCCTTGAACAAGGGCGGCCTCGGCGCGTGCAGATAGAGCTGGCGGTCCTGCTTGATCGCCGCCGGCAACAGGAGATCGGAGGTGGCCTCGTCGGAGGCGTCTGTCAGCAGGCAGGGCACGTAACGGAATCCAAGTGCGCGCAACGCGTACGCACGGTGCGATCCATTTGTCAGGATGATCCGCTTGCCAAAGCGCGTCGCGCTGATGACGTTGTCACTGAAACCAAGATAGATCACGATCGCATGGCTCGCAGCACCGAAGGGTTCGTAATCCGCGATCGCCGCTGGATCGACGGTCGTCACATCCAGGAAGCGCAGGTCATTGGATTCGGCCGCGAAAGTGTATTCGCCATCGGACCGGGTGAAGCGCACTGCTGGATGGGCATGCGTGCCGTTGCATGAGGCAATATCCATCACCTGCTGCGCATCCGGCGTCGCGCCCATGGATGCCTTGAGCTGGTCGGCGTGTCGCAGATTGATGGAGTCCTGGAATACGACCAGGCGATCGATTTCCACCATGCACCATGACCGCGGCACCAACGTGGCGAGGCGGTGCATCGAAGGCTGCCGCAGGACCTGTTCGGCCTGGGGCTTCATCTCTTCCGGCAGCGCTTGCACACCGACATCCTCCGCATGACCGGCTTCGTCGTCGATCAGGCGCAGCGCCACGGCGCGGGCCTGCCGCCATTCGTCCATCAACACGGCTTCGTCCAGGCCGCCCGGCGGGCACCGCTCGCGGACGAAGCGAATCAACCTGGGCAATGGCAGCAGCCCTCTCAATATGACGGTCGGATCGATTCCATCGCTGCTGCTATCGGCACTCATGCTTCCACGGCCTTCTTGTCATTGCCCATGGTAGATGGTGGCTCCAAATCGCCGTGTGCGAGACGCCAAAGCGGCGTCCGACGCGGTGCCTGCAGTCGATGTTGAGAGCCGGCACGCATGGGTACATTGCGTCAACGTGTGACGCCCACTACACATCGACAGCCGTGCAAATGGCCCTTAGTTTCGAGCTGCGCCCAAGGCAATTCCCGGGTGCGTCAACTCACCAGAGGACATGTTGATGAACGAGCTTATCGAGCTGGGCATGGTGGCCGAGCCATCCGGTGCATCCCAGGCGGGAACGGCCGACGGCGATCTGATCGAACTGGGTTCGGTGATCCAGGAGACCAAAGCCCATAACCACGGCACCCTGTTGGACGCGTCCTTGGTCGCGACCACATCGCCGTAACCCTGTCATCGTGAAAGCGCCAGCGGTGCATGCCCAGCATGCACCGCTCTCGTCTACAGGGAAGGACAATGCAAGAGGGGCTTGATGGCGCAGCGCTATTTTTTGTCCAGGCAGGCGCACGTGTGCGTGGCCAGTGACGTCCTCTTCATACTGGACCTGAAGACAGGAAAATATCTTTCGCTCGGCAAGGACAAGGCTGCGGGTCTTGCTGGCCAGATCCTGGGGTGGCCGGTAGCGCATGACGGCCGCGCGGCGCCGGCGCTGCTCCAGTCATTGATGGATCGCGGCCTGGTCACCGCCGATCCCGAATCCGGAAAGCCTGCCACCCCCGCTGAAGTTGATCTTCCGACCCATTGGGTACGGGAGGGCGAGCCACGGGGATGCCCCGACATCAAGTTGCGCGAGCTGCGCAGATTCACCGCCTCGGTGGCCTATGCCGCCTTGAGCAAGAAGTTCTGTCCCCTCAGGTACACGGTAGCCCGGATTCAAAAAAGGAAGCAGGCGATGCCTGGCTTGCACGCCAACGCCGAGGAGCTGGCGTCGCTGGTGCGCATCTTTGACTGGCTGCGGCCGCTGGGATTCAAGAGAACCAACGCGTGTTTCCTCTACTGCCTGGCGCTAAGTGAGTTCCTGTCGAAATATCGAATCTATCCCGCCTGGGTATTCGCGGTTCGCGCAGACCCGTTCGTGGCCCACTGCTGGTTGCAGCAGGGCGACCAGGTGCTGACCGACATCCCCTTCAATCTGCGCCGGATGGTTCCCATCCTGGTGCTATGAAGCATCCGTCTCATGTATCGATACATCGCCGTATTCTGGAACCATCTGTCGGACTCGACAGGAGAACAGGCAAGGGAGGTCACGGGGCGAATAGAGGCGGGCATCCCGGGGATTTCCTGTGCCTTGCGCGACATGGGCGCCGCGATCTACGCTCAAAGCGACGACGCGGGATTCTTTGAGTGCAACCGAACGGGAAATCTCGTCGTTCTCGGCATGCTATTCACGAAGGACTTCGGCGCCAACCCTGGGCCTCGGCGCACCGTCCTCGACCCGGCTTCAGCCGAAGACGTTTGTGGCACCCAGGGCCAGGACCTGGTGCAGCGGTACTGGGGACGCTATGTGGCCTTCGGCTACGATGCGCAGGCCCGCAGTTGGTTTGCCGTGCGCGACCCCTCAGCGGAGATACCGTGCTACGTCACGGTCGTGGGTGAGTTGACCGTGGTCTTTTCCAATATGGAAGACTGCTTGTTGCTGCGGCTGCGGCCATTCACCCTCGACTGGTCGTACTTGGCCTACGCGCTGCGTTACCCCTTCCGGGACACCGTGGAGACCGGCTTCAAGGAGATCTCCGCGATCGAGGCCGGGGAGGCGATCACGATCACGCATGGCAAGCCCGTCGCCCGGCGTTGCCACTGGGATATCGCGATGGCTGCCGCCGACGACCCGATCACGGATCTGGAGGAGGCCGTTGACCTGGCAAGATCGACCTTGCTCGGTTGCATTGGCGCGTTGGCGAGCCAGCATCCGCAGATCCAGCTGCAGTTGTCCGGCGGACTCGACTCTTCGATTGTCCTGGCCGGTTTGCTGCATGCGCCCTCCAGGCCCGAGGTGCGGTGCATTCATCACTACGATTCCGGCATTGGGGCCGACGAGCGGGCGTTCGCAAGAATGGCGGTCTCGGGAGCCTGTCGATCATCGGGCCGACGCTGCGAGTTCATCGAGTACGAGCGAACCCCGGACTGCTCGCTGGAGGACATGCTCTCGTTCCCGCGGACCGCGCGGCCTGCGCACTGCTCCGGGTATCTTCTTTCCCGAGGTGCCTGGCCGAGCGATGGCTCTGGCGAGACGCCGGTCCATTTCACCGGCATGGGCGGCGACGGTGTCTTCCTGCGTTTCAAGGGCAACGCCGCGGCGATCGACTATGCGTGGCGCCATGGCATCGATCGAAGATTGTTGCGTGTCGCGTTCGAGACGGCGCAGTCTGGCGATTCGTTCTACGGGGTCATGAAGGATGCCGTCTACCACGGGCTGCTGAAGCAGCCGAGCCGGATCAACGCAGGCTGGGGGAGTCCGTGCGAATGGGTGCACACCGGGGGGGTCGAGGAAGCAGACAGGCAACCTGCCTGGATGCGGCGCGCGCGGTCCCTGGGCATTGGTTTGTCTGCACAGAAGATGGCGCACATTGGCCGGATGATTTTTCCCGCCAGCCTCCTGGATCCTTTCGAGGGCGCCGGCCGCTGGCGCAGTGTGTCGCCGATCAGCGCACAGCCGGTGGTCGAACTGTTTGCCCGCATTCCCATCTACTTGCTGATGGCCGGTGCGGAGGATCGAACGATTGCACGTCGCGCCTTTGCTGGCCTGCTTCCCGAAGCGCTGCTGTCACGCAGGGTGAAGAGCTACCTGGACGACCATGCGGTTGCCGTTACCCAGCACCATCGGGCGTTCATCCGGCGCATGCTCGTCGATGGCCTGCTGGCAAGGCATGGCTTCATCGACAGTGCCGCCGCCGATGCTGGCATACAGCGCGTGAGCCCTGACAATACCTCGCAGGTGCTGGGGATCTCCGGTCCCCAACTCAACCTTGAAACCTGGCTCAGGCGCTGGTCCGGCAGCGCCGAAGGTGCGAGCCGCTAGCGATGCCGGTTCATTTCCTCCAGGTAGAGGTGCTCCAGATCGTTTGCGGTGATCTTCGCCGCTTCCAGGGTCCTGCGTAGCCGGCCGGCTTGCATGAGGCCGATCGTGGTAGCCACCTCCCGTGCACGGAACAGATCATGGGTGGCCATGAGGATCGCCGCACCCCGGTCGCGCAGACTTACGAGCAGTTCGTGGAATTCTGCCGAAGCCTCCGGGTCCAGGCCCGAGGTAGGCTCATCGAGCAGCAGGGCCTTGGCGTCCTTGACCAGGGCCAGGGCGATGCCGACCTTTTGCCGCATTCCCTTGGAGTAGTGGCCCACTCGTCGTCCGAAGGCGCCGGGCGCCACGCCCGCGGCGTGGAGGGCATCGCGCAAGCGTGCAGGTGAGCGGTCCTCGACGCCGGCCAGTCGCGCGAAATAGTCGAGATTCTCATAGCCGGTCAGTTCGTCGTAGAGGGTGACGGTTTCCGGGATGTAGAGCAGCCGACGCCGCACTGCCTGCGGCTGCGATTGAACATCCAGTCCGTCGACCTTGGCTGATCCGGAAGTGGGCTTGAGGAAGCCCAGGAAAAGCTTGATCGTCGTCGACTTGCCGGCGCCATTGGCGCCGAGCAGGCAGTAGATTTCCCCGCGTTTGACGGTGAAGTCGAGATTGTCCAGCACCCGGTGTGTGCCGTGGTCCTTGGTCAAGGCCTGTGCGCAAAGCATGTGATGTCCCGTTACGGCGTGGCCGCCCGGGCTCGAAGTGCCCAGGCGGCGATCAAGATGAGCAAGGTGGCCACGACCAGCGCGGCGAGATCCGCCAGCACGCCTGCCTGGAAGGCGCCGCCTGTCTCACGGAACTGGAAGCGCGGCAGCGTGTCGTACTCGTCGAGGGTCTGGGGACGGTCGCGATCCAGATAGTTTCGATACCGACGCCGGAGTTCCTGCCGGAACCCGAGAACCTGCGCCTGGAACGCAAGCGCACGATCGGCATCGGAACCGGCAATCCGGTCGAGTGCGTCCTGGACGGCGACCGAGGGCAGGAAGCCTCGAACCTTGTCGAGCAGCCCGCGCCGCGCGTCCTGGGCCCGCTTGTGGGCGGCGATCATCGGCGCCAGTTCCCGATCAGGGGCGATGAGCTCGGCATACTTGTCCCGCACTTCATCCGGGATACTGGGCGCGCTTGAGCGCATCGACGTTGGCTGGGCTTTACCCTGCAAGCGCCGACGTTCAGTGATTTCAGCCAGCCGCGCCTTGATATCCGTGGCAAACCGCATTTCCGACGGCGGCGGGCTCACCAGGTCGATGGCGGCCAAGGTCAGCGACGGCGCCATGACAACGACCAGCAGCCACGTCGCACCGACTGCGATGGCCGCCTCGGTCGAGCGCCGGGCAAACAGACCGATCAGTACCACCAACGCCAGCCAGAAACTGCCGTAGGCCAGGATCGTCAGCGCCAGCGCGGCCAGGCCTGCCAGGTCGCGCGCACCGGCCCCTGCCACGACGGCAACGATGATCGCGATTGCGGGCAGTAGCACAACCAGGCCGCGGACCAGCGCCTTGATGGCGATCAGCGCGCCGGCCGACACCGGCTGCGACAGCACCATCGCCGCGATGCCGCGTTCGCGCTCGCGCGACCACAGGTCATAGGTTACCGCCAGCACGACAAGCGGCACCAGGAAGACGATGACGAAGGCCAGGTCGAAGCGACCGGCGGCACGTACGGTGGGATTGCCGAGGTCGGCCCACACGCGTTTGAACAGATGCGTGCGATCCGCCAGCGCGATGACGTCGGCGGTGAACGGGTAGGCATCGGCCTGCCCAGTCGATACCAGCGCCATGGACCCAGGGGGCAGCACCGGTTGCGATCGCGGCAGCACCGCCGGCAGGGTTCCGACGAACTTGCGGACGCGCGCGTGCGTGTCCTGCGCCTCTGCCTCAAGGAGGTCGATGGCCGCCTCGCGCTGCTGGACCCAGTCGACGCCATTCCATGCCGCGTACGCGCTTGCCGCCGATAGCAGGAGCAACAGCGCGGGCAGGGCGCGGTCGCGGAGCAGCCGGCGGGCCTCATAGCCCGCAATGGCGAGGCTGCTCACGCGTGTCGCCTCAGGCGCAGTGCCGAGACCATGGCCAGGCTGAAGGCAAGCGCAGCCCAGGCCAGCAGGATCGCCAGGTTGGGAGCCTGCGCCGCTGCAACATCGCCAGGCCGCTCGCGACGCGGGGTATAGACAACCGCGCGAGTGATGGTCGCGATGTCGGCCTGGTATCTTTCTCCGGGAGGCGGCTTATGCTGCTTCACCTCGTGATTCAGCGTCTGGATCAGCCGATAGCGATAGTCCTCCACGCCACGCAAGTAGCCCAGGTGCGCAGCGAAATCGGTACGGGCGAAGGCGCGCGACCAGGCCTGCAGCGCGATGGCGGGAGACAGGATTGCGCAAGCGCGTTGCAGGTTTTCCTGTCGATGGTAAGTGGCGTAGACCCGCTCGAAATGTCGGTTGTAGGTCTCGGTGGAATTCCTCTCGGCAAATTCCAGCGCGACGCCGCGGAAGTCGATGGGTAGATCGGCAACGTCATCGACGTTGTAGCGCGCCAGCAGCTCGGCCTTGAGGCCATCGAGCCGTTGGTCGGCCGGATCGTGGCCGCTCACCCCGTTCTGCGCTTCCTCGGTGACGGCCGCCCTGAACGCCGGTGCCGAGGCGGTCGGCTCCAGGGTTTCGGCCATGGCGGCGCCGATGCGCGGTGCGAGCAGCGTGGCGAGCACCCAAAAGCCGAGCAGCACGACCAAGGACATGCGCGCCGAGGCGAACAGGCCCGAAACGGCAACGGTGAGGCTGCAGAACACGAAAAGATAGAGCGCGTAGGCCGCCCCGACCGCGGCCAGTCCTGCCATCTCGGCCAGGCCGGCGTCCTGCACGAGGATGGCCGGCAGGCTTACGCCGACCATGGCGAGCACAAGCCATCCTGCCGCCATCGCTAGCGCGATCAACCTGCCACCGACCAGGGCCAGGGTCGAGGCACCGGTGCCAAGTTCCTGGCGCAGCCGTTCGCGGGCGACTTCGCCAGACAGGGTGGAGAAGCCGGCGAGAATGACTAGCAAAGGCGCGATGACCTGCAGCGCCCAGGCCGCCGAGAATCCCCCGAAACGGCTCAAGGCCGCACCCGCGTCGATCGGCCTGTGGCGGGCGGGGTTCTGTGCGTGGCCCTCGATGAACACCGAAGCGCCGACGAAGTCGGACACGCCGGGATCGAAAGCCGCCAGCGGCCGTACCGGCGCAGGGATGGCGCGCCCGACATGGGCCGCATTGTGCGGATCAATCGTGCCCTGGCCGTTCCATAGCGTTGCCTCCCGCGCGGCGACGACCCGTCGCTCCTGGGACTGGGCGGACAAGCGTGCCGTGCTGGTCGCGACCGAGGTCCCGGCCAGCAGCAGGACCGCGAGCGCAAGCCAGAGCAGCCGCCGCTCGCGCCACATCAGGCGCAGTTGCGTTGCCGCTACGCCCCACAGTGGCGAAACCGCCGCAAGGGGAACAGGAGAGCCGGCCATTGCTGGGATCATGGTTGCCATCGCCTACCACCGATGCATCAAGGCCAGGGACACGAAGCGCCCGAGCGCGGTGGCGTTGGTCGGGTCGAAACCCGAATTGAGGGTGTTGACGAGGAAGGGCGGGGGCCTGTCGAAAAGGTTCTGTATGTTGAAGGTGAGGCGGGTCCCCGCTAGCGACTGCGCCTCGAAGTCGTACTTGAAGTACAAGTCGACCGTTGTCCACGAGTTGATATGGGGGTCGGCCAGGTTCGACGGATCGCGGTAGCTGTCCACGTAGTTCACGAACAGGCCGCCCCCCAGGTTGCGCCGGGTGAGCGCCACGCCGCCGCGGACCTTGAGATCAACCGGCTGGTACGGCAAGTTCACCGCGTCGACCCAGGGCGCCGCAGGCGTCACGCGGCGCTTGGCGTCGATGATGTACTGGCCACCCAGGGTCAGTGCGACCGTGGTGTCGCCGGCATCGACGCTATACGAGCCATTGAAGTCGATCCCTCGTTGCGCGGTGAACGCGACATTGCGAACGCGGTTGTCGAGGATGACTTCGGTGGCGGTTTCGTCCGTGCCCGCTGGAACTGCATACGGACCCAGCCGATTGACGTATAACCCCGTGCCGGACAGACCAAGCTGGCGAACCGCCTGGATCTGTTCTGACGTCGGCTTGAATGTCAGCAGGTCGGCGTACGGCGCGGTGGAGCGGAGAAGGAGGGCGGGATAGCTACCGCCGTATCCGGTGTCCATGCGGTTGCCATAGTCGATGTGATAGTAGGTTGCATCGAGCTGCAGGCCCGGCACTGCCGGCGGCGCGAAGGAGAATCCTCCGGTCCAGGTTCGCGCGCGCTCGGGACCGAGGTTGGGATTGCCGTTGGCGAGCATCATCAGGATGGTCTTCCCGCTGGACGCGTTGGGGTTGGGAACGTTGACCACAACGACCGTGTTGTTCAGCAGCATGTCCTGGTACACCGGCGCTCGATACGATCGCCCATAGCTCGCGCGCAACGTGAGTCCCTCGGCCGGTTCCCACACCAGGCCGAATTTCGGATTGATGGTCGAGCCGAAGTCGCTGTAGGCATCGGCGCGCGCCGCCGCAGTCACCGCCAGGCGGCGCACCCCGGGCAGATCCCTCAGCAGGGGGATGTTCAATTCGGCAAAGGCGGAGCGAATATGGCGACGCTGGGCGACCGGCGCCTCCAATCCACGCGCATCCTCGAAGTCGTAGCCGTCGCGCCGATAGCTGGCGCCGAACGCAGCGCGCACGCCGCCGGCCGGAAGGGTGAACAACTCGCCATCGGCGACCAGCTCCAGATAGCGGGTGCCTGAGCTCATGCGCGTCGGCAGCGCGGTGCTCGCCGAGCCGCCGGAGAGCGTAGTGCGCTGGTATATGACGTTGCTTTTCCCGTATCCGGAATTCAGGCGGGCCTGCCACTCGGACGGCAAGTCCAGCGTCAGCCCGGCGAACAGATCGAACTGCCGGGTAGAGGGGAACAAGCGGGTCTCATCGGATACCCCTGAAATCGTCGTGTCCATGTCGCGCTTTGAAAACGCGCCGGATACATTCAGCGCCAGCACCTGGTTGATCTGCTGGTGGCCATCGACGTACAAGCTGTGCCGCTTGGAGCCCGGATACAGGTCGTAGGGCTTGAGGTTGATGTTCCGGGAGAAATCCTTGTCGGTTGCCGATAGCGGGGTCTGCTTGAGGAAGTCATAAGTGGCCATCAGGTGGCCGCCCTCCCATGACCAGCCCGCGGCTTGCGAGGCTTGGTATTCCTCCATGTTGCCCTGGGTGACGGTGCCGAAACGCAGCGAGGTTTCGTAGCCGGTGAAGTCCCGTCGCAGGATGATGTTGACCACGCCCCCCACCGCATCGGCCCCGTAGATGGCGGAGGCACCGTCGGTCAGGATTTCCACTCGCTCGACCGCGCTCAGGGGAATCAGCGACACGTCGACGAACTGGTAACGGTTCGATGAGGAAATGCGGTGCCCATTGATCAGGGTCAGTGTCGTGCCAGTGCCCAGCCCACGCAGGTTGACCGAGGTGCCCAGGCCGAAGTTGTTGCCCCGGTCACGATCCAGTCCCAGGCTGGCAGTGTTGGCGCCGTTGGCGCCGCCACCGAAGTTCTGCGGGAGCTTCTCGAAGAACTGCTGCATCGTGGCCACACCGGTGCGATCAATTGCTTCCTTGTCGAAGACGATCAACGGGGAGGCGCCCCCGGCAGTGGCTGTGTCGCGAATGTGACTGCCGGTAACGAGGACCGGTTCGAGTGTCACCACTTGCGCCGACGCGAGCGCGCTTGCAAACGAGAGGGTGCCGATGCTCGCAGCAAGCCATGCTTTCGGCCTGACAATGGAAATGGGCTTCATCACTACGCAAGCGCGATCTGGCTTAGGCCAAGCGTTCTCCGACTGAAGTTGCGTGTTATAAGGTAACAATTGCAGGGTTTCAAGGCGGATCGGGCACTCCTTGTGCAGGCTGCGGCTAAGCTAGTGAGGCCCCGAAGGAGAGCAGATGCTCATGCGGATCGAGGAATACGAAGAGCGGCTCCGCGTCGCGATGTTGCGCAGCGACGTCGCTGAGCTGGACGTCCTGATCGATGATGAGCTGCTGTTCGTTGGCCCGGCAGGCGGGCTCCATACGAAGGACGATGATCTCCAGCTGCATCGCTCGGGGTCGCAGCGAATGTCCCAGGCCGACTGGCAGGCGGTGGAAGTGCGCCCATGCGGAACGACGACATGCATCACTGCGGTCACGGCGCAGCTGTCGGGCACGTTCATGGATCAGCCGTTCTCCGGGCGGTTCCGGTATCTGCGTACCTGGGCGCTGCGAGAGGGCCGGTGGCGCGTGGTTGCCGGTAGCGTGTCGGCGATAGCAGTGCCGGACGCGTGAGTCCGCGTCCGCACCCGAGGCCGGACCCTATCGAGGCGACTGCGGAACGCGCCGTAGCTTGCTGATGTCATACCCCATCGCCGCGATGCGTTGCATGGCGTGCTGGTAGTCGGCATCGGACACCTGCGGCGTGCGCGCCATGTACCAGACATAGTCGCGCTTGCTGCGCGCCACGATGGTCTGGCCATAATCGTCGTCCAGCCAGGCGATGATGTACTCGGCCTGGATTGGCCAGACGAACTGCATGCCCCAGACCGCGCCACTGCCTTCTTTCTCGACCCGGCCGATCGGATGCATCGATCGTTGCGGCGCGGCAAAGCTGCCCTTGCGATAGGTAAATGTCGTCTGGATGCGGCCATCCGGACGCAACGCGTAGCGCTCGACCGCGTCGAAGGCGTCCCGTTCCGGCCGCGAAGGAATGTGCGCTATCACATACCAAGCGCCCATGAAACGCGGAACGTCGACCGCGTCAGGCCGCGGCAATGGTCGCGTGTCCCTGGCGCTGCAACCTGCAGCAAACAGGCTGGCGGCGAGGAGCGGAAGCAAGGAAAGCATGCGCATGGTGCACCTCAGTGGGGCCGGAACAGGTAGTGGGCAACCAGCCATTGCTGCCCCTCGTCATAGCCGAACAATTCGGCGCAAGCCATCCAGAACATCCGCCAGCGTTGCCACCAGACCGGCGCCGCATCCGCTCCATAGGTTTGTTCCAGCAGCGGCATCAGCTGGCTGCGTGCAGCATCCTGGTTGGCCAGCCAGTGGTTGGCGGTGCGCTGGTAGTGCGTGCCGTCCAGCAGCCAGCGCTGTTGCAGGCGCAGATCGCGCTCGAAATGCAGCAGGGTGTCGGCCGCGGGCATCAGCCCTCCAGTGAAGAAGTGCCGGCCCATCCAGTTGCCATCGCCATCGGTCTCGAAGGGATACATCAAGGTGCGATGGGCAAAGATGTGCACGAATAGCGCGCCGTCGGGCTTCAGCCAGCGTGCGATATTGGAGAGCAGGCGTTCGTAGTTGCGTACATGCTCGAACATTTCCACCGATACACAGCGATCGAACTGCCCCGGCGACAACTCAAGTTGATTGACGTCATGGGTCAGTACCTCGACGTTGGCAAGCCCACGCGCTTTGCATTGGGCCAGGATGTACTGGCGCTGGCTGCGGGAATTGGACACGCCGGTGATGCGCGCCTGGGGGAAGCGCTCGGCCATCCACAGCGTGAGCGAGCCCCAGCCGCATCCCAGTTCCAGTATGTGCTGGCCATCGGCAAGGCCGGCGCGTTGTGTGTACAGCGCCAGCATGGCTGCTTCGGCCTGGTCCAGCGTTTCGGCCCCCGTGCGGTAGTAGCAGCTGCTGTACTTGAGCCGCTTGCCCAGGCAGGCCTGGAAGAATGCCGGCGGTACCTCGTAGTGCTGGCGGTTAGCCGCGTCCACGTGCAGCGCAACCGGGCTCCCCGCCAGTTCGGCCAGGCGTTGGGCGAAGCGTTCGGATTGCACCTGGATACCCCCCGCGCGCTCTTCCCGTAGGCGCTGCGCGCATAGCCGACGCATGCCGGCGCGCAACAGGACATCGGGAATGAACCCGCGCTCGGCCCAGGCGGTCAGTCCGGTTTCCGCGTCGGCGGGCAGGTTCAGTGGCGAGGTGGCGCTCATGGCGCAGGCTCCTTGGGCGGGTGCGGAAACCAGGGAAAGAACATCGGCGTGCTGCGCTGGTAGTGGCGGTAGTCCTCGCCGCGGCTACGTAGCGCCTGCGCTTCGGTAAAAGGAATTCCGCTCAGGTAACGCAGGAAGAAATACATCAGCACCGGGCCGCTCCATGCCAGCCACCACAGCGGCGAGCCGACGGCAAGCAACACGTAGGTGAACCAGTGCAGCCACTCGAAGAAATAGTTCGGATGCCTGGAGTATCGCCACAGACCTTCGCGGCAGGTGCGACCCCGGTTGGCTGGGTCTGCGCGAAAACGCGCCAGTTGCCGGTCGGCCAGCGCCTCGCCGCCCACGCTCAGCAACCAGACCACGGCCGCTGCGGCGACCCAGCCGAGCATGTCGGTCCTCGGGTTCGCGGCCACGCCGGCAAAGGGCAGGGAGAACAGTACCACCAGCAGTGCCTGGGCCATGAAGAAGCCGAAGATCTTGCCCTGGTGGCCATGCCAGTGCGCGCGCAGATGCCGGTAGCGGCCATCCTCTTGTTCGCTGCGTACCCGACGCCACAAGTGCAGCGCAAGCCGTCCGCCCCACAGCCCCCCCGATGCACCCAGTGCGACGCGCGCCAGCAGCGCGCCGTCGCCGAGCATTGCCAGCAGCACCGCGGCGGCGCCGACGCCGATCGCCCAGATCACGTCAACCACGCCGATGTTGCGATGCCGACGCTGCCAGACCCAGCCGCCGCTCATCAACAGCACCGCGTACAGCAGCACCCACAGTAGGTCGCGGTAGTGACCCATATCAGTCCTTGCCGCCGGCATTGATCGCCGGGCGATAACCCGGCCTGGCCAGCAACAGATGCGAGACGCCGATCGAGCGTTCCAGGAAACCGCCTTCGCAATAGGCCAGATAGAACTCCCAGAGACGACAGAAGCACGCATCAAATCCCTGTGCCTGCACTGCGGGCAGCTGCGCGAGGAAGCGCTGGCGCCACGCGCGCAAGGTGAGGGCATAGGAATGGCCAAAATCCTGCTGCGCCACCAGTTGCAGATCGCTGGCGCGGGTCTTGGCCGCCAGGATGGCGTTGATCGAGGGAATGAAACTTCCGGGAAATACGTAGCGCTTGATGTAGTCCACGCTGCGCCGGGCCTGTTCGTAGCGGTGGTCTTCGATGGTGATGGCCTGGAGCAAGGCCAGGCCGTCCGGTTTCAGCAGCCGCTGCAACGTGGCCAGGTAGGTTTCCAGGAATTCAGCGCCGACTGCCTCGATCATCTCGATCGACACCAGCTTGTCGAACTGGCCTTGAAGGTCGCGGTAATCCTGCATCAACACCGTGATGCGATCCTGCAGGCCCGCAGCCTGCACGCGTGCGCTCGCCAGCGCATGCTGCTCTGCCGACAGCGTGGTGGTGGTGACGTAGCAGCCATGGTGCTGCGCGGCATGCAGGGCAAAACCGCCCCAGCCAGTACCGATCTCGATGACGCGGTCGCCCGGCTTTAACTGCAACTGCTGGCAAATGCGCTCCAGCTTGCGCCGGGAGGCCGATTCCAGGGATTCGGCCTCGCTGGCGAACAGCGCCGAGGAGTACATCAGGTCCGGCGACAGGAACAGGGCAAAGAAGGCGTTGCCGAGATCGTAATGGGCGGCAATGTTGCGCCGGCTGCCTTCGCGGCTGTTGCGCTGGAGGCGGTTCCAGCCGCGCAGGAGCCAGCCGCCGACGCGGGCCGGCCCGTGCTCCATGCTGTCGAGCAGGTCGCGATTGCGCACCAGCAGCCGTACCAGCGTCACCAGGTCATCGCAGTGCCACTCTCCCTGGATGTAGCTTTCGCCGGCACCCACGCTGCCCTGCGCGGCGACCTTGCGATAGAACGCCGGGTCCGCGACGGTCACGGTGGCGTGCAGCTTGCCGGTCGCTTCGCCCAGTACCACTTCGCCGAAAAGGTCGCGCACGCGCAGATGACCATCGCGCAACGGTGCCAATTGCGCCAGTAGCCGTCGTCGCAGGAACGCTTCCAGCGCACCCACGCGGGGCAGCGGGATCGATGGGCTCATCTCGTTCATCCAGGTTTCTCGATAGGGGATGGGTGGTCGTGGACGGGGTTGCGCTTGAGCCAGAGCCGCAACGCCTGCCAATGGATGGCGGTCACCACCTGCAGGGTCATCAGCGGGTAGCGGCCCAGCACCCGGGCCAGCCCGCGCCCGCTGAGCGGACGCCGCTGCATGACCTGCGTAGCATCGAACTGGCGCACACCCTCGTGCAGGACCTGCATATGCACACGCAGCTCATCACCTGGCGCGCTGAAGCGCCAGTCGTAACGACAATCCATCGCCATGAACGGCGAAACGTGGAAGCACTTGTCGAACTGCCAGCGCAGCGAAGCGCCCTCGCGCACGGCACTGGAGGCTGGCAGCACATAGGCGTGCCGCTCCTTCCACGGGGTGTTGGTGATCTCCGCCACGATGCAGTCCAGGGTGCTGCCGTCGGCCTGGTAGCAGTAGTAGAAGCTGACCGGATTGAACACGTGGCCGCCGAAGCGCAGGTGGGCCAGCAGCCGCACCGGGCCCTGTGGACGGTAGCCCAGCGATTGCGCCGCCTGGTCGCGGACTGCGTCGGCCAGCGGCCGTTGCGGGTCGCCGAGGTAGTCGCTGCGCCGGAACTCGGCCAGGTTGCGGCGATTGACCGACCACAACCAGCGACCGGCAAATACCATGTCCAGCTCATCCAGATCGATCAGCAGCTGGGCAATGGGATAGCCAAACGCATGCGGGTGCGGATGATGGCGCCGATGCAGCACCCGCCCGAAATAGAGCGCACTGGCGCTCACGCGACTACCTCGCCGGCTTCGATCGACTGCGCGCCCACCGCGCCGGCCTGCAGCGCGTCGACCACGCGCCGGGCACTGCGAATACCATCTTCATGAAAGCCCCAGCCCCAGTAGGCGCCTGCGAACCAGGTATGGCGCCGGCCCTGGAGTTCGCGCCAGCGTTGCTGCGCGCGGATCGCGGCCTGGTCGTGGACCGGGTGTGCGTAGCGCAGGCGGCGCAGCACCTTGCGCGGGTCAACGGCCTGGCTACGATTCAAGGTGACCACCAGCGGCGTGTCCCCGGGCAGGTCCTGCAGCAGATTCATGCAGTAGCTGACCGTGCACGGCGCGGCGCGGTCGCGTGGCACATGCGCGTTCCACGCCGCCCAGGCCTTGCGGTCACGCGACAACAGCGAGGCATCGGTATGCAGCACCACCTCGTTGGCCTGGTAACCGATGGCTCCCAGCACCTCATGCTCGATGCGATCGGCATCGGGCAGCAGGGCCAGTGCCTGGTCGCTGTGGCAGGCCAGGATGACCTCGTCGAACCCCTCCACCCCGGCCGCGCTGTGCACGCGTGCACCCCAAGGCAGGCGTTCAACCGCATGCACCGGGCATTGGAGCCGTTCGCGCACCTGCCAGCGCCGCCGTAGCGCTTCCACATAACGTGCCGAGCCGCCCTTGACGACGCGCCAGGGCGCGCGACCAGTCATCTGCAGCATCTGGTGGTTGGCCATGAACTGGACCAGGTAGCGGGCCGGAAAGTCCATGACGGTCGCGGTGGGCGATGACCACAGGGCCGAGGCCATCGGCAGCAAATGCTCGTCGATGAACGCCTCGCCATAACGCTCGCGGCGGAGATAGTCCCCCAGCGTCGGGCCTTCCGCCTCGGCCAGCAGCAGTGGGGCATCGCGGTAGAACCGGCGCAGGTCCAAGAGCATGCCCCAGAAACGCGGCGAGACCAGGTTGCGGCGTTGGCAGAACAGGCCGTCCAGCGAATGCGCGTTGTACTCCACGCCGCTGCGCTCGCTGTGCATGGAGAAGCTCATCGTGGTCGGCTGCGAGGCGACGCCCAGTTCCTCGAACCACGCGGTCAACAGCGGGTAATGCAGGGGATTGAATACGATGAAGCCGGTGTCCACGGCCAGGCGCAGGCCGTCCACCTCCACGTTGTGGGTGTGGGTGTGGCCACCCAGGTAGTCGTTGGCCTCGAACAGGGTGACCTCGTGCTCGTGCCGCAGCCACCAGGCACTGGCCAGCCCCGCGACGCCGGAACCGATGATCGCGATGCGCATCTCAGTGCCTCGCCTTGGCCAGGACCCAGGCGGGAATGGGCTTGAGCTCGGTCACCAGCCCCAGCGCCGCCATCGCCCGCAGCCCATACCAGGCCAGATCGACTTCCCACCAGCGAAAGCCCTGGCGGACGGTGCCGGGAAAGAAGTGATGGTTGTTGTGCCAGCCTTCGCCGAACGTCAGCAGCGCCAGCCAGAGGTTGTTGCGGCTGTCGTCGCGGGTGTCGAAACGGCGGTTGCCAAAACGATGGGCGAGGGAGTTGATGGTGACGGTTGCATGGAACAGCAGCACGGTCGACACAAAGAAGCCCCACACCAGCAGCTGCGGCCCGGAGGTGTGCAAGCCGGGGGCCAGGCGCTCCAGCGCCGCGCCGAGCGCGTACAGGGCGACGGCCAGCAGCACCGGCACTGCGGTGTCGAAGCGGTCCAGCCAGCGCAGCTCAGGAAAACGGACCAGGTCGGGAACCCGCTCGAAGTTCGTGGCGAAGGCCTGGCGGGTCAGGAACCAGCCCATGTGGCTGCGCCAGAAGCCCCCTTGGCGGGGCGAGTGCGGGTCCAGTGGCTGGTCGGCATGGCGGTGATGGTGGCGATGGTGTGCCGCCCACCAGAGCGGCCCGCGTTGCACGCTCGAGGCACCTATGACGGCGAAAACGAACTGCACGGCACGCGAGGCCTGGAAGGTACGGTGCGAAAAGTAGCGGTGATAGAAAGCGGTGATCGCGAACATGCGAACCGCATACAGCGCCGCCGCCACCAGCACTGCAGTCCACGATATCCCCACCCAGACCACCCCCACGCACGCCACATGCATCAGCGCGAAAGGGATGGCGCGCAGCCAGTCGATGCCAGCGGACGCGCTCCCGGGGCCTTGTGTTCCCATGCCGGTGTCGAACCAACGCCGCACGCTGCGCAGGAGGCGCCAACGTGGGCGGGGCGGGGCGGCTGCAGAGGCCATGGCAGGTCTCGGGGGGGTCTGTGTTCCTTTACGCAGCAGGGCGCGGACTGGATGCACTGCGCTGCGTGAAATCTCCTCGGCAGAGTAACGGGAGCGCTGCCAGTGACGGGCCAGGGATGTCATCTCGGCAGGCCCTGCATCCAATGGCTGCCGCCGAACGTAGAGAAGGCATATACCTTCACCTGCCGCCTCGATACAGATGTACCCTGACGCCGCACCCCTCTCTTTCAGCCTAGACGCCGCGCGGATCGTGTCCAATTCCCACCAGCCGAGCAACGAGCCAATGGACTGGGCGGGTGACATGAACGCGGTAGCGCGCCTGCGCGACCGCGCCTGCTTCATGCGCATCTACGACCATTTCATGCCGCGCCTGTGCGTCTACCTGCGCGGGCTCGGCGTGCCCGAGGCGGTGGCCGAGGAACTGGCGCAGGAATGCTTGCTACGGCTCTGGCTGCGCGCCGCCGACTTCGATCCGGCACAGGGCGCATTGAGCACCTGGCTGTACCGCATCGCGCGTAACCTGCATATTGACCGGGTGCGCCGCGAGCGCAGCTGGATGCAGGTGCAGGCGGCGGTCGAGCAGGCGGCCGCCTCCGATGGCGACGAGCGCAGCAGTGCCGAGCAGTACGCCGACCAGGCCCGTTTGCGCCAACGTATCAACGAACTTCCAGCGGTGCAGGCGCGGCTTGTGCGCATGTCCTACTTCGAGGCGAAAAGCCACGGCGAGATTGCGCAAGCACTCGGCATGCCGCTGGGCACGGTCAAGTCGCACCTGCGGCGCGCATTCCTGCGATTGCAGTCAAAGGTGGGGGGCGCGTCTTGAATCCGCATCACCACCTGCACGAATCCACGCTGATGAGCTACGCCGCCGGTGCCCTGGCGGCGCCTTTGAGCATCGTTGCAGGCGTCCACCTGGAGCAGTGCCGGCATTGCCGCCAGCGCCTGCGCGATGCTGAATCGATCGGTTCGGTGTTGCTGGAGAAGACCCAGCCGCCGGCCGCCGATGCGCGTCGCGAGGCACTGCGCCAGGCCATGCTGGACCAGCTGGAGGCCAACCACTCGCTCGCGTCGGTGCCGGTGCCGGCCAGCCAGCTATTGTCGGAGCGGCCGGAAGCAGATCCAGACCATCTGCCGGTGGCATTGCACCCTTACTTCGGCAACTCGCTGACGAGCCTGCGCTGGCGCTGGATGGCACCGGGCGTGCACTGCATCCGTGCCGAGCAGATGCCGTCGCTGATCATGCTGAAGATCGCGCCGGGCAAGTGCTTGCCGATGCACAGCCATGGCTGCAACGAGCTCACCCAGATCCTGCGCGGCGCCTATAACGACGCACTTGGCCTGTTCGCACCAGGGGATGTTGCAGACCTGGATGAGGACGTGGAGCACCAGCCCGTCACCGCGGCAGGCGCGCCGTGCATCTGCGTTTCAGCACTGGACGCCCCGCTGGTGTTCAGTGGCTGGCTTGCGCGCAAGATCCAGCGCTTTGTAAAGCTCTAGCGGTCGCGCGGAGGCTTCGCCATGAACAGCAGCGCGGGACTACGGATTTTGTTGACCGGAGCGACCGGCCTGGTGGGGCAGGGCGTGGTATTGGCCTGCCAGTCTTCGGCGCATGTCGCCGCGACTACTGGCCTGGTTCGTCGCCCAGGCGACGTGGCCGCCGGCGTGGGGGAAATCGTGCTCAGTGACTTCCGCCGCCTCGCTGAGAGCGGCGTCGCGCTCGGCGGCTTTGATGCTTGCTTCTACTGTGCGGGCGCCACGCCACTGGGGACGAACGAAGCGCGATATCGCCAGGTCACGCTCGACACCACCGTGGCGGTCGCGCATGCCTTTGCCGCGGCCAATCCGCAAGGTCGCTTCCTGTATGTCTCGGGCGCTGGCGCCGACCCGGCCAGCCGGTTCATGCCGTTGCGGGTGAAAGGAGAAACAGAGCGGGTGCTGTCCACTTTGCCGATCAGGGTCGTCCTGCTGCGCCCCGGTGCGGTGCGTCCCGTGGCCGGGACCGGTACCCGCCATGCACTGCTCAAGCCGCTGTACTGGGCCGGTTCGCCATTGATCAGGCTCGCAGGTGCCGCCGCGCCCTCGCGGGTGACCAGCAATCTGACCCTGGGCGAAGCGATGATCGCGCTGACGCGCATGGACGAGCCGCCATTGATCGCGGAGTGCGGGGATATCAACCGGATTGCGGCCGACGCTGCCGCTTCAACTGCGCAGGGATGTTAAGAGCTCGGCCAGGTAACGTTTGTTCCGCGTGAAAGATTCGCTGCCGGGGCATGGCAGGATGCTCCGGCCTGTTCATCGCTGCAGGGGCCGAGTGTTGGCTTTTCGCACCATGCAGGCGTACGCCACCCACCGGACTTCGGAGCAAGTCATGTCCCATTTGCGAATCGCAAACCCTGCTTTGGCTGTCGCTGCTGTGGTCCTGCTGGGCGCGTGTTCCGGCCAGCAGGCGCCGCAACAGGATGCCGCCGCCACCGCAGCCCCTGCGGCCTCGACCGCAACTGCTGCCACTACCGCAGCCGCCTCGGCGACCCCTGCCGCTGTCCCGGACCTGGCCGCCGAGCGCTTCTGGAAGAAGACGTCCGACGGCAAGATCCTGGTCACCCCCGACAACTTCATTCGCGCTGAATCCGACACCTACATGGCCGCGCAGGCCAAGGACGGGGCGTTTGGCACGATCAAGCACCGGCGCGCGCCAGCACCGGTCGAGGAACAGTTGGTGATCCGGCTCAATCGCGACACCATCTATTCTTCGGCCCTGTTCGACCTGGATGCCGGACCGGTCACGCTCACGCTGCCCGAGACCCACGGCCGCTTCATGTCCGCGTTGGTGATCAACCAGGACCACCTCGACCCGCACGTGTTCTATGGCGCCGGCAGCCATACCTTG
Organism: Stenotrophomonas sp.; assembly: GCA_035539015.1. Taxonomy (GTDB): domain Bacteria; phylum Pseudomonadota; class Gammaproteobacteria; order Xanthomonadales; family Xanthomonadaceae; genus Stenotrophomonas_A. The sequence continues at coordinate 6,839 of DATLJF010000151.1, read as the reverse complement.
ACCCGGGAAGACGTGGGTAGCCGCTACGCGCTGGTCGGCATTCGCACGTTGGCCGATCCCAACGACCCGGCCGACCTGGACGCCGCGCACAAGCTGCAGGATGCGATCACGTTCAGCCAGCCAGGCGGTCCGGGCAAGTTCGAGATTCCGGCCTGGGACGCAGCCAGCCAGAAGAAGGTGCGCGACGCGCTCCTGTCGCTGTCGGAGACGCTGCCGGATATGCGCTACGCCGCTGCCGCCGACAAGACCCAGGTGGACCCGGTGCGGCGCCTGGTCGCGGCCGCTTCGGCGTGGGGGCTCAATCCCGACAAGGACGCGATTTATCTCAACGTGTTCCCGGAGAAGAACGACGGCAAGACTGCGTACCGGCTGACCGTCGGCGAAGTCCCAGTCGACGCATTCTGGTCGATCACGGTCTATACCAAGGAAGGCTACTTCAAGCCCAACGCCCTGAATGCCTATTCGATCAACAGCATCACCGGCAAGCACGGTGACGATGGCAAGGTGACGGTCCAGTTTGGCGACTGCACCGACACCACGCCCAACTGCCTGCCGATTACCCCGGGCTGGAACTACATGGTCCGCCTGTACCGGCCGCAGGCGCAGATCCTCGATGGCAGCTGGACCTTCCCCGAGGCGGTGCCGGCAAGCTGATCGGCATGGGCATAGCTATAGGCGTTGGCTAGGGGGCTGTGCCCATCGGCACACCCCTCCCTGGCGCGCCCAGGAACGGCGGCGGTACCGCGGCCATCACAAGAGGAAGCTTGTGGCGGCACAAGTGATCCGCGACGCGAGCTTCGACCCCCATCAATCGACCGCTTTGGACCCAAATATGGCCCCAGTCCGCCTTCTTCATGCCTCATTGGCTCTACTTGGCTTCATCGCCCACCCGGCGTTCGCACAAAGTTCCAGCCAGACCGCCGCAACTTCGACCGATGAGATCGCGCGCAAGCTGGCCGACCCGGGCGCGGCGATGATCTCGGTTCCTTTCCAGTACAACTATTCGGGCGATGTGGGTCCCGGAGGGGCGTACCACAACCAGCAGTTGAAGGTGCAACCGGTGATTCCGTTCGTGGGCGAGAACGGGAAGTTCCTGCTGCGGCCGATCTTGCCGCTGGCGTCCAACCAATTCCCGGAAGACAAAAGCGGGATGGGCGATCTCTTTGTACAGGGCTACTACATTCCCAACGGGCAAGGCGCCACCGAGTTTGGCTTTGGGCCCGCGGCGCTGCTCAAGACCGCCACCAGCGACAGTCTTGGAACCGGCAAATGGTCGTTGGGGCCGGCATTGGTGATGATCCACAAGACCGCGAGCAAGAAGTGGACCCTGGGCGCACTCGCCAATCACGTGTGGTCGATTGCAGGTGATCACGACCGCGACGATGTCAGCTTGACCAACTTCCAGCCATTCGCCACGCGCAACCTGCCGGGCGGCTGGTCGGCCTCCTTCACTTCCGAAACGTCCTACAACTGGAAGGCGAGTTCCGGCGACCGATGGACGGTGCCGCTCGGCGCCACTGTCTCGAAGGTCGTGATGCTCGGCCATATGCCGGTGAGCTTCGGACTGGGTGGCTTCTATAACGTCGAGCGCCCGGAGTACGCCAACCGCTGGCTTGCCCGTTTCTCGGTCACCCTGGCTTTTCCCGAGTAGTGCTCAAGACGTGCGGGAGCCGCACGCTCTGTCGTCTGCTAAGTAGAAATACCGACACGATGGGCCGTGTAAACCTCTTGCCAGCCAAGGTAATGGCACGTCAAAGTGCCACTGACTTTTCTCGTGCTGCCAGTTGCGCACATCACGCGCGAACGGCGTAACGCCACTGCTCGATCCGAATGTATGGGCAGGGCAGGGCCCTTCCTCACCGTAGCCAGCTTCTCAGTCGAGACCACCCCAATGCGCCTTATGTCTTCTGTCCCGCCGCTTTTGTTGATGTCGACCCTGTCGCTCTCGGCTTGCCAGCGTGAACAGGGCGCGCCCAGTGCGGATCAAACGAAGCCCGCGGAGGCGGTGGCGCGGCAGGAGACGACTGAAGCCGAGGCAGAGACACGTGCGATAGCGAAGGACGCGTACATCTACGCCTTCGCCATGCTTGAGAACTACAACACCCTGTACAAGCAGGTCGCCGATCAGCAAGCGCCAGAGTACGTGGGCGGGTTCGGAAAATTCCGCCACTACTCCGAGCTCTACACGCCCGACAACCATGACGTTGTGACACCGAACAACGACACCCCATACTCCTGGGCGTGGCTGGACCTTCGTGCCGAGCCCTGGGTGATCACGGTTCCCGAGGTGCCCAAGGGGCGCTACTACGTCCAGCAGTGGGTCGACCTGTTTACCTACAACTTTGCCTATATCGGTTCGCGCGCCACCGGCAACAGCGCCGGCAACTATCTCATTACCGGTCCTGGCTGGAAGGGTGACAAGCCTGCTGGCATCAAGGCGGTGTTTCCTTCCGAGACGGCACTGGTGATGACGCTCACGCGCACCGCCCTGAATGGCCCGGACGACATTGCAAACGTAAGGAAGGTGCAGGAGGGAATGACGCTTCAACCCCTGAGTGCATTCCTGAAGACACCGGCTCCTCCGGCGGCCCCGGCGATCCAGTTTCCTGCGTACGATGCCCAGAAGATCCATTCCCACGACTTCATCCGCTACCTCAATTTCCTTCTGCAGTTCACGCAACCGACGGACCCGAGCGAGGTTGAGCTGATGCAGCGTTTCGCGAAGATCGGCATAGGCCCCGGCCTTGCCTTCGACGCGGAGAAGCTGCCGCCCGCCCGCCTGGCGGCGATCGATGCCGGCATAGCGGACGCGAAAGCCACCATGGCCGAGACAGCCAAGACCACGCTCTCGTCGAATGGGCTTTTCGGCTCGCGCGAATTCCTCAAGAACAACTATCTCACCCGCGCCATTGCGGCTGAGAAGGGGCTCTATGGCAACTCCATTGACGAAGCCTGGTACGGCGGCTACGTGGGGGATGGCAACAAGCCTTCAATGATCCACTTCAGCAAGGACACCTTGCCGCCGGCCAAGTTCTTCTGGTCGGTCACGCTGTACACACTGCCGGATCGCTTCCTCTACGCCAACGACTTGAAGCGATACTCCATTGGCGACCGCACCCCGGGGCTGAAGTACGACGCCGACGGCGGGCTGACGCTGTATGTGGGACATGCCTCTCCGGGCAAGGACAAGGAGAGCAATTGGCTACCGGCCCCGGCTGGTCCCTACAGCGCTGTGGGACGTGTCTATGGTCCCAGCCAGGCAGCGATTGAAGGGAAGTGGAACCTGCCGCCGCTACAGCCTGCACAGTAGCGGCTGGACGGCTGGCCGAGGAGAACAGGCCTGCCGCGTGTCAGATATTGACGGAAGATTGCAGTTCGCATCCATGCCGGTTTGAGGCGTGCAGTCTTGACGCCTGCCGTCTTGATCGACAGTGTTGGCTGCGCCGCTGGGCGATTAGTCCGAGCGCGCTCTGCCGCGCTCGGTTTCACCGCCAATGCACGGATGTCAGCCCAGCGATGAAACCCTGGCGTATGTTCAGCGCCGAACGCAGCCAGCCAGGTCCCTGAACATCGCGTCCGTCACCAGCGCAGTGTGGCCGCGCCAGTTCACCAAAGCGTGCAGGAATTTCCTGCGGTCATCTTGAATTCGAACTATCTTTTGGCCCGGTAGTTGACTAGACGATGCTGCCGAGATTGCTACGGCGCAACGTCCCCGGAAAAAAGCGAGATTGGAAGCGATGACTGAGCAGAACCACTCAGCGGATAACGGCGCCGCGCGCAGAGATTTCCTGAAGCGCACCGGGACGCTTGCTGCGCTACTGCCGCTGCTCAGCCTTCCGGGCTTTCGCCGCGCACATGCCGCCCCGGTCCGGCCATCAGTCTCGCCGCTGGTGCCGCCGGGGCAGGCGCTGCGGATGCATTACGGTACCCCGGCCAATGAGGAGGATGTACTTCAACAGGGTCTGCCGATCGGCAATGGACGCATCGGTGCGCTGGTTGGCGCGTCGCCTGAGCGTGATTTCCTTTACATCTCCGACGCAAGCATGTGGGTTGGTGATGTCAACGCCACGCTGGATGCCGAAGGTCAGTTCCCTACGATAAAGCCAACTTTGGTAGTTCTGTCATGCTCGCGCGTCTGTATATCGAGCTGAATGGCCATGCTGCATCCTCTGTACATGACTATCGCCGCGAGTTGGACCTGAGTAATGGGTGCGTTCGGCTGCAGTACCGGCACGCCGGCGTCCGCTATACCCGCACCTGTTTTGCAAGCTATCCAGACGACGTCATCGTCGTTCGACTCATTTGCGAGGAAGGCGGGACGCACGAGGGGCGGCTGCAGCTGGTCAGCGCGCACGACGATCCGACCAGCGACTACCGCCATGACACCCTGGGATTTGCCGGAGCGTTGCCGAACGGGCTGCGCTATGCGGCGTGCAGCAAAGTGCTCACGGAGGGTGGCAAAACCGAGATGCGCGCCGGTGCGCTGCATTTCTCCGGCTGCAGCGCGCTGACGATCATCTTCAGCGGCGGCACGGATTACGCGCCCTCATCGATCCATGGGTACCGTGATCGCTCCATTGTGCCACTGCGGCTGTCCGTCGATAAGGCCCGTGCCGCTGCCGCCGCGAACGCATCGGACTTGCTCGGTACGCATGTCGCCGACTACCGCTCGTTATACGACACCATGCGGATGGATCTGGGGCACTCCAACCCGGCCCAACGCGAACTGGACACCTGGCAGCGCCTGCGCTTGCGTGCGGGTGAGGGCGCTGCCGCGGACCCAGAACTGGAAGCGACCTATCTGCAGTTCGGCCGCTACCTCATGATTTCCGCCTCGCGCGGCAGCCTGCCGGCCAATCTGCAAGGTCTATGGCTCAAGGACAACACGCCGCCGTGGATGGGGGACTACCACACCGACATCAATCTACAGATGAACTATTGGCTGCCTGATCGGGCAGGCCTCGGTGTTTGCTTCGATGCATTGACCCGGTATTGCTTGTCGCAAGTCGACTCGTGGACGCGCATAACGCACGCGCACTTCAACGACTCGCGCAACCGTTTCAGGAATTCCTCTGGAAAAATCGCGGGCTGGACCGTGGCCATTTCCACCAATCCATTCGGCGGCAATGGCTGGTGGTGGCATCCGGCCGGCAATGCCTGGCTCTGCAACAGCCTATGGCAGCATTACCAGTACACGCAGGATCGCGGCTACCTGCGACAGATCTATCCGCTTCTCAGGGGTGCATGCGAATTCTGGGAGGCACGGCTGGTTGAAATCGAGGTGCCTGATGCGCAGGGCGGGTCGCGCCGCGTATGGGTGGACGACAAGGATTGGTCTCCAGAACACGGACCAGAGGACGCCGTCGGCATCACCTATGCACAGGAACTGGTCTGGGACCTGTTCGAAAACTATCGTGAGGCCAGCAGGATCCTTGCGCGCGATGCACGCTACGCAGAGGTGATCGGCAATCTGCAGCACCGCCTGTATTTGCCGCAGGTCAGTCCAACGACCGGGCAGCTGCAGGAGTGGATGTCGGCGGACGATCTAGGCGAACACGAGCATCGCCATTTATCGCCGCTGGTCGGATTCTTTCCAGGCGACCGAATTCATCCGGATCGCGGCCAGGTAGCGCTGGTCGGCGGTGTCACCAAGCTGCTGGAAGCGCGCGGCATGTCCAGCTATGGCTGGGCTTGCGCCTGGCGGGCGGCATGCTGGGCGCGACTGGGAGACGCTGAGAAGGCCTATCAGCTCATCCTTGCCAACCTGTCGCCGTCGCAGGACCACAGCAACGGTTCGGCAGTGAACCTGTTGGATATCTACAGCTTGGGCGCTGACTCGAGCGCATTTCAGATCGATGCGAACTTCGGCACCCCGGTGGCGATGCTGGAGATGCTGGTGTACTCCCGCCCAGGGAAGATCAAGGTCCTTCCGGCACTGCCGGCGGCCTGGTCAAAAAGTGGGCGCATCAGCGGGGTGGGAGCGCGCGGCGGGTTCCTGGTTGACCTGGAATGGCATGAGGGTAGGGCGAGGTCCATTGAATTGACTAGTGTTGGCGGGCTCACCACTGAGGTAGTCTTCGACGGAACGGCGCGCACAGTTTCAATGAAGCCAGGCAGTCGCATCCGCGTTCTTTGAGCGACACGGGATCCTTCTACAACGACAAGTGCTTGCTGTGCAATGCTCCAGCCGATGCCAAGCACCAAGAGGTCAGGCGGCGGTCCGCATCGGCATAGACAAGTGACAGGCGTGGCGCAATCCCGCCGTACCAAGTGTCCAGGGTGACTTCGATAGCGTGCCCACTGGTTCCCCGCCACCGCTCATCGAAGCCGGTGTCGATCACTGCCCCAGCCGACGAGGGGAGGGCCTGCTGGATGCGAAAAGTTACGTGCATCCATTTGCGGCTCAGTGCCGTACAAGCCAGAAAAATTCACCTGCCGTGACAGACCCCGGATGTATCTTGGCGCGTGAGCGCGGCGGCAAGCGATTGAAGTCGACTGGAATGAATGCACTCCTGGCACCGGAACGCAGATTGCTGACCCAGATCGTTGAGCAGAGCCTCGTCGGCATCATCATTAACTAGTCGGGAAGTGCCATGAACATCGGGATTATTGGATCTGGGAACATTGGCCGCACCCTGGCCCGCCAGCTCTCAGCGCTTGGCCACCAAGTGCTGATTGCCAACTCGCGCGGTCCCGAATCCTTGGCCACATTGGCCGAGGAAACCGGTGCAAGCGCCGCCACGTCCGATCAGGCGGCGCGCGCGCACGATGTCGTCATCATCACGGTCCCCGAGAAAGCCGTGCCGCAACTGCCCATCAACGCCCTGGCGGCAACCCAT
>DATLJF010000150.1:0-3279 GCA_035539015.1 Stenotrophomonas sp. | reverse complement strand
CGTTGCAGCGGATCGCGCCTCAGTTGCCGAAGTTCGGCATCGGCATCGCATCCACCGGCACGGTGGTATCGCGCTCTTCGTCCTGGCTGCGGTCGCCACGACGGTCGCGCTGGATCTGGTAGTTGCGCCGCTGCAGCCAGGCATCGCGGGTCAGCGCGTACTCGTCCACCGCCGCATCGCGCAACGCGTCCACGGCCAGCAGCTGGGCCCGGGTGTTGACCAGCTGCAAGCCCTGCAGGCCGATGCGCCACTTATCGCTTTCCACCTGGCGCAGCGGCGACAACGGCATGTCCCCGGCCAGGCCGAAGGTATCGCGCACGGTGCGTGGGCCGAACAGTGGTAGCTCGACATAGCGCGAGTTGCTCCAGCCCCAGACCCCCAGGGTTTGGCCAAAGTCCTCGGTGCGGCGCGGCACGCGCGCGGCGCTGGCCGGGTCGAGCAGGCCGCCGATGCCCAGCGTGGAATTGAGAACGAAGCGGCCCAGGGTTTGCAACGCCTGCACCGGATGGCCCTGCAAGACCTGGTTGACCATGGTCACCGGCGAACGCAGGTTCTCGAAGAAATTGCTGACGCCCAGGCGCACCGGTTCCGGCGTCACCGTGACATAGGCATTGGCCAGCGGCCGCGCCACGGCCCGGTCGACCGCCATGTTGAAGCGGTGCATCGTGCGGTTGTAGCGCTCCCACGGATCGTAGGTGCTTGAGGCGGCGGTACCGGTGTCGGCAGCGGACGCACCCTGGGCAGCGGGGGCCGGGCCACCGTAGAGCGCGGCGAAGTCGTCTTCGGCCTGGGTCGGTGCAGCACCCGTGGCAGTCGTTTCGGCGACCGGTGCGCTCGCGGTTGCCGTATCGGTTTGCGTCGGCACCGGCTCGGCAGCGGTCGGCGTAGCGTCCGGCGGCACGCTGGAGGTCGCATTCGCCGCCGGCACCGCAGTGCCGGATTGTTGCGCGGGGTCGGACTTCGGCGCCTGGCCGGCGCAGGCGGCCAGCAGGAGGGTCACGGCGATCACAGAAAGACGGAAGACGTTCATGTCAGCTCGCAACAGGCGGTGGGGCCACCTGGAAATCCAATGACGGAGTGAGGCGGTAGGCCGCCGTGAGTTCGGCCAGGCCGGCCGGTGCACCAAGGACTTGCGGTTGGCCTTCGCCCGCAGCGCGCAGGCGCGCGGCCAACTCGGCCAGCAACGCTACGCCGGCACTGTCCACGCGCTCGACGGCGCGCAGGTCCAGCGTGCGCACACCCGCCAGCGCTGCACTGGCCTGCAGCCACAGTGCGGTCACTGCGGTGCGGTCCAGGGCGCCGGTCAATACCAGCGCCTCGCCTTCGCGGCGCAGGGCAGCTTTACTTGCCACTGGCCTTGCCGTTGCTTTGCGGGCCGGCCTGCAAGGAGCCGTTGCGCAGTTCCTTGGCGACTTCGGCAATGCCCTTCTGGCGCAGCGGCGCGTCGAACTGGGTCTTGAAGGTCTGCACGTAGGAAATGCCTTCGATGCGGACGTCGAAGATCATCCACTGGCCATTGACGTTGCGCATCAGGTAGTCGACCGGGGTCGGGTCGCTGCCGGCACGCAACAGCTCGGTGGCCACGACCACGCCGCGGCCACCCGGCAGCGCGCTTTCGGACTTGCCGCGGAAAGTCGGCTTGCCTTCGAACTCGAGCAGGGCATCGCCATAGCGCTGCATCAGGTTGTCGGCCATGGCATCGGCGAACAGCTTGACGTCGGCATCGGAGGCGCCGCGCGCATGGATACCCAGCACCAGCCGGGCCGCGTAGTCGCGGTCGAAGGATTTGGTGAGCTCACCGTCGATGTACTGGCGCAAGGCCGCCGGGTTCTTGCGGAACTCGGCACGGCGCTGCTCCAGGGTGGTGAGGATGCGCGTGCTGGTGCCGATGACGGTGCGCGTGGCGGTGCCATTGCTCGCCGCGGCGGCGGCCGGAGCGGCAGGCGCAGCCTGGGCCAGCGCAAGCGCCGGGGTGGCGGCCAGGGCGACGGACAGAACGGTCAGGGCGAAACGATTCTTCATGGTTGCGGTTCCGTGGGAGCGGGAGTGTCGGTAGCGTCGCCGGGCGCGGCAGCGTGCTCGCCACCGCCCGTGCCGCCGCCGCTGAACATGTATTTGCCGACCAACTGCAGCAGGTCCACGGCCGGCTGGGTGAAGGCGATTTCATCGCCTGGCTTGAGCGTGTCGGGGTCACCGCCCGGCTGCAGGCCGATGTAGCTCTCGCCCAGCAGCCCGCTGGTAAAGATGCCGGCCGAGGTATCGGCAGACAGGTCCTTGTAGCGCTCGTCCACGGCCAGGGTCACCACCGACTCGAACGTTTTCGGGTCCAGCGAGATGTCCGACACCCGGCCGATGTTGACCCCGCCGATGCGGACTGGCGCCTGCGGCCGCAACTGGCCGATCTGGGTGAAGCGCGCCACCAGCGTGTATTCGCCGTGGCCGAAGCCAAAGCGCTGGTTGGTCGAGGCCACTGCCAGTACCAGCAGCGAGGCCAGGGTCAGCAGCAAGAACGCGCCGACGGAAAATTCGAGTCTTGGTCCACGCATGGCCATTACAGTCCTGACAGGTGGGAAGCCTTCTGCGTGCTCATTGGAACAGCATCGCGGAAAGGACGAAATTGAACATCAGTACCAGCAGCGAGGCATTGACCACCGCGCGCGTGGTGGCCACCGAGGTGCCCTCGATGGTTGGCTCGGCATGGAAACCGACATAGGCCGCGACCAGGGCGGCAGTGCCGCCGAAGACCGCCGACTTCAGCATTGCCACGCCAAAGTCGTCCCACAGGTCGACGCTGCCGCGCAGGCCCGACCAGAAGGTACCGTTGTCGATGCCGAGTACGTGCACGGCTTCGAAGTAGCCACCGCTGATGGCCAGTGAGCAGAACACGCCGGTCAGCAACGGCACGGTCAGCACCGCGGCCCAGAAACGCGGCGCCACCACCTTGGCGACCGGGTCGATCGCCATCAGCTCCAGCGCCTTGATCTGGTCGGTGGCGCGCATCAGGCCGAGTTCGGCGGCAATTGAACTGCCGGCGCGGCCAATGAACAGGAGCGCCGTCAGCACCGGGGCCAGCTCGCGGTACAGCGACAGGCCGAGCAAGGTGGACAAGGCATCGGAGGCGCCATACGTGGTGAGCGTGCGGTAGCCCTGCAAGGTCAACACCAGGCCGACAAAGGCTCCGCCCACGGCGATGATCGGCAGCGAGCGCGCCCCGACCTTGTAGATCTCGCGGGTCAGTTCGGCGAAGAAATCCCGCGTGGGCAGCGAACGCCGCAGCAC
>DATLJF010000149.1:0-10235 GCA_035539015.1 Stenotrophomonas sp. | reverse complement strand
ACCAGCACGCTGGCCAGGCACAGCGCCAGGCCCAGCAAGCCGAGCCGGCGTTGCGGCGTGCCGCGCGCGCGCAACAGCAGCGACATGCCCACCGCGATGGCGATGAACATCGGCAGGCGCCACAGCAGGGCATCGAGCAGTGCGAGCAAGGCAGCGATGGCCATGGTCAGTCCTCGCCCACCAGCACGCGCTCGTGCTTGCGCAGCTCGTCATGGATGGCATCGGTTTGCGGGCGCACGCCATGCCACAGTTCGAACGCCTCGGCCGCCTGTTCCACCAGCATGCCCAGGCCATCGACCACGTCGCGGCAGCCGGCCGCACGCGCCCAGGCCAGGAAGCCGATGGCCACTTCGCCGTAGTTCAAATCCACCGCCGCGGTCATGCTGTCCACCAGCGAGAGCGGCAACGAGAACGCACCGGTCTGCTCGCGGCCGGCGGCGGTGGCGTTGACGATGAGTTCGAAGTCACCGAGCTCGCGCAGGTCTTCCCAGTAGCGGGTATAGGCCCGATCGGGTTCGCCCAGCGCGTCGGCCAGGGCATCGGCGCGAGCGGGACTGCGATTGATGATGACCATCTCGCGCACGCCGGCTTCCAGCAATGCCGGTGCCACGCCGCGCGCGGCACCGCCGGCGCCAAGCAGCAGCGCGCGGCGGCCACGCAGATCCAGGCCATGGCGTTCGGTGAGGTCGCGCACCAGGCCGGCGCCGTCGGTGTTGTCGCCATACCAGCCGTCCTCGCGCCGCACCAGCGTATTGACCGCGCCGGCGCGCAAGGCGCGCTCACTGCGGGTGGTGGCCAGGGCGAATGCTTCTTCCTTGAGCGGCAGCGTCACGTTGGCACCGACGCCACCGCGCGCGGCCAGCTGCGACAAGGCCGCGGCGAACTGCGAAGGTTCGGCGTCGATGGCAACGTATTCCAGCGCGATGCCCAACTGGCGGCCGAAAGCGGTGTGGATGCGGGGCGACAGCGACTGCGCGACCGGGTGGCCGAACACAGCGAAGCGGGACGGAGTCATGAGGCCTCTCGGGTTGGCTAGACTGGGGCGCTTGGCCTTGAGGAGAACCGGACATGCGTCCCCGCCTGCCATGGCTTGCGCTCAGCGCGAGTCTACTCTTTACCGCACCGGCCTCGGGCCTGTCGGAGTTCGGCATCGAAGGCATGGGCGTGGTTTCCACGCCGGCCAGCGAAGTGCGCGGCACGGTTTCGCCGGACGGCCAGCGCATCGTCTGGGGCAGTACCGATCGCGCCGGCGGCAGCGGTGGCTGGGACCTCTGGCAGGCCAGCTTGAAGGGCAACCGCTGGCAGGATGCGCGCCCGTTGCCAGTCAACACGCCTGCCAACGAATTCGACCCGTTCTTCAGCGCCGATGGCCGGTGGCTGTACTTCTTCTCCAACCGCAAGGGCGGCCAGGGCGGTGACGATCTCTACCGCGCCGCGGTCCTGGCCGACGGTGGTTTCGGCACGGCGGAGAATCTCGGCAAAGGCGTCAACACCCGCGGCGACGAATGGGCACCGAGCGTATCGGCCGACGGCCAGCGGCTACTGTTCTCCAGCGACGGCCACGGCGGGGCCGGCCGCCATGATCTGTTCGTCGCGCATTGGAATGGCCATGCCTTCGTCGACCCGCAAGCAGTGCCCGGGCTAGCCACGGCGCAAGACGAGTTCGACGCCGCGTGGCTGGCCGATGGCCGCGCGATCGTGTTCGCCCGTTCGACCGACCCGGCGACGGCGCCGGTGCGCCTGTGGCTGGCGCAGTGCCGCGAGGGCCGCTATGTCGATGCGCAGCCGTTGGCGCTTTCCTTCAACGACGAAACCGGCACTACGCTCGGCCCGGTCGTGGATGCGAACAAACCCGGCGAGTTGCTGGTCAGCGGCAGCGCGCGGGCGCCACGCGCGGGGAAGATGGATATCTATCGAATGAAGGCGCCCGGGGTGAGTGGGGATGGGAGCTGCGCCGCGCCCTAGCGCGGCTCGGCTCACGGGTAGGGACCGTAAGCCGTCCCAATGCCCGGGCGGCCCTCAGGGCTTGACGAACCGATAGGCGAAGCGATCGGTCGCGCCCTTGATCGCGGGGTCGAACACCTTCGTTGAGTGCGGATCGTCTTTGCGTGCCAACAAGGTGCTTTCCGCCTCCCACACGAAGCCGAGTGCCTCCACCTCCTCGCGAACGGACGCCGGCTCGATCCGATGCAGCGACTGCGCATCCTGCGTGCCCGACCCCACGCTGGCGGCGTGATCCACGATGACGTAGGACCCGCCGGGCTTGAGGCGCTCGAACACCGCCTGGTTGAACAGCCGCGCCGTCGCGCCACGGGCCTGGATCAGGGCGGTGTGGAGGTCGTGATAGAACAGGTGCAACCACACGACGTCGGCCGGCGGAACGACCTCCGGCATGGCTATGAGGTCCGAGGAAACGACTTCAACGTTTTCGCGGCCGGGCTGCGCGGCAAGCGTACGCATACGGCCGACAGGATCGTTCTTGAAGTGGGCCACTTCGGCTGGCACAAAGCCGTAGACCCGTCCTTCGCGCCCTACGATGTCGGAGAAGAGCGAGGTCCACTCGCCCTCTCCCGGATAGACATCGACAACGGTGGCACCCGCTTCGACTCGCGCGAATTGAATCAACTGCGACAGCGTGGATGCGGCGTACATGAGGTCTCCTTGCGGCGGATCAGAGTTGCGCCAGGCCGCCATCGACGGCGACCTCGCTGGCGGTCATGAAGCTGCTGTCCGACGAAGCGAGGAAGGCCGCCGCTGCGCCGATCTCGGCCGGATCGGCCATTCGCTGGAGCGGTGTCATCGCGGCGTAGATCTTCTGTCCCTCCACGCCCAGCGCCGCCTTGGCCAGTTCAGTCGCAGTCGCCCCAGGCGAGAGCACGTTGACCCGGATGCCGGTGCCCCTGAGGTCTTCGGCCCAGGTCCGGGCCAGGTTGCGCACCGCCGCCTTGCTCGCGCTGTACGCGCTCATCGTGGGCGCTCCGGTGGTGCCGGCACTGGAGCCGGTGAGGATGATCGAACCGCCCGGGCTCATCAGTGGCAGCGCCTTCTGCACGGTGAAGATCGTGCCCTTCACATTGGTGTCGAACGTTTCGTCGATGTGCTCTGCCGTGATTTCGCCAAGCCGGAGCTGGCTTCCCGCCCCGGCGTTGGCGAAGACGATGTCCAGGCTACCGCGCTCGGCTTTCACTGCCGTGTAGAGGCGATCAAGGCCGGCCTCATCGGAGACCGAGCCGGCCACCGCGCGGGCATTGGGCCCCAGGTCGGCCACGGCGGCATCGAGCGCCTCCTGGCGCCGGCCAAAGAGGAACACGAAGGCGCCCTCTTCGATGAAACGCTGCGCTGCGGCGCGGCCAATGCCGGTAGCACCACCGGTGATCACGGCGGTCTTGCCATTCAAACGGGTCATAGGGGGAATCCTTGGCGTTGTGCAAAAGCGGAATGCTTGCTTGAGCACCAAGATGCGCGCCTGATAACCTAAGGACAAGTATGCACATTTTGGTAAGTACCCATGAACGCCTCCCCTGACATCTGCGATACCGGCTGTGGGCTCAACGCCACGCTGCGCATCATCTCGGGCAAGTGGAAACCGCTGGTCCTGTTTTTCCTGCGCAACGGTCCCAAACGCTACGGCGAGCTCAAGCGCTTGATCCCGGGCGTCAGCGACAAAGTGCTGATCCAGTCATTGAAGGATCTGGAGGCCGACCGCGTGCTCGCCCGGACCGACTACAAAGAGGTGCCGCCGCGCGTGGACTACGCGCTGTCGCCACTGGGTCGCAGCCTGGCCGAGGCCATCGTGCCGCTGTGCACCTGGGGCACCGAGAACGCGGCGGCGATGGCTGGCATCTTCGCCGAGCGCGACGCTGAGGCCTGAAGGAACTGGAAAGGTGCGTATCGCAGCGCGCTGAGCTGGAGTCACCACCGTCAACTCCAGCCACCCCCGTACGGTTGACAGCTTTCCAGCCCCTCACCAGACTTTCCCGCTTCCAAGCCGCTGAAAGTCAGGAATCCCGATGTCCGCACAGCTCCGCCACGATTGGCGCGCCGAAGAAATACACGCCTTGTTCGCGCTGCCATTCCCGGAACTGCTGCATCGCGCGGCCAGCGTGCATCGCGCGCATTTCGACCCGGCGCAGGTCCAGGTGTCCACGCTGCTGTCGGTCAAGACCGGCGGTTGCCCTGAGGATTGCGCGTACTGCCCGCAGGCCCAGCGCTACGACACCGGGGTGACTGCACAAAAGTTGATGGACACCGACGCCGTGGTGGCCAAGGCGCGCCAGGCCAAGGCCGCCGGCGCATCGCGCTTCTGCATGGGCGCGGCCTGGCGCTCGCCCAAGGAGCGCGACATCCCCAAGGTCGCGGCGATGATCCGCGAGGTCAAGGCGCTGGGCCTGGAGACCTGCGCCACCCTGGGCATGCTCGAGCCCGGCCAGGCCAAGGCGCTGAAGGAAGCCGGCCTGGACTACTACAACCACAACCTCGACACCGCGCCGGACTTCTACGATTCGATCATCCACACCCGCCAGTACCAGGACCGCCTGGACACGCTCGGCCACGTTCGCGATGCGGGCTTGAAGACGTGCTGCGGCGGCATTGTCGGCATGGGCGAGACGCGCGAACACCGCGTCGGGCTGCTGCTGGCCCTGGCCAACCTGCCGGCACATCCGGATTCGGTGCCGATCAACCGCCTGGTGCAGGTGGCCGGCACGCCGCTGCACGGCACCACGCAGCTGGACCCGTTCGAGTTCGTTCGCATGATCGCGGTAGCGCGCATCGCGATGCCGCGTTCAATGGTGCGGCTGTCGGCCGGGCGCGAAGCGATGAGCGACGAGCTGCAGGCGCTGTGCTTCATGGCCGGGGCCAACTCGATCTTCTATGGCGAGAAGCTGCTGACCACCGGCAACCCGGACACTGAGCGCGACCAGGCCTTGTTCCAGCGCCTGGGCCTGCGGCCGATGGAAGTGACGGTGGACGCCGCCGAGCACGACCACCCCGGCACCGTCCATGCCGACATCACCTGCCCGGCCGAACAAGCCGCCTGAGCCCCCGGCGGCGCCGGTCGTCGGCCGGCGCCCCCCCTACAGCGCCGGGCTGCGGTTACCCTACCCGGCCCGGACCCGGACTGCGAAGGGATTGCCATGGCCCGCCCCGACCTGCACGAACGCATCCAGTCGTTGCGCAAGCTGCGCGCCGCGCAGGGGCGCATCCGCGTCCGCCGCAGCGTCAGCCGCCGCGACGGCGTGCGCCTGGAAGTGGACGGCCATTGGCTGACCGGCTTTTGCAGTAATGACTACCTCGGCTTGTCGCAGCAGTTCGAAGTGGCCGCGGCGCTGCAGGACGCCGCCTCGCGCGAAGGCACCGGCGCGGGCGCCTCGCACCTGATCTGTGGCCACCATGCCCTGCATGACGCACTGGAGCGCGAGGTCGCCGACTGGCTCGGCTACTCGCGTGGCCTGCTGTTCGGCAGTGGCTACCTGGCCAACCTGGCCGTGCAGCAAGCGCTGCTGAGCGAAGAAGACGACCTGTGCGTGCAGGACCGTCTCAACCATGCCAGCCTGCTCGATGCCACCCGCCTGGCCGGCTGCCGCCTGCGCCGCTATCCGCACCTGGATGCGGAAGGCGCGATGCGCCAGTTCAAGAGCGCGCCGGAAGGTGCGGCGATGCTGGTGACCGACGGCGTCTTCAGCATGGATGGCGACATCGCGCCACTGCGCTCGCTGAGCCTGGTGGCGCGCATGCAGGAAGCAGTGCTGTACGTTGACGACGCGCATGGCGTTGGCGTGGTCGGGCCGCAGGGGCGCGGATGCGCCGCCGACGCCGGCCTGGGTGCCGGCGAGGTGCCGTTGCAGTTGGTGACCCTGGGCAAGGCACTCGGTGGCCACGGCGCAGTGGTGGTGGGCGAGGATTCGCTGATCCAGCACCTGGCCGAAACCGCGCGTCCCTACATCTACACCACCGCGCTGCCGCCGGCCCAGGCCGCCGCGGCGCTGGCCGCGGTCAAGCTGGCGCGGCGCGACGAATGGCGCCGCGAGAAGCTGGCCAGCCTGATCGGCCAGTTCCGCGACGGCGCGCGCCGCCAGGGCCTGGAGCTGATGGCGTCCGACACCCCGATCCAGCCGCTGCTGTGTGGCGACGAGACCACGGTGATGGCGATGTCGGCCTCGCTGGAGAATGCCGGCTTCCTGGTCAGCGCGATTCGTCCGCCGACCGTGCCCGAAGGCAAGGCGCGCCTGCGCGTGACCCTGTCGGCGTTGCACACACCGCAGCAGGTGTTGGAACTGGTCGAAGCCACCGCCCGCGCGCGCGATATCGTGCAGCGCCAGCAGCAGGTCGCCGCGCTGCGCGCCTGATCGCGCTTGCCCTCGGCCGCGACACCCATGCATATCGAGACCGTCGGCCAAGGGCCGGACATCGTGCTGATCCACGGCTGGGCCCTGCATGGCGGCGTATTCGCGCCGCTGGTGGCACGGCTGTCAGCGCGCTACCGCCTGCACCTGGTCGACCTGCCCGGCCACGGCTACAGCCGCGATGACGACACCGCGCTCGCCTTGCCGCACGTGGTCAGCGCGATCGCCGCGGCGACGCCGCCGGCAGTGTGGCTGGGCTGGTCGCTGGGCGGGTTGTTCGCGCTGCATGCCGCCGCCAGCCAACCGCAGGTGCGGGCGCTGGCGATGATCGCGGCCACGCCACGCTTCGTCCGTGGCGCGGATTGGCCGGACGCGGTCGAGGCCGAGGTATTCGCGCAGTTCGGCCAAGGCCTCGGCGCCGATTACCGCGGCACGCTGGAGCGCTTCCTGGCCCTGGACACCCTCGGTTCCGAGCACGCGCGGGCCGAACTACGCACCCTCAAGCAGGCCTTGGTCGAACGCGGCGAGCCAGCGCCACGCGCGCTGCAGGAGGGCCTGGAACTGCTGCGCCGCACCGATTTGCGCCGCGCCCTCGCCACGCTCGCCAAGCCCAGCCTGTGGCTGGCCGGGCAACGCGACCGCCTGGTGCCGGCCGCTGGCATGCACGCGGCGGCGGCGCTGGCGCCCGCTGCGACGGCGCATACCGTCGTCGGCGGCGGCCATGCGCCGTTCCTGGGCCATGCCGACGAAGTCGCCGATCAGCTGGAACGCTTCGTCTCCACCCTGGGCTGAGCAATCGCGCTCGCGTTGGCCGATCATGTCAGCCGGTTCGCACAGGACATCCTCATGGAACTCGGCATCGCGGGACGTTGGGCGCTGGTTTGCGGCGCCAGCAAGGGCCTGGGCCTGGGTTGCGCGCAAGCGCTGGCCGGCGAAGGCGTGCACCTGGTCATCGTCGCCCGCGGCAGCCAGGCGCTGGAAGCGGCGGCGGCACAAGTGCGCGCGCTGCCCGGTGCCGGCGAAGTGCGCGCCGTGGCCGCCGACATCACCACGCCAGAAGGGCGCCAGGCCGCACTGGCCGCCTGCCCGCAGGTCGACATCCTGGTCACCAATGCCGGGGGGCCGCCGCCGGGCGACTTCCACGACTGGGCCCGCGAAGACTGGATCCGTGCGCTGGACGCCAACATGCTCACCCCGATCGAGCTGATCCGCGCCACTGTCGATGGCATGCGCGAGCGCCGCTTCGGCCGCATCGTCAACATCACCTCCAGCGCGGTGAAGGCGCCGATCGACGTGCTCGGCCTGTCCAACGGCGCGCGCTCGGGCCTCACCGGCTTCGTCGCCGGGCTGGCGCGCAAGACGGTGATCGACAACGTCACCATCAACAACCTGCTGCCGGGCTCGTTCGACACCGACCGCCTGCGCTCCAATTTCGCCATCGCCGCGCAGGGCCAGGGGCGCAGCGCGGAGGAAGTCGCCGAGCAACGGCGGCGCGCACAGCCAGCCGGCCGTTTCGGTACGCCGGCGGAGTTCGGCGTGGCCTGTGCCTTCCTGTGTGGCGCGCAGGCCGGCTACATCACCGGGCAGAACCTGCTCATCGATGGCGGCGCCTACCCCGGTACGTTCTGAGCCGCTGAACGCGGGGCTCTCCCATGTCGCGGCCGCGGCAGCGACAATAGGCAGTTCATGGATCCCACACTCGACCCCCGCCACGTCCGCCGCGCCTTCTCGCGCGCGGCCGGCAGCTACGACGCCGCTGCCGCCCTGCAACTGGAAGTAGGCAAGCGCCTGCTCGAATCGCTCGACTACCTGGACGACCGCCAGCCGCAAGTGGTGCTCGATATCGGCGCCGGCACCGGCCACGCCACCGCGGCGATGAAGAAGCGCTGGCCCAAAGCGCAGGTCATCGCGCTGGACCAGGCATTGCCGATGCTGCGCGAGTCGAAGAAGCAGGCCGGCTGGTGGCGGCCGTTCCAGCGCGTGGCCGGCGACGCCCGCGCCCTGCCGCTGGCCGATGGCAGCGTCGATGTGATCTTCAGCAATCTCTGCCTGCAGTGGGTCGAGGACCTGCCGGCCGTCTTCGCCGGCTTTCGCCGCGCGCTCAAGCCCGGCGGCCTGCTGCTGTGCTCCACCTTCGGGCCGGAAACCCTGATCGAATTGCGCGAAGCCTTTGCCGCCGCCGATGCCGTGCCCCACGTCAGCCGCTTCCCGGCCATCGCCCAGTTCGGCGACGCGCTGATGATGTCCGGCTTTCGCGACCCGGTACTGGACCGCGATGCCTTCACCCTCACCTATGCCGACCTGCCGGCACTGATGCGGGAACTGCGGGCGATGGGCGCCACCAACGCGCTCAGCGCGCGCCGCCACACCCTGACCGGCAAGCAGCGGTTCGCCGCCGCGGCCAGCGCCTACGAACCCATGCGGCGCCCGGACGGCAAGCTGCCGAGCACCTGGGAAGTCATCTATGCCCACGCCTGGGCCCCCGACCCTGGGGCGCCGATCCGCGAACGCGGCCAGGACATCGCGGCGGTGCCGGTGTCGCAGATCCCGATCCGGCGGCGCCCGCGCACGCCGGGATAGTGTGTTTCAGGCCAATCGGTCGCGCTTACGGCCGACGTAGGCGCGACGGCGGGGGTAGAATTGCGCGGCTTTTTACCTCCCCCAGGCCCCCATGCTGAAGTGGTTTCTTGTCGCGCTGTTCATCGGCTCGGCGCTCTACATCCATTACCGCGGCCGGGTGCGTCACCGCCTTAGCCGCCAGCTGCTCGACCACTCGACCTTCATGGCGCCGATCAACGCCCTGATGTACCTGTGCTCGCGCGTGCCGACCACGCCATTCATCGACCCGGGCAAGGAATTCCCCGAACTGGCGCCGCTGCGTGCGCAATGGCCGGCAATCCGCGACGAGGCCGTGGCCCTGCAGCAAATGCAGAAGATCCGCGCAGCCGACGGCTATACCGACGTCGGCTTCAACTCCTTCTTCCGGCGTGGCTGGAAGCGCTTCTACCTGAAGTGGTACGGCACCGCGCACCCCTCCGCGGCCGAACTGTGCCCGCAGACCACCGCGCTGCTGGCCGGCCTGCCCATGGTCAAGGCGGCGATGTTTGCCGAACTGCCGCCGGGCAGCGAACTGCGTCCGCATCGCGACCCCTTTGCCGGCTCCATGCGGCTGCACCTCGGCCTGGCCACGCCCAACGACGACCGCTGCTTCATCGAAGTAGACGGCCAGCGCCACAGCTGGCGTGACGGCGAATGGACGATGTTCGACGAAACCTACATCCACCATGCCCGCAACGACACCGACCAGGACCGCATCATCCTGTTCTGCGACATCGAGCGCCCGATGCGTTGGCGCTGGGCCGCCGCCCTCAACCGCCTGGTCGGCCGCAGCCTGCTGGCAGCTGGCGCCTCCCCCAACCAGGAAGGCGACAAAACCGGCGGCATCAACCGCCTATTCCGCTACTTCTACGCAATCCGCCTGAAGGCCAAGGCCCTCAAAGAACGCAGCAACCCCCTCTACCAGACCCTGAAATGGGCCATGGTCGCCGCAGTAGTAGTAGGCATCATCAAAATCTGACCAGGGAAAGCCCTCTGGTGGAGAGCCCCCCTTTTGTTAGGGACGCGCGCCGAAGTGACCGTGGCGAGAAGGGGTCGTCGCCGCGGCGGCCAAGGGTCCGGAGCTGCCCGCAGCGCCCTCGCCCTGCCAAGCGGCGGCGCACCAAGAGGCTGGCATCGCCTGCCTTGGTCCTGCGCGTGCACTGGCCCGACGTGTACGCCAAATGTGGGTAATTGGCGTATAGTCGAAATACAGCTATTCTTAATTTAACTGTATTGCAGGTATTGCCTATGAGGCAGGTCGCCGACCCCGTCAACACGCCCAAGCAACTGGGC
>DATLJF010000148.1:0-7064 GCA_035539015.1 Stenotrophomonas sp. | reverse complement strand
ACGCGCCGCTGCGCGCACTCAATACTTTCCACGTCGATGCCAGCGCGCCCTGGCTGCTGCAACTGGACGACGCCGCCGCCCTGCCGCAAGCGCTCGCGCTGCCGGCCATCGCCGGGCAGCCGCTGCTGGTGCTGGGCAGCGGCAGCAACGTGCTGCTCGCCGGCGATCCGGAAGGGTGCGTGCTGGTGTTCGGCAACCGCGGCATCGATATCCTCGAACACCACGCCGACCACGCACTGGTCCGCGCTGGCGCCGGTACGTCCTGGCATGGCCTGGTGATGTGGTCGCTGGAACAGGGCCTGTCCGGGCTGGAAAACCTGGCCCTGATCCCAGGCACCGTGGGCGCGGCGCCGATCCAGAACATTGGTGCCTATGGCACCCAGGTCGGCGAGTTCATCCATGCGGTCGAGGCCTGGGACCGTGATGCCAATGCCCTGGTTCAGCTGACCCCGGCGCAATGCGCCTTCGGCTATCGCGATAGCGTGTTCAAGCGCGAACCGGGCCGCTGGTTGATCGTCGCGGTCGAGTTCCGGCTGCCGTTGCTGCATGAGCTGCGGCTGGACTACGCCGGGATCCGTGAAGCACTGGACGCGATGGGCGTACCCCACCCGGAAGCGCGCGACGTCGCCCAGGCCGTCATCGCGATTCGCCGGCGCAAGCTGCCTGACCCGGATGTGCTCGGCAACGCCGGGAGCTTCTTCAAGAATCCGCAGCTACCGCAGGAACAGATCGACACCCTGCGCCACCAGTGGCCGGCGCTGCCGGTGTTCCCCGGCGAGCACGAAGGCCTGGCCAAGGTCTCGGCGGCGTGGCTGATCGAACAATGCGGCTGGAAAGGTGCGCGCGAAGGCGACGCCGGCGTGTCGCCGCACCACGCACTGGTCCTGGTGAACCATGGCAACGCCAGCGGCGCCGAACTGCTGGCGCTGGCACGGCGGATCGCCGATTCGGTGCGCGAACGCTTCGCGGTGGTGATCGAGCCGGAGCCGCTGCTGATCGGCGCACAGTGGTGAACCCGGGGGCTGCGAACACGCCGCTGCGCGCGGCCGGGCTGATGCTGGTCAGCACCTTCTGCTTCGGCATGATGGCCATTGCCATCCGCTATGGGTCGGCCAGCGTGCCGACCAGCCAGATCGCCTTCTTCCGCAACTTCTTCGGCCTGCTGGCGCTGCTGCCGTTCCTGCTGGCGCGCGGTGGCCCGCTGCCACGCACGGCGCACGTGCGCCTCTACCTGGTGCGCACGGTCATTGGCCTGGCCTCGATGCTGTGCGGCTTCTGGGCCATCGGCCACCTGCCGCTGGCGCAGGCGATCTCGCTGTCCTACTCCACGCCCTTGTTCGTCACCATGCTGGCGGTGTTGTGGCTGGGCGAGAAAGTGCGCCTGCGGCGCTGGTTGGCGGTCGCCGCCGGCTTCCTCGGGGTGCTGCTGATCCTGCGCCCCGGCTCGGCCAACTTCAGCCCTGGCCTGCTGGTGGCGCTGGCCGCGGCGATGATCAGCGCAGTGGTCGCGATCCAGATCAAGCAACTCTCGCGCACCGACCCGCCCGACACCGTGGTGTTCTACACCTATATCTTCTGGGTGCCGATGTCCCTGCTCACCGCGCTGCCGCAATGGACCTGGCCGCACGGCAGTGTCTGGATCTGGCTGGTGCTCACCGGCATCTTCGGCACCGGCGGCCAACTGTTCTGGACCCGCGCGCTGAAACTGGGCGAGGTCTCCGCCCTGCAACCGATCAGCTTCATGCAGTTGCCGCTGCTGGCTGCCCTCGGCAGCTGGCTGTTCGGCGAATCGGTGGACCGCTACACCGTGGCCGGCGCCGGCATCATCATTGCCGCCAACATCTATATCGCCCATCGCGAGGCGGTCCTGGCGCGCCGCGCCGCCACCCACGCCCCGGTGGAAGGCGCCAAGCCCGGCGAATGATGTCGGCTGGCGTGTGCCAGCCAGGCACGGCCGCGCGGCCAGCGCTAAGCTCCGGCCATGGACAATCCGATCCCGAGCAAGACCATCGGCCTGATCGGCGGCATGAGCTGGGTCTCCACCCTGCCCTACTACCGCCACATCAACCAGACCATCCAGCGCACGTGCGGCGGGCTGCACTCGGCGCGGCTGCTGCTCTACAGCATCGACTTCCACGACCTGGAACTGCTGCAGCGCGCCGGCGACTGGGACCGCGCTGGCGAACACCTGGCCTCCGCCGCCAAAGCCCTGCACGCTGGCGGCGCTGATTTCCTGGTGCTTTGCTCCAACACCATGCATTGCGTCGCACCGGCCATCGAAGCGGCGACGCCGTTGCCCTTGCTGCATGTCGCCGACGCCACCGCCGATGCACTGGCCGCCGCAGGCATGCGCAAGATCGGCCTGCTCGGCACGCGCTTCACCATGGAACAACCGTTCTACCGCCAACGCCTGGCAGCGCGCGGCTTCGAGGTGATCGTGCCGGAGGCCGGTGATCGCGCGCTCGTGCACCAGGTGATCTACGACGAGCTCTGCCAGGGCGTGTTGCGCGAGGCGTCACGCCAGGCGTTCCGCGAGGTCATGGCGCGCTTGGCGGCGGCCGGTGCCGAAGGCCTCATCCTCGGCTGCACCGAGATTGGCCTGCTGGTCGGCGCGGCCGATGCAGCGGTGCCGTTGTTCGACACAGGCACGCTGCATGCCGAAGCGGCGGCCTTGAACAGCCTGGGCTAGGCACCACGATCCATGCCGTCGATTACTTCGCTGGACGGCGCCAGCGCGGCCGGCGGCGACCGCGAAACAGCAGCAGGTACAGGCCCATCACCCAGGCCAGGGCCGCACACCAGCCCGCCAGGATGTCGGAGGGGTAATGCACCCCGAGGTAGACCCGCGACAGCCCGACCAGCAGCACGAAGAGCACCGCAGCGATCGCCACCGGCCAGCGCCAGCGGGTTTGCCACGCCAGGGCCACCAGCACCGCGGCCAGCGTCATCGAGCCCATGGCGTGGCCGCTGGGGAAACTGAAAGTGCTCTCAGGCGCGATCGATTCCCACAGGCTTGGCCGCTGCCGCTGGAAGAAGTGCTTGGCACCGACGTTGAGCAACGCCGAGCCGACAAACGCCAGGAACGCAAAACTGGCCTCGCGCCAGCGCCGCAACCCCAGCAGCAGCAGCACGACCAGCGTATCGGCCGGAATCAGGCCCCATTGGTAGCCGAGCTTGGAAACCAGGACGAAGAACCCGTCCAACCCCGACGAAGCCCACGCACGTAGATGCCACAACAAGGGATCATCGAAGAAGAAGTCTTCCAGTTCGTGGACTTCCTCAGCCAGGTTGGCGAACACCCCCAGCGGCAGCAGCACCCCGCCGAACAGCAGGACGATGCGCCAGGCGTTGCGGCCCAGCCAGTGACGCAGACCGGCCGGGCTCTCAGCCGGCGCTTCGCGCATAGTGGTCGTCGACGTATTCGTCGATCAGGGCGACGAATTCCTGGGCGATGTTCTCGCCGCGCAAGGTCACCTTCTTCTCGCCATCGACGAACACCGGCGCGGCCGGCGCCTCACCGGTGCCGGGCAGCGAAATGCCGATGTTGGCGTGGCGCGATTCGCCCGGGCCGTTGACCACGCAGCCCATCACCGCCAGCGTCATGCTTTCGGCGCCTGGATGGCTCACCTTCCACTCCGGCATCTTGGCGCGCACGTGGTTCTGCACCACCTTGGCCAGCTCCTGGAAGAACTCCGACGTGGTGCGGCCGCACCCGGGGCAGGCCGTGACCAACGGAGTGAAGGCGCGCTGGCCGGTGGTCTGCAGCAACTCCTGCGCGACGATCACCTCGGCCGTGCGCGACTGCCCGGGCTCGGGCGTCAGCGAAATGCGGATGGTGTCGCCGATGCCTTCCTGCAGCAGCACGCCCAGCGCTGCCGAAGAGGCCACGATGCCCTTGCTGCCGATGCCGGCCTCGGTCAGGCCCAGGTGCAGGGCGAAATCGCAGCGCGCCGACATATCGCGATACACCGCGATCAACTCCTGCACCCCGGACACCTTGGCCGAAAGCACGATGCGATCGCGCCCCAGGCCCAGTTCCACCGCGCGCTCGGCCGAATCCACCGCCGAGCGGATCAGCGCCTCGCGCAGCACGCGGCCGGCGTCCCACGGCTGCTCGCGCCGCGAGTTCTCATCCATCAACTGCGCCGCCAGGCCCTGGTCCAGCGAACCCCAATTGGCGCCGATGCGCACCGGCTTGCCATAGCGGATCGCGAACTCGATCAACTGCGCGAACTGCAGATCCTTCTTCTTGCCGAAACCCACATTGCCCGGATTGATGCGGTACTTGGCCAGCGCCTCGGCGCAGGCCGGCTCCCCGGCAAGCAACTGGTGGCCGTTGTAATGGAAATCGCCGATCAGCGGCACCTCGATCCCCATCATCGCCAGCTTATCGACGATGCGCGGAATGGCCGCCGCCGACTCCGGATTGTTGACCGTCAAGCGCACCATTTCCGAACCCGCGCGCCACAACTCCGCCACCTGCTTGACGCTGCCGGCGACATCGGCGGTATCGGTATTGGTCATCGACTGCACCACCACCGGCTTGCCGCCGCCCACCACGACATTGCCGATCTGCACCGGCTGAGTGAGGCGGCGGGGCCAGGCGCCAGAATCGGCGGGCGGAGTCGGCTTGGTCACGGCATCATGCATGCCCCCATTTTAAAGCACCCGCACCCCAATCCGCCCTACCCCCATATAACCACCGATCGCGGCACCCCAACCGGAGCAAAAGCCCCCTTTTGTTAAGGGGGCGCGGCTCGCGCAGCGAACTGCGCCGCGACACAAGGTCGCATGCGGCAGTGCGCGCAACCGCATAGCATTACCGCCGATGGACAACAGCAACAACGCCTCGTTCCTGCGCACCCTGTGCAGCCTGCGCTGGCTGGCCACCGCCGGCCAGGCGGCCACTATTGTCGTAGCCGTCTGGGCACTGGGCCTGGCCCTGCCGCAACCGCCGCTGTGGGCGGGGGTAGCGGCACTGGCCCTGTTCAACCTCTATGCGCAATGGCGGGTGGGCCGCGAGACCCCGATCGGCCCGGCCACCGCTTTCGCCCATGTGCTGGTCGACGTGGTCGTACTCACCTGGATGATCGGCTGGAGCGGCGGGCTGGCCAATCCCTTCGGCTCGCTGTTCCTGGTCCTGATCGCCCTGGCCGCCTTTGCCCTGCCCCTGGCCTGGGGCCTGGCCGTGGCCGCGGCGTGCGTGCTGGGCTATTTCCTCAGCGCCGCCTTCGGCCTGCCGCTGCCGCACGGCGTGTTCGACCCGCGCACCCTGCACCTGTGGGGCGTGGCGATGAACTTCGTGTTGTCCTCGATCGTCGTGCTGGTGTTCACGACCCGGCTGGCGCTGTCGCTGCGCCGGCGCGAGCAGGAACTGTCGACCCTGCGCGAGCGCTTCGCCCGCAACGAAGGCATCGTCACCCTGGCCACCCACGCCGCCTCGGTCGCGCACGAACTCAACACCCCCCTGGCGACGATGACCCTGCTGGTGGACGACATCGCCGAGCAATCCGCCCAGCCCGAGCTGCGCGAAGACCTCGACACCTTGCGCGAACTGCTGGTGCTGTGCCACGAACGGGTACTGGCGCTGGCCGCACCGGCCGACCGCAGCAATGCGCAGGAAGCGGTGACGGTGCAGGAAGTACTGGCGCAGTGGCGCCTGGTACGGCCGGACATCCAACTGCAGCGCAACCTCGACGCACCAATGCGGCTGCGCCTGGAGCCAGGCGTGGGCCACCTGCTGATGGTGCTGTTGAACAACGCCGCCGACGCCAGCGAACGCGCCGGCCGCCCGCGCGTAGACCTGGAACTACGGGTAGCCGGGGGCCAACTGCTGGGCGAAGTACGCGACTACGGCGCCGGCTTTGACACCGCCAAGGCCACCCTGCCCGGTACCTTGTTCGACAGCGGCAAGCCGCATGGCATGGGCGTGGGCCTGGCGCTTTCGCATGCCACCGTCGAACGGCTGGCCGGCGAGATGTGGATGCAGCCGGCCCAGGGCAGCGGCGCGCGGGTGGGATTCCGCCTGCCGATGCCGGTAGCCGCCTCCACGGCCGAATAAACGATATGAACCTGCGACACCTGCAAGGAGATCTTCATGGCATTGCCCCTGGCACCGACTCCGCAGCACCTCGCCCCAACGCCTATCGCGCGCCCGGGAGCCCAACCGTGAACCCGCCGCTGGCCCGGCGCGGGCTGCTGGTCGACGACGACGCGCTGTACCTGCGCACCTTGCAACGCAGCCTGGCCCGGCACGGCGTGGAAACATTGACCGCCAGCGACGCCGCCAGCGCACTGGCGGTAGCGCGGCAGTCGCTGCCGGACTTCGCCCTGGTCGACCTGAAGCTGGGCCACGACTCAGGCCTGACCCTGATCCAGCCCCTGCGCGAAATCCGCGCCGACATGCGCATCCTGCTGGTCACCGGCTACGCGAGCATTGCCACGGCGGTCGAAGCCATCAAGCTGGGCGCGGACGATTACCTACCTAAGCCCGCGAACATTCCGACCATCCTGCGCGCGTTGGGCGAGGAAGACGAGGAACTGGCGGAAGAGACCGACGGCGACGAAGCGGCATTGGAAATGATGACGCCGTTGAGCCGATTGCAGTGGGAGCACATCCAGCAGGCGTTGCACGAGACCGGCGGGAATATTTCCGCGGCGGCGCGATTGCTGGGGATGCATCGGCGGTCTTTGCAGCGGAAGTTGACCAAGCGGCCCAGTCCTGGGCGGTGAGGTTGCGCTTAGGCGCTGATCGGTGGCCTGTGTTGGTCGCGCGGCGTTCGGGGGCTGACCCTTTCCGGGACACGCCGTGAATACGTCCGTGTAGATACTGTGGTCCGCGTCAAGCACCGTGCAGGGCTGGGTCGAAGGGTTTTCCGGACATGACCACGCCGAAGGCGACCTGGGCCAGCTTGCGCATCATTGCCCCGATGATCAGCTTCGGGGCCTTGCCGGCGGCGGCCAGCCGCTCGCGGAAGATCTGTCCCCAGCGGGTTTTGTAGAGGGCGGTCATCGCCGGCATGTAGAAGGCCCGGCGCAGGTTGGCGTGGCCCACCTTGGACATC
>DATLJF010000147.1:0-5072 GCA_035539015.1 Stenotrophomonas sp. | reverse complement strand
GCTTCGCGCATTCGCGCGATCGGCTCGCACGGCCAGACCGTGCGCCATCGGCCCCAGGCCACGCCCGCTTTCACCTGGCAGATGGGCGATGCAAACCGGATTGCCGAAGCCACCGGGATCACGACCGTGGCTGATTTCCGTCGTCGCGATGTCGCCGCCGGCGGCCAGGGCGCGCCGCTGATGCCGGCCTTCCACCTGGCCATGCTCGGCAATGGCGATGAAGACCGCGCGGTGCTCAACCTGGGTGGCATCGGCAACCTCACGCTGATCCCGCGGCAAGGCGTGGTGCGCGGCTTCGATACTGGCCCGGCCAACGCCTTGATGGATGCCTGGTGCCAGCGCCACACCGGCCAGCCGTACGATGCCAGCGGCGCCTTCGCTGCCACTGGGCAAGTGCTGCCAGCATTGCTGGCGCAGTGGCAGGCCGAGCCGTGGTTCGCGTTGCCGCCGCCCAAGAGCACCGGCCGCGAGCAGTTTCATCTCGATTGGGCCCTGGCCGCCCCGGCCGCTGCGGGCGCGGCACCGGCGGACATCCAGGCCACGCTGCTGGCCTTGACCGTGGCCACCGTGGCCGACGCACTCCAGGCCCATCAGGCACACACGCGCCGGGTACTGGTGTGCGGAGGCGGGGTGCGCAACCCGGTGCTGATGGCGGCGCTGGCGGCGCGGCTGCCAGCAGCGGTGGTGGAATCAAGCCAGGTGCATGGCCTGGATCCGGACTACATGGAAGCGATGGGCTTCGCCTGGCTGGCGGCGCAGACACTGGCGGCGCGGCCGGGCAACCTGCCGGCGGTCAGCGGCGCACGGGGTCCGCGCATCCTCGGGGCGATCCACCCCGCCTGAAGGGGTCAGAAGCTGGCCCCGGACGGGATCAACTTGAGCGCGGCGATGGCCTCGGCCAGGGCGTCGACTTCGGGATGCTCGAAGCCCCCGTGGACCTCGTGCTCCGAGGCGAACAACCCTTGTTCGATCAGGTTGATGACCGTCTGGTGCTGGGTCCAGCCGCGGGCCACGGAAATGCGCCGGATGCGGTCGACCAGCATCGGATCGATGTCGCGCAGAACCAGATCGGTCATTTCACTCCCCAACACGGTGTGTCCGAGGATCCCCCCTCGGGAACGCATCATCGGTAGTTCCGGCGCACCTTTCAATCGGCGCTTGCGGGAACCGGCGCCACCGGGTCTACGATCCGCCGCCACAGCCAGGCCAGCAACAACAGGGTGGGGATCACCGTCAGCGCGCTGAGAATGAAGAAGGTGGAGTACGAGCTGGCCTCGACGATATAGCCGGAGACACCGCCGACGAACTTGCCGGGCAGGTTGGCCAGCGAGACCAGCAGCCCGTACTGGGTGGCGGTGAAGTTGCGGTCGGTCAAAGAAGACATGAAGGCGACCAGCACCACGCCGGCAAACCCCTGGAACAGGTTGTCGGCCGAAAGCGCGGCATAGAACGCCCACAGCTGCCCAGGGTGCTGGGCCATCAACAGGAAGGCCAGGTTGGACAGGGCCACGCCGAGCGCGGCCACCAGCAGCATCCGGCGGAAGCCGAACGCGGCCACGGCCGCCCCGCCGGCGAACGCGCCGACCAGGCCCATCCACACACCAAACAACTTCGACACCGTGGCGATGTCGGCCTTGGTGAAGCCCGAATCCAGGTAGAACGGCCCGGCCATCACCCCGATCACCTGGTCGGGGAATTTGAAGAACCCCACGAACAGCAGCAAGGCCACGGCCACGCCGGCGCCGTTGCGCGAGAAGAAGCTGCTGATCGGCTGCCAGAACGCACCGGCGATATCGATGGAGCGGGCGACTGTGACTTGCGGGCGCGCCGGCTCACGGCACAGCAGCGTGGTGAGCAACGGCAATGCCATCAGCGCGGCCATCGCCATGTAGGCCCATTGCCAGCCCAGGAACTCAGCCAGGTACAGGGCGCCGGCGCCGCCGACGATCAGGCCGAGCCGGTAGCCGAAGATGTAAGTGGCGGCCAGGGCCGCCTGCGCGCTCTCCGGCGCAACCTCGATGCGATAGGCATCGACCACCGAATCCTGGGTGGCACCCATGAACGAGGCGAACAGCACCCAGCCGACCAGCCCGGCCACGCCCAGCTCCGGCCGCGAGAACGCCAGCGCGAACAGCGCCACCGCCACGCCGAGCTGGGAGACCAGCAGCCACGACCGGCGGCGGCCGAGAAAGCCCAACAGCGGGAAGGCGTGGCGGTCCAGCAACGGCGCCCACAGGAACTTCAACAGGTAGAAGAAACTGGCCAGGCTGATCAGGCCGATGTCGCGCAACTCCAGGCCGTTGTCGCGCAGGCGCGTGGACAGCGTCTGCGAGGCGATCAACAGGAACGGCAAGCCGCTGCCGAAGCCCAGCAGCGCCATCGCGCCCGCCGAGGGTGTGGCGAAGGCGCGGCGGATGCCGGCCCATCCCTTGTAGGAAGTCTTCGCCGCGGCCGGCGCGGCGGGCGCCGGGGTCACAGGTCGTAGTCCACGATATAGGGCGCGTGGTCGGAGAAGCGCTGGTCACGGTAGATCGAGCAGCCGCGCAGGCGCTCGCGCAGGCCCGGCGTGGCGAACTGGTAGTCGATGCGCCAGCCCACGTTGTTGGCGCGGGCGGCGCCGCGATTGCTCCACCAGGTGTAGTCCTCGCCCTGCGGATGCAGCACGCGGTAGGTGTCCACCCAGCCACGGCCAAGCGCGGCATCGGCGTCGGCCAACGTGTCGGCGCACTGGCCGTTGAGCCAGTCGCGCTCGGGCGGCAGGCAGCCGGAGTTCTTCTGGTTGGACTTCCAATTGCGGATGTCCAGGGCCGAACGCACGATGTTCCAATCGCCGCACAACACGTATTGGCGATCGCTGGCCAGCCATTGCGCCAGCGTCGGCCGCAACCAGTCCATCACCTTGAACTTGAAGCCCTGCCGCAGCTCACCGGAGGAGCCGGAGGGGATATAGAAGGACACCACGCTCAGGCCCCCGTAGCGGGCCTCGATGTAGCGACCTTCTTCATCGAACTCGTCCCACCCCAGCGAAGTACGGATCTCGTCCGGCTCACGGCGGCTGTAGATCGCCACGCCGCTGTAGCCCTTCTTGGTGCTGGCGTCGCGAAACCAGGCGCGATAGCCCGGCGGCAGGAATTCCGGGCCGGCCAGTTGATGTTCCTGGGCCTTGGTCTCCTGCACGCACAGCACATCGGCCTGCTGCTGGGCGAACCAATCGAAGAAACCCTTGCTGGCCGCCGAACGCAGGCCGTTGGCGTTGAAGCTGATGATGCGCATGGATGGTTGTAGGCGTGGCACGAAAGAATCCGCAAAGCGTACCGCAAGCGACCTTCCGCGGCCGGAGCCGCTATGCTTTTGTCCTCCCCCTCTGCCCCGCTCGCCATGACCGACCACCGGCAACGCTTCCTCGAACTGGCCCTGGCCGCCGACGCCCTGCGCTTTGGCGAGTTCACCTTGAAGTCCGGCCGCCTGAGCCCGTACTTCTTCAATGCCGGGCGCTTCGATTCGGGCGCCAAGACCGCCGCACTGGCCCGTTGCTATGCCGACGCGATCCATGCCGCCGGCCTGGACTTCGACCTGGTCTTCGGCCCGGCCTACAAGGGCATCCCGCTGGCCACCGCGCTGGCCTGCGAGTTCGCCGGCCGTGGCCGCGACCTGCCACTGGCCTTCAACCGCAAGGAAGCCAAGGCCCATGGCGAGGGCGGCAGCCTGATCGGCGCGCCGCTGGGCGGGCGCAAGGTGCTGATCGTCGATGACGTCATCACCGCCGGCACCGCGATCCGCGAGGCCCTGGAGATCATTCGCCAGGCCGGTGGCCAGCCGGCGGGGATTGTCGTGGCCCTGGACCGGCAGGAGATCGCCAGCGAGCAGGACCGGCGCTCGGCCGCGCAGGCAGTGGCCGCCGAAGCCGGCATCGCCGTGGTGGCGGTGGCCAATCTGGGCGACCTGCTTGATTTTGCCGCCGGAAACCCGGAACTTGTCGGCTACCGCGAACCGCTGCTGGCCTACCGTGCCCGCTACGGTACCGACACATCGGGCTGAGGACAGCAGGGGGCTGCCATGATGCCAAACACCAGGAAGGCGATGCTCGGCATCGCCGCCATTGCCGTTGCCGTGCTGGCGCTGCCTGCGCACGCCCAGCCGAGAAAGACCAGCAAGGCGCCGGCCACGCCGAAGAAGCTCTATTGCTGGGACCAGAACGGCCAGCGCGTGTGCAGCGATACGCTGCCTTCGGATGCGCTCAACCGTGCCCGCGACGAGATCAACGCCAACAGCGGCACGCGCAGTGCCGCGATCGACCGTGCGCTGACCGCTGAAGAGCGCGCCGCCGCCGCCGCTGCCGCGGCCCAGGCGCAAGCCGACCTGGCCGCCGAACAGACCCGCAAGCGCACCGAGCAGGCGATGCTCACCACCTTCCAGAGCGAAGATGACCTGCGCCGGGTGTTCGCCGAGCGCACCGCGCTGATCGACAACAACGTGCAGACCGCACGCTACAACGTCACCAGCCTGCGCGATGGCCTCATCACCCTGTTGCGCGAAGCGGGCAACCGCGAGCTGGCCGGGCAGAAGGTGGCCGACAAGCTCGCCAACGATATCCAGGGCCGGCACCGCGAACTGCTGTGGCAGCAGCGCCTGCAGGCCAGCTTCGAGCGCCAGCGCGCCGAACTGGATGGCGAGATCGAGCAGATCATCGCGCGCTACCGCGTCATGAAGGCGCCGCAGTCGAGCTGATCACCCGCCAGGCATAAAAAAGGGCGGCCAATGGCCGCCCTTCTTGTTTCGCTCGTACCGCCTTACAGCTCGATCTCGCGTCCCGGCAGCAACTCGGCCAGCTGGGCCTTGAACAGCGCGCGGATGCGCGCCAGCGCCACCTCGTTCTCGGCCTCGAAGCGCAGCACCAGCACCGGCGTGGTGTTGGATGCGCGCACCAGGCCCCAACCATCGGTGAAGTCCGCACGCAGGCCATCGATGGTGGCAATGCGCGCGCCCTCGAAGGCAGAACCCTCCGCCTGGGCCTGGACGGCGGCGACGAAGCGCGCCACCAGTTCATGCGGCGAGCCTTCCACCGGCACCTT
>DATLJF010000146.1:0-3301 GCA_035539015.1 Stenotrophomonas sp. | reverse complement strand
CCTGCTTGCGCAGGGGGCTCGGATGAATGGCGGAGCGGACGGGACTCGAACCCGCGACCTCCGGCGTGACAGGCCAGCATTCTAACCAGCTGAACTACCGCTCCGCGTTCTTCAAACCTTGCGCTTTCACCGAAAGGATTCGGAGAAAGCAAAGCCCCCGATCGCTCAGGGGCTTCGATGTAACTGGCGGAGCGGACGGGACTCGAACCCGCGACCTCCGGCGTGACAGGCCAGCATTCTAACCAGCTGAACTACCGCTCCGCACATCAAAACTTTTGCAGTGGTGCTTTGGTGGGTGCTGAGGGTTTCGAACCCCCGACCCTCTCCGTGTAAAGGAGACGCTCTACCGCTGAGCTAAGCACCCTAGCGAGTCGATTAGTTTACGGCATCCTTCAGGGCTTTGCCAGCCTTGAACGAAGGATTTTTCGACGCAGCGATCTTGATGGTGTCGCCGGTCTTCGGGTTGCGGCCGGTACGCTCGGCGCGCGCGCGGACCTGGAAGGTACCGAAGCCCACAAGCGTCACGGTGTCGCCCTTCTTGAGGGCCTTGGTGACTTCGCTGACAACCGCGTCGACGGCACGGCCGGCTTCGGCCTTGGAGATGTCAGCAGCAGCGGCGACGCCATCGATCAATTCGGTTTTATTCATTCTTGGAACTCCTTTTGCGGTCAGACCGCGGAATCGACAATCGCGGCCCCGCCCTTCTGGCACGGCCACGACCACATTTGGTATCGCCGGCGCTGCATCGTTGCAGCGCCGCGAGTCGTGCTTTTATACCAGCGAGCCCCTACCCACGCAACCTAAAACCCAATAACGACGCGGGTTTTCAGGCTTTTACCGCAATCGTACCGGCGTTGGATCAGTGCTTGACCCGCGCCGTTCCACTGGGTTTGGCCTTGCCGCGCACCGCGGCCACGCGGCCGCCGTTGCGGGTCTTGCCCTTGGCGCCGGACGCCGGACGCAGTGGCGTTTCCAGCGCCAGGTCGAGCACTTCGTCGATCCACTTGACCGGAATGATCTTCAAATCGCGCGTGACGTTGGCCGGGATATCGGCCAGGTCCTTGCGGTTCTCCTCCGGGATCAGCACCGTGCGCACGCCGCCACGCAGCGCCGCCAGCAGCTTTTCCTTCAAGCCACCAATGGCCGAGACGCGGCCGCGCAAGGTGATCTCGCCGGTCATTGCCACGTCGGCCCGCACCGGCACCTTGGTCAGCATCGACACCAGCGAAGTGACCATCGCCGCGCCGGCACTCGGGCCATCCTTCGGGGTGGCGCCATCGGGCACGTGCACGTGCACGTCGTGCTTTTGCAGGAAGTCCGCATCGATGCCCAATGCCGCGGCGCGCGCGCGCACCACCGACAGCGCAGCCGATGCCGACTCCTTCATGACGTTGCCGAGCTGGCCGGTCAGGATCAGCTGGCCCTTGCCCGGCACCAGCGTCGATTCGATCTGCAGCAGGTCGCCGCCAACCTCGGTCCAGGCCAGGCCGGTGACCAGGCCGATCTCGTTTTCTTCCTCGGCACGGCCGAAGTCGAAGCGACGCACGCCCAGGTACTTGTCCAGGTTCTTCGAGGTCACCGCCACCAGCGCCTTGGTCTTGCGCGCGCCCTTCTTGGCAGCCTTCTTGGCCACCGGCTGCGGACCGGCCAGCGCAATTTCCTTGACCACCTTGCGGCAGATCTTGGCGATCTCGCGCTCGAGGTTGCGCACGCCCGATTCGCGCGTATAGAAACGCACGATGTCGCGGATGGCGTCTTCCTCGATCGACAGCTCTTCGGGCACCAGGCCATTGGCCTTGATCTGCTTGGGCACCAGGTAGCGCATGGCGATGTTGAGCTTCTCATCCTCGGTATAGCCGGGGATGCGGATGACTTCCATGCGGTCCAGCAGCGGGCCCGGGATGTTGAGCGAGTTGGACGTCGCCACGAACATCACTTCGGACAGGTCCAGGTCCACTTCCAGGTAGTGGTCGTTGAACGAGTTGTTCTGCTCGGGGTCGAGCACTTCGAGCAGCGCCGAAGACGGATCGCCACGGAAGTCCATCGACATCTTGTCGATCTCATCGAGCACGAACAGCGGATTCTTGCTGCCCACCTTGTTGAGGTTCTGCACGATGCGGCCAGGCATCGAACCGACATAGGTACGGCGATGGCCGCGGATCTCGGCCTCGTCGCGCACGCCGCCCAGCGACATGCGCACGAACTTGCGGTTGGTAGCCTTGGCGATCGACTGGCCCAGCGAGGTCTTGCCCACGCCGGGCGGACCGACCAGGCACAGGATCGGCCCCTTCATCTGCTTCACGCGCGACTGCACCGCCAGGTATTCGAGGATGCGGTCCTTGACCTTCTCCAGCCCGTAGTGGTCGGCGTCGAGCGTGTCCTGGGCCACCTTCAGGTCCTTGCGCACCTTGCTGCGCTTCTTCCACGGCACCCCGAGCAGCCAGTCGAGATAGTTGCGCACCACGGCCGCTTCCGCCGACATCGGCGACATCTGCTTGAGCTTGTTGAGCTCGGCCTTGGCCTTGGTCTCCACCGGCTTGGGCATGCCGGCTTCGGCGATCTTGCGCGCCAATTCCTCCAGCTCGCCGGGTGCGTCGTCGAGGTCGCCCAGCTCCTTCTGGATCGCCTTCATCTGTTCGTTGAGGTAGTACTCGCGCTGGCTCTTTTCCATCTGCGACTTGACCCTGCCGCGGATGCGCTTTTCCAACTGCTGCACGTCGATCTCGCCATCGACCAAGCCCACCAGCATTTCCAGGCGCTCGCCGATTTCGTGGGTTTCCAGCAGCCGCTGCTTGTCGGCCAGGCGCACGCCGATGTGGGCGGCGATGGTGTCGGCCAGGCGGCCGGGCTCCTCGATCCCGCTGAGGGTCTGCAGCAGTTCCGGCGGCAGCTTGCGGTTGGTCTTGACGTACTGCTCGAACAGCGACATCAGCGAGCGCGCAACCGCTTCGACCTCACGGCCTTCGCGACCATCGGTCGATTCGATCTCGATGCCACGGCCCTGCAGCGCGCTGTCGCGCTCGCCGACCTTGTCCACGGTCACACGCGCCAGGCCTTCGACCAGCACCTTGATCGTGCCGTCGGGCAGCTTGAGCAATTGCAGCACCTGCGCCAGCGTGCCGACCTGGTAGAGATCGGCGGCGGTCGGGTCGTCGGTCTCGGCCGACTTCTGCGCCACCAGCAGGATGCGTTTGTCGGCCTCCATCGCCTGTTCGAGCGCGCGCATCGATTTGTCGCGGCCGACGAAAAGGGGAATGACCATGTGCGGGAACACCACCACGTCGCGTAGCGGAAGGACGGG
>DATLJF010000145.1:0-4206 GCA_035539015.1 Stenotrophomonas sp. | reverse complement strand
CTGTGCGCGCTGGTCGAGTTCCATTCTGCGTGGCGTGCGCGGCAGGCACGCTGACGCTTTCAATCACCCGCGGCCGATGCAGCAGTGCCAATGGCCGGCGCCACGCCGAACTCGCGCAGCAGCGCCGCCACTGCGACCTGGTTGCGCAGCAAGGCGGCATCGAGTGCCTGGCGCAGTTCGACGTCGTCGCGGCGCACCCCCAATGAGATATCGAAGGCCATCGGCCATTGCGGGCCGTCCAGCCAGGGCGTGACCGCGGCCAGCGCCAGCGGTACCGGCTGTTGCTTGGCGAAGAACGCGGCGGTCGGGCCCCAGACCACGGCGATGTCGATCTCGTCCTTGGCCACGGCCTCGGCAATGCTGGCCTGGGGCGCTTGCTGGGCGTAATTGCCGTAGATCATGTAGCCGCGGACATTGCCGACGATCCCACGCCGCGACAGCGCGTGCGCCGGCGGCGTGTTGGCGCCATCGTCGCCGACCAGCTGCACGCCGATGCGCGCCTGCCGCAACGCCGGGTCATCGAACGAATGGACCTGCGCCCAGGGCGTGCCGGCGCGGGCCAGGAATACGTAGCTGGCGCGGTAGTAGGGTCGGGTCGTGGCCAGGCCCTCGATGCTGCTGGCGATGCCTGGCACCACGTCGCAGCGGCCGGCATTGAGGGTGTTGCGCAAGGCGCCGCGGCGTTGTGCCCACCAGGTGTACTCGACCGTCGCACCGAGGTCCTTGGCCAGCAGTTGCACCAGCCGGTTTTCCAGGCCCTGGCCGTCGCGGTTGGAGAAGGGCAGGTTGTTGGGATCGGCGCACACGCGCAATTCGCGCGCCAAAGCCGGGATGCTGAGCAGGAGCATGGCGGCGGCTGCCAGCCAACGCGCTTTCATGGCTTGACCTCCAGTCCCCAGGGGCGACCGCCCACGGCAATGGTTTTTACCGGCTTGTTCGCCACCAAATCGATCACGGTGATATCGCCGGACAGTCCGCCGGTGGCATACAGGCGTTTGCCATCGGGTGACAGCGCCACCGACCAGGTGCGCTGGCCGACCGGGAAATAGCGCACGATGCGGCCGCTGGCCGGCTCGACTTCGGCCACCTGGTTGCCGCGGCCAAGCGCAATGAACGCACGGTCGTAGCGCGGCGCCAGTGCAATGCCCACCGCCTGCGCCGGCAGCGGCGCGCGCTTGTCGGCGGTGATATCGACGGTGCGCACGATCTTGCGCGTGCGCATGTCGAACACCGCCACGGTGCCGCGCATTTCCGAAGACACCCACAGCCAGCGGCCGTCGGCCGAAAACACCGCATCGCGTGGGCGGGTGCCGACCGGCACGCTGTCCACCAGCGCGAAGCTGTGCGCGTCGATGAAGTGCACCACGCTGGCGGTCTCGGAGGTGCAGATGATCCACTTGCCGTCAGGGCTTGCCGCCATGCCTTCCGGTTCGGCGCCCACCTCGACCTCAGCGATGACGCGCGCGCCGGCGCGGTCGATGATCGAGACCTTGGCGTCGTCTTCATTGGCGACGTACAGGCGCGCGCCGCCGGGGCTGAGCGCGAAACGCTCCGGGTCCGGCCCCGATACCAGCGGCGCCAGCGGCTTGCCGGTGGCAGTGTCGAGCGCGGCGATGTGGTTGTCGTTGCTGGTGGCCACGTACAAAGTGCGGCCGTCGGCCGACAGGCGCATGCCGCGCGGGCGTTGGCCCACTTCCCAACTGGCAACCTGCTCGGCCTGCGGCATGCGCAGCACATGGATGCGGTTGGCTTGTTCGTCGCTCACATACACGGTGTCGGCGCGCGCGGCCGAAGGCAGCAGGGCGAGCGCGAGCAGCGGTGCCCAGGCGCGCGAGGGCCGCTGCAGGCCGATGGCGAGCATCCATACCCCGGCCGCGGCGTGGATCAGGCCGCCCGGCACCCACATCAGCAAGCCCGCCAGTTGCTGGTCTTCGGCCGGGCTCAGGCCGAAGGCATCCAGGCCCAGCGCGCTGTAGCCGGCGTACCAGGGCCCGCGCGAGAACGCCATCAACGCGCCAAGCGCACCGCTGACCAGCGAAGTGAAGAACAGGCACGCCACCACCACGCCGGCGCGGCGTGCCGGGGCAGTGAGCATCGCCCACCAGAACAGCAGTGCCGACCCCAGGAAGCACAGGTGCTGCACCACGTGCCAACCCGAGTGCGATAACGCCAGGTCGAACGCGGCCGGCACATGCCAGCCCCATAGCACCGCGGCCTGCAAAGCGGTGGCGACCAACGGATGGGTGAGCCCACGCCAGGGCAGCGCGATGGCACCATGGCTGCCGAGCCGCGCCAGGCACAGCCGGGTGGGGCGGGCGAAGGCCCACAGCCACACGCCGATCGGCCGCGACAGCACCAACAGCGGCGCGGCCACCAGCATCAACAATTCGTGCTCGAGCATGTGCGCGGCGAACGAGCGCTCGCCAGCCGCATGCAGCGGGCTGAGCACGGCGGCGGCCAGCACGCTCCAGCCGGCCAGGAAATACAGCGCCTTGCGCGTCATGCCGCCGCGCTCGCGCACCCGCAGGCGCAAGCGCACATAGCCGATGGCGTAGAGCGCAAAGCTCAACAGGAGCGGCACCCACACCCACGGATCAAAGGTCCACGGCAGGCCCTGCGCGGCCTCGCCGCCATGCGCGGCGCCAGGCCCGGCAGCGCTGGCCAGGGCAATGGCCAACCACGCGCGCACGCAGAGGGAAGGTCCGCGGATCACGGGCATGAGGGCATCCACAACACCGCCAGCATCTGCCAGCACAACGCTATCGCCAGCACGCCACAGGCCAGCCACCCCAGGTGGGCGATGAAACGCCGGTTGCGCGCGGCAGCGTCCGACAGCGCCTGCATGACCAGCGGATGCAGCGCGGCGCGGGTAAGCGCGGCGCCCAGCAGCATCCACAGCAGCACCGCCGCGGTCACGGCCCAACCCAGGGCTGGCCGCCCCCACTCGCAGCGGAAGCGCAGCAGGTCCGAAAGCAACTGGTGGTGCACGCCTTCGCCGGAGAGCGCGGCGACCAGCGCGCTCCAGGGCAACCAGCGGCTGGCACGTAGCGCGCTCACACCCATCGCGGTGTCCAGTAGATGACGCCGTAGAGCACCACCCAGCTCCAGACGATGAAGTGCCAGTACAAGGCGTTGTCGGCCACGTCCGAGTAGCGTCGCCCATCCATCGGCTTGAACCAGGACAGCGCGGCGAGCACGCCGCTGTCGAACACGTCGGTAGCCATGTGCACCGTATGCAGGACCAGCAGGGCCCATACGATCGAGCCATAGGCGGTCTGGTCCCAGCGCGCATTCATGGCGTGCATTTCGAAGCCGCGCAGCGCCAATACCGCCAGTCCCAGCACGGTCATCAGGGTCAGGCCGATACGCACCGGCCACAGCCGCTGCGCGTGCGCCATGCGCGAGAGCCAGACGTTGGGCAACTCACTGAGCAGCGACAGCGCGGTGAGGGCGGTGGCCCAGGCCAGCGGTGGCGGTGCGCCGGTCGGTGGCCAGTGATGCTCGTTATGGACCAGGAAGTAGTAGGCGCCGATGGCCAGCACGAAGCCCATGCCTTCGATCAGCATGAAACCGACCACGCCCCACCAACCGAGGCTGGTCGGGCCAAACGAATAGTCCGGCAGCGCCGAGACATCGCCGACTACTTGCGGAGCGCGGGTCATGCCGGCTCGTCCAGGCTGGGTTCGGAGCGCTTGGGCCAGAACCAGGCGGTCAGCGCGATGGCCAGCGGAATCGCGCCCCAGATCACCCCCCACTGGTTGAAGATCGACCAGATGAACAGCACGCTCAGCGCCAGCGCCGACCACAGCGGCCAGATCGTCGGATCGGGCATTGCCCAGCGGTTGACCGGATGCGCATCCACCGGCGAAGTCAGCAGCGCTTCGCGCCGATCTTCGCGCACGCCGGTGAGCACCGGCAGGGTTTCGCGCGGGGTGCCGCGATCATCGGCCCACAGGGGGTGGCGGCCCTCCACCACGGGCGTCCAGGCGAAGTTGTAGGCCGGCGGCGGGCTCGCCACCGCCCAGGCCAGGTCCGGTGAACCCCACGGATCGGCCGGGGCCGAAGGCGGCTGCCGCAGGGCGCGCCAGGCATTGCAGATCATCAGTACGAAGCTGATCGCCATCAGGTAGGCGCCGGCGCTGGCCAGCAGGTTCCAGGGGCCCCAGCCCAGGCCCTCGGCATAGGTATAGACGCGCCGCGGCATGC
>DATLJF010000144.1:0-5741 GCA_035539015.1 Stenotrophomonas sp. | reverse complement strand
TGCCTGGATGGCCGCACCCAGACAACATCATTGCAAAAATCAGTGCTCCTTTGGTCGATCGCATTCTTGTCCCCCCCCCCAGCGCCCGATCATCGCCGCTAACCCGCCGGCAACCAAATCGACAACGCATGCAAGATCAACCCGATCAACCCACCCACCAGGGTGCCGTTGAAACGGATGTACTGCAGGTCCCTTCCCACCCCCAGCTCCAGTTGCTCCACCAAATGCCGCTCGTCCCAGCTCTTCATGGTCGAGGCGATGTGCTCGGTGACCGAGCTGCGCAGGCGCGTGGTCAGGCGGTCGGCGGCGTCGAGCATATGGGTGTTGAGGGCTTCGCGTAGCGCCGGGTCGCGCGCCAGGGCCTGGCCCAGGCCCTGCAGTGATTGTTCCAGATGGCGCGCAATGGCCGAGTCGGCCTGCTCAAGGT
Organism: Stenotrophomonas sp.; assembly: GCA_035539015.1. Lineage (GTDB taxonomy): Bacteria > Pseudomonadota > Gammaproteobacteria > Xanthomonadales > Xanthomonadaceae > Stenotrophomonas_A. Next base: position 5,314 of record DATLJF010000144.1, on the reverse strand, counting down.
CGCGTCGAAGCGCGCTGTGGATCCGCGCCCACAGGTCCTGGATGTAGTCCTGCAGGGCAGGGTGGGCGATGGCCTGCTGCTTGAGTTGTTCGAGCCGCGCCACCAGCGCCGGGTCTTCGCGCAAACGCACGATGTATTGCTGCAACCAGCGCTCGTAGTCCTGGCGGAGTGGATGTTCCGGCGTGGTCAGTACTTGCTGCATTTCCTCCAGCGCGGCGCGCGCCAGTCGCTGCGCCAGGCTGTCGCCGATCTCCTCGACCGGCTTGACCCAGTCCACGGTGTCCATCAGCTTGGGCCACTCGCGACGGGCATAGCGCACGATCAGCGCCGATACCCGTGCCTTCACCGCTTCGTCGTCGAGCCAGCGGCCCAGGCGCTGCAGGCCTTCATCGAGCAATTGCTGGTGGCGCCCATCGGCGGTGAGCAGGCCGAGCACATCGCCCGCGGTGGCGGCCACGTTCCATTGCCGCAGCCGCTCGACCACGAAGCGCTGGATGGCGCGCCGCACTGCTGCTTCGTCCAGCAGGTCCAGCGCTTGCACCAGCCAGCCGCGCGCCATGTCGGCCAGCATCCGCGCCTGCGCTGGCTGCGACAGCCATTGCGCCAGGCGCGTGGCGGGGTCGAAGGCGCGCAGCTTTTCGAGCAGGTTCTCCGGCGCCAGGAAGTGATCGCGCACAAACGCGGCCAGGCCATCGGCGAGACGATCCTTGCCGCGCGGCAGGATCGCTGTGTGCGGGATCGGCAGCCCCAGCGGCCGCCGGAACAGCGCTACCACCGCGAACCAGTCGGCTAGCGCGCCGACCGTGGCGGCCTCGCAGAAGGCGGCCAGCCACGCCCAGCCACTGCGCTGGCCCATCAGGTGGCTGAGGATGAAGCCGGCCAGCATGAGCAGCAGCAGGCCGGTGGCCAGGGCACGCATGCGCCGCAGTTCGCTGCGGCGCGGATCGGGGGGCGAGGCGGAAATCGACATGGTCCCAGTGTAGCCAGCGCCGGTGAGGCGCAGGTGCAGCCGCGGGCGCGGCTCAGGCGACCTTGGCGATGATCTCGCCCAGCACTTCGACGATGCGGTCGATCTGCGCCGGTTCGATGATCAGCGGCGGCGACAGCGCGATGACGTCGCCGGTGACGCGTACCAGCAGGTCGCCCTCGTGGAAGGCGCGCTCGAATACTTCGTAGCCGCGCGCGCCCGGCGCGCCTTCGCGCGGCGCCATCTCGATCGCGCCGATCAGGCCGAAGTTGCGCAGGTCGATCACGTGCGGCAGCCCGCGCAGCGAATGCAGGGCACGTTGCCAGTGCGCACCGAGTTCGAGGGCGCGTTCAAACAGGTTCTCTTCGGCGTAGGTGTCCAGCGTCGCCAGCGCCGCCGCGCAGGCCAGCGGATGGCCGGAATAGGTATAGCCGTGGAAGAATTCGATCGCGCCCGGCGGGCCCTGCATGAAGCCCTCATGCACGCTGTCGCCGACGAACACCGCACCCATTGGCACCGAGCCGTTGGTCAACCCTTTGGCGGTGGTCATCAGGTCCGGGGTCACGCCGAAGCGCTGCGCCGCGAATGCCTTGCCGACGCGGCCGAAGCCGGTGATGACCTCGTCGAACACCAGCAGGATGCCGTGGCGATCGCAGATCTGGCGCAGGCGCTGCAGATAGCCCTCCGGCGGCAGCACCACGCCGGCCGAGCCGCTGATCGGTTCGACGAAGACCGCGGCAATGGTGCTGGCGTCGTGCAAGGCGATCAGCCGTTCGAGGTCTTCGGCCAGCTCCAGTCCATGGGGCGGCAGGCCGCTCGAGAAGGCATTGCGCTCCAGGTCCAGGGTGTGGCGCAGGTGGTCCACTCCGGCCAGTAGCGGGCCGAACCACTTGCGGTTGTTCGGCAAGCCGCCGATCGACATGCCGCCAAAGCCGACGCCGTGGTAGGCCTTCTCGCGGCCGATGAACTTGATGCGCTGGCCTTCGCCGCGCGCGCGGTGGTAGGCCAGGGCGATCTTCATCGCGCTGTCCACTGCCTCCGAGCCGGAGTTGGTGAAGAACACGTGGCCCAGGCCGGCCGGGGCGATCTCGGCCAGGCGCTCGGCGAGCACGAACGGCAGGGGCGAGCCCATCTGGAAGGTGGGAGCGAAATCCAGCGTTGCCGCCTGCTCGGCGATGGCCTGGACGATGCGCGGCCGGGCATGGCCGGCATTGCAGCACCACAGGCCGGCGGCGGCATCGAGGATCTGCCGGCCTTCGACATCGCGGTAGTACATGCCGCTGGCCGAGGCCAGCAGGCGTGGCCGCGCCTTGAACTGGCGGTTGGCGGTGAACGGCATCCAGAACGCTTCCAGCGAGGCTGGCGCCTGTAGCGACTGGCGCGCGTATTGCCCGGCGGGATGGTGCAAGGAATCGCTGCCCATGAGCTGCTCCCGGAGGCCGGCGCGCCGGCGGATCGTTGAAAAAACTTTACACCAGCGGCCGCCGGCCGCGCGAGTTGCCGGCCTTGCCCTCCGGGTGTGTAAAGTATCCGCAACACGACCGCGGCCCGGGAGGCCTGCCTAGCCGGCCATGGATATCGGAGCCCGCCTGCAATGGGTGCGCACGGGACGCGGCCTGAGCCAGCGTGAGCTGGCCAAGCGCGTGGGCGTCACCAACAGCACCATCTCGCTGATCGAGCAGAACAAGGTCAGCCCCTCGGTCGCCTCGCTCAAGAAGGTGCTCGACGGCATCCCGATCTCGTTGGCGGACTTCTTCACCCACGACCTCGCCGTGGCCGCCGACACGCCGTTCTATGCCGCCGGGGAGCAGCCCGATGTCGGCAACGATGGCATCCATTATTTCCTGGTCGGCCAGCGCCGTCCGCAGCGGCGCATGTGCATCCTGCGCGAGGTCATGCCGCCGGGCAGCGATACCGGCGAGAGCATGCTCAGCCATGATGGCGAAGAGGGCGGGGTGGTCGTCGCCGGCACGGTGGAAGTCACCGTCGGCCACCAGCTGCGGGTACTGCGCGCAGGCGAAGCCTATTACTTCGAAAGCCGCGTGCCGCACCGCTTCCGCAATATCGGCACGGACGAGGCGGTGATCGTCAGCGCCAATACCCCGGCCACCTTCTGACCCGAACCGAGGATCTCCCATGGATGCGCCCAAGACCCAGCAGGAGTGGCAGGCACGCGCCGACGCGCTGGCGCTGCAGACGCGCGCCTTCATCGACGGGCGCTACGTGGATGCCGCCAGCGGCGCCGGCTTCGATTGCGTGAGCCCGATCGATGGCCGCGTGCTCGGCCAGGTGGCCGATGGCGACGCCCAGGACATCGACCGCGCGGTGGCCGCGGCACGCCGCAGTTTCGAGGCCGGCAGCTGGTCGCGCGCGGCGCCCCGGCAACGCAAGCGCGTGCTGCAGAAACTCGCGCGGCTGGTGGAGGCGCATGCACCCGAGCTGGCGTTGCTGGAATCGCTGGACATGGGCAAGCCGGTGCGTGACGCGCTGAGCGTCGATGTGGCCGCCAGCGTGCGCTGCCTGGACTGGACCGCCGAGGCGGTGGACAAGGTCTATGGCGAGGTCGCGCCGACCGCGCCGGACGAGCTCGGCCTGATCACGCGCGAGCCGCTCGGCGTGGTCGGCGCGATCGTGCCGTGGAATTTTCCGCTGCTGATGGCCTGCTGGAAGATCGCCCCGGCGCTGGCCACTGGCAATTCGGTGGTGTTGAAGCCTTCGGAGAAGTCGCCGCTGAGCGCGATCCGGCTGGCCGCGCTGGCCGCCGAGGCCGGCATTCCCGACGGCGTGTTCAATGTCGTGCCCGGCAGCGGCAAGGGCGCGGGTGAGCCGCTGGCATTGCACATGGATGTGGATGGGCTGGTCTTCACCGGTTCGACCGCGGTCGGCCGCCGCCTGCTGCAATGCGCGGGCCTGTCGAACATGAAACGCGCCTACATGGAATGCGGCGGCAAGAGCCCGAACCTGGTGTTCGCCGACGCGCCGGATCTCGACCGCGCCGCCGAAGCCGCTGCCAACGCGATCTTCTACAACCAGGGCGAAGTTTGCACTGCGGCTTCGCGCCTGTTGGTGGAGCGCTCGATCAAGGACGAGTTCGTCGCCCGCGTGGTAGCCGCCGGCCGGCGCATGCAGCCGCGCCATCCGTTCGACCCCGACGCGGCGATGGGCGCGTTGGTGGACGAAACCCAGGCCGGACGGGTGCTGGACTACATCGCCCGCGGCAGCGCCGAGGGCGCACGCCTGTTGCTGGGCGGCAAGCGGGCCGAGGTGGTGGCTGGCGGTAGCTATGTCGAGCCGACGATATTCGACGAAGTCGGGGCTGCGCATGTGATCGCCCGCGAGGAAATCTTTGGCCCGGTGCTGGCGGTGCTGCCATTCGACGACGAGGCCCACGCCCTGCGCATGGCCAACGACAGCGAGTACGGCCTGGCCGCCGGCGTGTGGACGCGCGACATCTCGCGCGCCCACCGCGTGGCCCGCGCATTGCGTGCTGGCAGTGTCTGGGTCAACTACTGGGATGGCGGTGACATGACCGCGCCATTCGGCGGCTACAAGCAATCGGGCAATGGCCGCGACAAGTCACTGCATGCCTTCGACAAGTACACCGAGATGAAGGCGACCTGGATCAACCTGGGCTGAGCCGCACGCCGGCATTGGTTGCAGGCGCAACCGCAGCACGCGCCGGCGGCGTCGATCTGACAGAATCCGGCGACCGTTCCGTAGCCGATGCCTCCATGAGCGTTGCCGCCGTTCCCGTTACGCCCGCCAACCCACCGCACCGCGTGCTGCTGGCCAGCCTGGTCGGCACCACGATCGAGTTTTTCGATTTCTACATCTATGCCACCGCCGCGGTGCTGGTGTTCCCGGCCTTGTTCTTTCCTGCCGGTGATCCCAGCGCCGCGCGGCTGCAGTCGTTGGCGACCTTCGCGGTGGCCTTCATCGCGCGGCCGGTGGGCTCGGCGCTGTTTGGCCACTTCGGCGACCGCATCGGCCGCAAGGCCACGCTGGTGGCGGCCCTGCTGACGATGGGCCTGTCCACGGTGACCATCGGCTTGCTGCCGGGCTACGCGCAGATCGGTGTGTGGGCGCCGGCGTTGCTGGCGCTGTGCCGTTTCGGCCAGGGCCTGGGCCTGGGCGGCGAGTGGGGCGGGGCGGTGCTGCTGGCGACGGAGAATGCGCCGCCGGGCAAACGCGCCTGGTATGGGATGTTCCCGCAGTTCGGCGCGCCACTGGGCTTCCTGTTGTCGACCTCGACGTTCCTGTTGCTGGGCGCGCTGCTCAGTGATGCGCAGTTCGCCGCCTGGGGCTGGCGCATTCCGTTCATTGCCAGCGCATTGTTGGTGGGCGTGG
>DATLJF010000143.1:0-3407 GCA_035539015.1 Stenotrophomonas sp. | reverse complement strand
TTCCGGCAGGATCATCGAACGGCGCGACCAGGTCTTGATCGGCTTCTTGCTGCCCGCAGCGGCCTCCACCTTCTTGACGAGGTGGTGATCGACGAACGGGCCCTTCTTGAGTGAACGTGCCATGGTCGATTAGCCCCTACGATCGCGGACGATGAACTGCTGAGTGCGCTTGTTCTTGCGCGTCTTGTAACCCTTAGTCGGCACACCCCACGGGGTGACCGGATGCGGATTACCCTGGCCAGCCTTGGCCTCACCACCACCGTGCGGGTGATCGACCGGGTTCATGGCCGCACCGCGAACGGTCGGGCGGACACCGCGCCAACGCTTGGCGCCGGCCTTGCCCAGCTTCTCGAGGTTGTGCTCGTCGTTGCCGACTTCGCCGATGGTTGCGCGGCACTCGGCCGACACCTTGCGCATTTCACCCGAGCGCAAGCGCAGGGTGGCGTAGATGCCTTCGCGAGCCACCAGCTGCACGGCGGCGCCGGCGGCACGGGCAATCTGCGCACCCTTGCCCGGCTTCAGTTCGATGCCGTGCACGGTCGTACCGACCGGGATGTTGCGCAGCGGCAGGGTGTTGCCGGTCTTGATCGGCGCGTTGGCGCCGGCGATGACCTGGTCACCCGCCTTCAGGCCCTTCGGGGCGATGATGTAGCGGCGCTCGCCGTCGACGTAGCACAGCAGGGCGATATGGGCGGTGCGGTTCGGATCGTATTCGATCCGCTCCACGCGCGCCGGAATGCCTTCCTTGTTGCGCTTGAAATCGATCAGGCGGTAGTGCTGCTTGTGGCCGCCACCGACGTGACGCACGGTGATGCGGCCGTGGTGGTTACGACCACCGGACTTGCTCTGCGACTCGACCAGGGCCGCGTGCGGCGCACCCTTGTGGAGATCCGGAGTGACCACACGCACGGCGGAACGACGGCCGGCGGAGGTAGGCTTGAACTTCATCAATGGCATGGGATGTTTCCTCAGGCCTTGGCCGTAACGTCGATGGACTGGCCATCGACCAGGCGGACATACGCCTTGCGCCAGCTGCCACGGCTGCCGGTGCGGTTACGGAAGGACTTGGACTTGCCCTTGACGTTGACCACGTTGACGGCCTTGACTTTGACGTCGAACAGCTGCTCGACCGCGGCCTTTACATCGGCCTTGGTGGCTTCGCTCGAAACTTCGAAGACGTACTGGTTGGAGACTTCCTGCAGGCGCGCGGTCTTTTCAGAGACTCGCGGAGCGCGCAGCACGCTGAAGATTTTTTCGTTGCTGCTCATGCCAGCCACTCCTCGATCTTCTTGACCGCGTCGGCGGTGATCACGACCGTATCGGCCCCGACCAACGCGACCGGATCCAGGCCCTGCACATCACGCACTTCGACGTACGGCAGATTGCGGGCGGACAGGTACAGGTGCTCGGAAGCTTCTTCGGTCACGATCAGCGGGCGCTTGCCCACTTCCAGACCCTTCAGCTTTTCGATCAGGCCCTTGGTATTGGACGCTTCGACGTCGAATGCATCGACGATCATCAGGCGACCCTGGCGGTTCAGTTCCGAGAAGATCGCGCTGATGGCAGCGCGGTACATCTTGCGGTTGACCTTCTGGGCGAAGCTGCGCGGCTTGGCCGCGAAGGTGACGCCGCCGCCGACGAAGATCGGAGCCGTCAGCGCGCCATGACGCGCACCGCCGCCCTTCTGCTTCTTCGACTTCTTGGTCGTGCCGTTCACTTCCGAACGGGTCTTCTGAGCCTTGGTGCCAGCGCGCCCGGCGTTGCGATAGGCAACGACGACCTGGTGGACCAGATCCTCGCTGAATTCGCGACCGAAGACGGCGTCGGAGACCGAGACCTTGTTATTGCTGCCGGTGATGGCGAGTTCCATCGTCATCTCTCCCTTATGCCTTGCTCGCCGGGCGGACGATCACATCGCCACCGGCCGCGCCAGGAACGGCGCCACGAACGGCGATCAGACCACGCTCAACGTCGACCTTGACCACTTCCAGGTTCTGCGTGCTTTGCTGCACGGCACCCATGTGGCCGGACATCTTCTTGCCCGGGAAAACGCGACCCGGGGTCTGGCGCTGGCCCAGCGAACCCGGCGCGCGATGCGACAGCGAGTTACCGTGGGTGGCATCGCCCATACGGAAGTTGTAGCGCTTGATGGTGCCCTGGAAGCCCTTGCCCTTGGTGACGCCCTGGACGTCGACGATCTGGCCGACTTCGAAGATGTCAGCCTTGATCTCGCCGCCAATGGCGAAGTCGCCAAGCAGGCCGTCTTCCACGCGGAACTCCCACAGGCCACGACCGGCTTCGACCTTCGCCTTGGCGAAGTGGCCAGCGGCAGGCTTGTTGACCAGGGCGGCGCGACGGCTGCCGACGGTCACCTGCACGGCGCTGTAGCCGTCGGTTTCGACGGTCTTGATCTGCGCGATACGGTTCGGGGTGGCTTCGATCAGGGTAACGGGGACCGAGCGGCCGTCTTCCATGAAGACGCGGCTCATGCCCGCCTTGCGGCCCACGAAGCCCAACGAATACTTCTTCGTCATGGTCGTAGTCCTCAGGTCAACTTGATCTGGACGTCAACGCCAGCCGCGAGCTCGAGCTTCATCAGCGCGTGCACGGTCTTGTCGTTGGGGTCGACGATATCGAGCACACGCTTGTGCGTGCGGGTTTCGTACTGGTCACGCGCGTCTTTGTCGACGTGCGGCGAGACGAGGATGGTGTAACGCTCGATCTTGGTCGGCAGCGGGATCGGGCCACGCACTTGCGCGCCGGTCCGCTTGGCCGTCTCAACGATCTCGCTGGCCGAACGATCGATCAAACGATGATCAAACGCCTTCAGCCGAATTCGGATCTTTTGGTCCGCCATGACGGGGTTCCTTCGTTAAAAGAGCGACGGGCAAGGCCTCTGGGATACCTGCCCCGATAAATCAAACATTGAAGACGGGTGTTGCGAGCCGCGGGACTCCGCACCGCGAGGCCGTTCCTTCCGGCCAAAAACTGAGGCAGACCAGTTACCCGGCCTGCCCAGACGGAAAAGTATAGAGTGCAACACAAGCACCGTCAACAGCTTGGCGCTGTCAGGTGCTCCATGCGACTCGACCTTCCCGGTCTGGCGAACACGAGCGGCTTCCTGCCCCTCTTTTCGCGGTTGTCTAACCCAGCACCCTACCCAGGAATGCCGAGCCGCGCATTCTAACGGGGCCTTGACGCGGTTGCAACCCCTCCCGGCCCATCCAGCCAGGCGGACAAAGAAAAAGGGCGGCTTTCGCCGCCCTTTCGCGCGATCCGGCAGCCGAGGCCGCCGGACTGCAGGCACTTACTTGGTGATCTTGGCCACCACGCCGGCGCCGACGGTACGGCCACCTTCGCGGATCGCGAAACGCAGGCCTTCGTCCATCGCCACCGGGTTGATCAGC
>DATLJF010000142.1:0-6146 GCA_035539015.1 Stenotrophomonas sp. | reverse complement strand
CGTGAACCCGTCCGCGCCCCCGCCACGTCTCCGCGACCTCCGGAAGAAGGCCGTCGCCACGGCCAGGAAAAAGCCCAGCCGACGCACCGCGCTCTGTCGCCTCGATGCCCCGAAGGCTCCTGGGCCGCCGTGGGGAAGCTGGGTCCCGTGCTGTGGATTCTTCCTGGCCGTTGCGACGGCGTCATTCTTCGGATTGCGGATGAGCAATCGGGGCGCGGCGTCCCCCGGGCAAGGCCACGGCCCCGAACGCCGCACGGAACAACAAAGAGTCCGAAAGCACTCGCATTACAGATAAGCAAAAACCCGCCGATATCGATAGCGGACGAAGCCTAGGGGAGGATTCGCCACAGCCACGGAGACCGCGCCGGCATGCCCGCGACGCATCCGCCCGCCGAGCCAAGCCAACACCGCCGCCCGCGCACCGCGCGCAAGCGCGCTTGGCCCTGGCTGGTCCTGCTGTCGCTGCTTTGGCTGAGCGCGTTCCCCGCCCCCGCCCAGAACTACAGCTTCCGCGCCTACGCCCAGGCCGAGGGCTTGCTCGGGCTGTCGATCAGCACCTTGTACGAAGACCGCCACGGGGTGCTCTGGGTCGGTACCGAGCTGGGCCTGCACCGCTATGAGCGTGAACGCTTTCATTTTGTCGGCAGCGAGGCCGGCATCAGCAGCATCTACATCCGCGCCATCACCGAGGATCGTGCTGGAAATCTCTGGGTCGGTACTTCCAACGGGCTCTATGTGCGCCGCCACGGTCGCTTCGAGAACGTGCGCTGGCAAGGCCAGCCGATCCAGCTGGACAATGGCAATACGCTGGTCGCGCAAGGCGATGGCGTGGTGGCGGTCAGCCACCATCAGTTGTTGCGGATCGACCCCGGCAGCGATGGCCACTGGCAGGCGCAACCGCTCACTTTGCACATAGAAGGCCATGCGCTGCCGCCTATCGGTGAGGCGTTGCTGGCCGAGGGCGAGGTGTTGTGGGCCGCGTGCGGCACCCAGTTGTGCCGCATCCAGGCGGATGGCCAGACCACCGCGTGGAGTGGCGAGCAAGGGCTGCCGCAGGAACGCTGGCAGGCGATCGTGCGCGATCGCGCCGGTGCGCTGTGGCTGCGTGGGGGCGACCACGTGCTGTCGCTGCCGCGCGGACATGATCGCTTCATCGACCATCCGGCGCCGCCGGGTGGCGGTTTCACCATGTTGTCCGGTGCCACCAACCTGGCGCTGGATCCGCGCGGCCGGGTGGTCACGCGCGCCAATGGTGGGCTCGCGCGCTGGGAGGGCGATCATTGGCGGATGTTTTCGCGCAACCAGGGCGTGGATATCACACCACTGGTCGGGCCGATCCTGGTGCAACGCGATGGCCGCTTCTGGATCGGTACGCGCGGGCTCGGGGTACAGCGCTGGCTGGCCTACGATCGCATCGAGCATTGGGATGAAAGCCAGGGCCTGGCCGGTGCGCCGACCTGGTCGATCCTGCGCAGTGCGCAGGGCGATCTGCTGGTGGGCGGCGATGCCGGCGCCAATGTGCTCGAACCCCATTCGCGGCGGATGAAGCCGTGGACGCTGGCCGATGGCCGGCCGCTGCAGCAGACCACCAGCCTGGTCAACGCCGCCGATGGGGCGGTGTGGCTGGGGCGTTCGTCCGGTCTGATCGCCCGGCGCGACCCCGGCGATGGCAGCACCCGAGATATCGCCGAGGTGCCGGCCGGCGTGCGCGTGTTGCTGTTCGACCGCGAGGGAATGTTGTGGATCGTCACCGGGCGCGGCGTGTATCGGTTGGCGCCGGGCGCCAGCGAGGTCGAGCGCGAGCGCGAACTGCCGGTCACCTCCTTCGACGATGCCCTCATCGATAGCCGCGGGCATCTGTGGATGGCTTCCAGCGCCGGTATCTTCCGCCGCGTGCGCGAGCAGTGGCGCAAGGTCGAGGTCGCCGGCCCGTTGCCCAGCCAGGATTTTTCGCGCCTGTCGTTGGGCGCCGATGGCGAGGTCTGGCTGTCGCTCAACGACGCCGGCCTGTGGCACGGCCGCTTCGACGAAGCCCGCAACCGCCTGACCGTGCGCGCGGTGGACGATCCGCTGGTCTCGCGGGTGATGCCCTACATCCTGCGCCACGACAGCCGCGGCTGGCTGTGGCTGGGCAGCAGCCAGGGCATCGACCTGCTGCGTGACGGGCGCTGGATCCGCGTCACCCAAGCCGAGGGCCTGTTGTGGGACGACACCTCGGCCAATGCATTTTTCGAGGATCGCGATGGCGCGGTGTGGATCGGCACCAGCCGTGGCCTGAGCCGGGTCTTCGACCCGGCTGCATTGTTCGGCGCGCGCCCGCTGCAACTGGAGATCGCGCGAATACGCCGCGGTGAACAGACGGTGTCGCCCGGTGCGGCGCTGCTGTGGTCGGAACAGCCGCTGGACATCGACCTGAGCACCCCCGGTGCCACCGGCGGCAGCGACCGCGTCGTGTTCCGCTACCGCATCAGTGACCGTGACGGGCAATGGATCAGCACGCCGCAGGACCACCTGGTCTATCCGATCGTCGCTCCGGGCCGGTATACGCTGGAAATCCAGGCCGAGGATATTCGCCAGCGCCACGTGAGCAACACCGTCCGTTTCAGCTTCGAGGTGTTGCCGCCCTGGTGGCGCAGCCCGCTGGCGATCCTGTTCTACGTGCTGTTGGCGATGGCCGCGGTATTCGGCCTGTTGCGCTGGCGCGTCAGCCGCCTGCTCGCGCGCGAGCGGGAGTTGGAGCGATTGGTGGCCGAACGCACGCAGGAACTGGAACGCGAGAAACAGGAATTGGAAAGCGCGCGCGCGGCGCTGGCGATCAAGGCCACCCACGACGAGCTGACCGGGCTACTCAACCGCGCCGGCATCCTCGAAGCGATGAACATCGCGGTGGTCCACGCCCGCCGCAGCGGCGAGCCGTTGGCGGTGGTGCTGATCGACCTGGACTACTTCAAGCAGATCAACGATCTCTACGGCCACCTTGCCGGTGATGCGGTGCTGGCACGGGTGGGCCGCCGCCTGGACGCCTGCCTGCGCGGCAGCGACCAGGTCGGCCGTTATGGTGGCGAAGAATTGCTGGCGCTGTTGCCGGGGCTCTCGCGCGCGGCGCATATCCGCCTGCGCACGCTGCACGACGCGATCTGCGGCACGCCCTACGTGGTGGATGACCACGTGCTGGAGGTCACCTGTTCAATCGGCGTGGCCTGGTACCGGGAAGGTGACACGACCGGTCAACTGCTCGCGCGCGCCGATGCGGCGCTGTACCGGGCCAAGCACGAGGGCCGCAACCGGATCGAGCTAGAGGAAGGCGAAGGGACGCCGAGCACGCTCTAGCGTCTCTGGCACTGACGGTTACACATCCTCACGTTTGCGTACTGACACCGAAAGGTCGCGAACGCTATACCCATCGAGCCGAACCAGAGGGGTCGGCGTTGATGAAGAGGCACCCGACATGTCGAAAAGGACGCGCCCTCTCACCCTGGCTGCGTGCCTGCTCGCCGTATGCACCTGCTTGCCGTTATCCGCGCAGCCTGACCAGGGCGTGCTGCATATCACCGACACGGTCACCTATGCGCAAGGGAGCGCCGAGGCCAGGAAGATCCAGGCCTGGCTCGAACGCATTTCGCCAGCGCCAGGGGCCGTGTCTTTGCGAGGCACAGTCACCGTCATCAACGCCTATGAGGTCCCCCGCGCCACGGCCATGCGTACCGGCTTACGCTCCTTTGGCCCCAGCGCTGAATTGCCACGGACCGGTGACGCGGGCCAGCGTATTTCCATCGAAGACAAGCATGCCGACGGTACCCGGCAATCGTGGAAGTACGAATGGCGCGACGAGCGCTGGGACCTCGCCGCCTATGAGTTTCACCTGGGCCGGACGGGGCCGGGCGTCGGGCCGAAGCCACAGCCGGGCAGGCGCTGACTCGGCACGGGCGCTAAAACGGTCTGGCACAGCACTTGCAACACCCGGGCAGGCCTCTCCCCTGCCCGACCATGTCCGAGAACGAAGACGGCGCCGAACGCACAGAACTCCCCACCGCCAAGCGACTGCGTGAAGCCCGTGAACAGGGCAACATCGCGCAGTCGCGCGAGCTGGCCACCGCCACGGTGTTCAGCGCCGGGGTAATTGCGCTGATGTCGATGTCCGGCGGCCTGGCGGCCGGCGCGCGCGGCTGGATGCAGACCGCGCTCAGCCCGGAACCGGGCCTGTGGCGCAATCCCGAAACCCTGTTCGGCCACTTTGGCGAGCTGCTGATGCAGCTGCTGTGGGTCGTCGCGCCGCTGGCCGGCATCTGCCTGCTCGCCGGCCTGGTCGCGCCAATCGCGATGAGCGGCGTGCATTTTTCCAGCAAGGCCTTCACCCCCAACCTCAACAAGCTCAACCCGATGAACGGCCTGCAGCGGCTGTGGGGCGGGCATAGCGCGGCCGAGCTGGTGAAGTCGCTGCTGCGCGTGGCGTTCGTCGGCAGCGCGGCCGCGCTGGTCATCGCCCATGGCCTGGATGGCCTGCGCAGCCTGCTGACCGAGCCACTGGAAGCGGCGATCGTGCACGGCCTAGGCTTCACCCTGCGCCTGCTGCTGGCCACCGCCGGCGCCCTGGCGCTGCTGGCGGCGATCGATGCGCCGTACCAGAAGTGGAACTGGCTGCGGAAGCTGAAGATGACCCGCGAGGAGATCAAGCGGGAAATGAAGGAAAGCGAGGGCAGCCCGGAGGTCAAGGGCCGCATCCGGCAGATGCAGATGCAGCTGTCGCAGCGCCGGATGATGGAGGCAGTGCCCACCGCCGACGTCGTGCTGGTCAACCCCACCCACTACGCGGTCGCCCTCAAGTACGAGGGCGGCAAGATGCGCGCCCCGGTGGTGGTGGCCAAGGGCACCGATGAAATGGCCTTCCGTATCCGTGAAGCCGGCGAGCGCCACCGCGTGGCGATCGTCTCTGCGCCGCCTTTGGCACGCGCCTTGTATCGGGAAGCTCAAATCGGCAAGGAAATTCCCGTGAGACTGTATTCGGCCGTGGCCCAGGTGTTGTCCTACGTCTACCAGCTGCGCTCGTGGCGCACCGGGCCGATGCCGTCGGTGCCGCCGCTGGATGTGGATGAGTTCGGCAACAAGCCCGGCGGCCGGGCATGAGCGCCCAGCCAATGAACGCGCGCCGGGTGATGGAGCTGATCCGTGGCGGCCTGGGTGCGCCGCTGGTGGTGTTGGCGATGCTGGCGATGGTGGTCGTGCCGCTGGCCGCGCCGGTGCTCGATGCGCTGTTCACCTTCAACATCGCCATCTCGCTGATGGTGTTGCTGGCGGTGGTCTACGTGCAGCGGCCGCTGGAATTCACGATCTTCCCGATCGTGCTGCTGATGACCACGATGCTGCGCCTGGCGCTGAACGTGGCCTCGACCCGCGTGATCCTGCTCAACGGCCAGAACGGCCACGACGCAGCGGGCAAGGTGATCGCCGCGTTCGGCGAGTTCGTGATCGGCGGCAATTACGCGGTCGGCATCGTGGTGTTCGCGATCCTGACCATCATCAACTTCGTGGTCATCACCAAGGGCGCCGGGCGCGTGTCGGAAGTGACCGCGCGCTTCATCCTCGATGCCATGCCCGGCAAGCAGATGGCGATCGACGCCGACCTCAACGCCGGCCTGCTGACCCGCGAGGAAGCCAAGGCCCGGCGCGAGGAAGTGCGCGAGGAAGCCGACTTCTATGGCGCCATGGACGGTGCCAGCAAGTTCATCCGCGGCGATGCGGTGGCCGGCATCCTGATCCTCTTCATCAACCTGATCGGCGGCCTCGGCGTGGGCATGCTGCAGCATGGCCTGCCGTTCGGCCAGGCCGCTTCCACCTACACCCTGCTCTCCATCGGCGACGGCCTGGTGGCGCAGTTGCCGGCGCTGCTGGTGTCTTCGGCGGTGGCCATGCTGGTCACCCGCGCCTCGCGCGCGCAGGACATGAGCCAGGCGATGATTGGCCAGGTCTTCGGCCAGCATCGCGCACTGGCGGTGGCCGCCGGCATCCTCGGCCTGGTCGGGCTGGTGCCGGGCATGCCGAATGTCGCCTTTTTGACGCTGGCGCTGATCCTGGGCTTCATCGCCTGGAAGCTGCACAAGCGCGCGGCAACCGAACCGGCGGCCGGCAGCGACCCCGCAGGCCGCCCC
>DATLJF010000141.1:0-7754 GCA_035539015.1 Stenotrophomonas sp. | reverse complement strand
CGCGAACTGAACGAAGACACCTACTACGGCGACAGCGAACTGGGGCTGTGGCTGGTAGCCGACGGCATGGGCGGCCACGCCTGCGGCGAACTGGCCAGCGCCCTGGCGCGCGAGACCATCGTGCGCGAGATCCGCGCCGGCACCCCGCTCGAACAAGCCATCCGTGTCGCCGATGAAGAAATCATCCGCGCCTCGCGCCGCCGCAACGACACCCTGCCCATGGGCACCACCGTGGTCGCCGCGCGCGTGCAGGGCAATCGCTTCGAAGTGGCCTGGGTCGGCGACAGCCGCGCCTACCTGTGGCGCGAAGGCCGCCTGGCCCAGCTCAGCCAGGACCACAGCTACGTGCAGGAACTCGTGGCCCAGGGCAGCCTGACCAGCGAGCAGGCGCGCGCGCACCCGCATCGCAATGTGGTGACCCAGGCCCTGGGCGTGACCGACCCGGCGCACCTGAACGTGGCGACCATGACCGGCGAACTGCGCCCGGGCATGCAGCTGCTGCTGTGCAGCGATGGCCTGACCGAGGAAGTGGACGACGCCGGCCTGGCCGACACCCTCGCCCACGAGGACGCCAGCGCGCAGGAATGCGTGGACTCGCTGGTGGCCGCCGCCCTGGATGGCGGCGGTTCGGACAACATCACCGCGATCCTGGTGCGCTGCCACTGACGCCATGGCGGCGCCGCACGCTCAGGCCGAAGCGGCGAGCGCCGGCGCCTCTTCGGCCTCGTCCCACAGCGCGCGCCCGGCCTTCTTGCGCAACTTGGCCAAGCGCGCCTCGTGCGCCTCGCGCTCCGAAGCGGTCACCACCACGCGCGGCCGCGGCAGCAATACCGCCGGATTGAACGCCGCGCCGCCCGCGCCGGTCCCGGCCTGGCGTTCGAGTGGTGCAAAGCCAATCTCCTCCTGCCCGGACGTCAGGGCGATATAGACCTCGCCCAGGATCTGCGCATCGAGCAGCGCGCCGTGCAGTTGCCGGTGCGAGTTGTCGACGCCGAGCCGCTTGCACAACGCATCGAGCGAGTTGCGCTGGCCAGGGAAACGCTCGCGTGCCATCAGCAGGGTATCGACCACGGTGCAGCGGTCGGTGATGCGCCCATGCTGTCCGCCCAGCCGCGACAGCTCGTAGTCCAGGAAGCCGAGGTCGAACTGCGCGTTGTGGATGATCAGCTCGGCGCCGTCGATATACGCCAGGAATTCCTCGACCACCTCCTCGAAACCCGGCTTGTCGGCGAGGAAGTCGAGGGTCAGGCCGGTGACTTCCTGCGCGCCCGGTTCGAATTCGCAATCCGGCTTGAGGTAGCGGTGGAAATTGTTGCCGCTGGGGCGGCGTTCCAACAGTTCGACCGCGCCGATCTCGACGACGCGGTTGCCCTTGCGCCATTCCAGGCCGGTGGTTTCGGTATCGAGGATGATTTGACGCATGCGGCTCTCGGGTAAGGCGGTGGCTCGGTGACAGTGGCTCAGGACAGCGAAGGTGCGTGACGCTGGGCCACCGCCTGCGCGCGCGCGAGCTGGTCGACGCGCTCGTTGTCCGGGTCGCCATTGTGGCCCTTCACCCAGCGCCAATCGATGGTATGCCGTGCGCTGGCCTGGTGCAGGCGCTCCCACAGCTCGCGGTTCTTGACCGGCGCGCCGGCGGCCGTCTTCCACTGCTTGCGCACCCAGCCCGGCATCCATTCGGTGATGCCCTGCCGCACATATTGCGAATCGGTATGCAGGATGACCTGGCACGGCTCGGTGAGGGCTTCCAGCGCCATGATCGCGGCCATCAGCTCCATGCGGTTGTTGGTGCTCACCGCTTCGCCGCCGGACAGTGCCTTCTCGCGGCCGTTGTAGCGCAACAGCGCGGCCCAGCCGCCCGGGCCGGGGTTGCCGAGGCAGGAGCCGTCGGTGTGGATCTCAATGGACTTCATGGTTCCCCGTATTTCCGTGCAGCAAATCTAATGAGTGAGGCCGTCAGATCGTCGCCACCGGTCGGCGCCAACCCACCGCTACCGGCGTCAGCCCGATCGGCGCGACCACGCGTTTTTCTGCTTCCAGCACGCAGACCGCACGCCACGGCGCCGAACCGGCCGCCTCGGCTTCCAGCGCGCCTTCGATCCGCCAGGCCGCGCCGACGTAGCCGGCCTGCCCCAGGCACCGTAGCCCCGCGGCCTGGACCAAGGTGCGCCAACGCAGCGGCTGCAGCACCTGCGGCCCGTGCCGGCGCCAGCGCAGCCGATACGGGCTGAAGGGGTTCAAGGCATACAGCCACAGGCGACCGCCGGGCATCAGGATGCGTTCGCACTCGGCCAGCAGCAGTTCCACCCCGGGCAGCGGCACATGCTGCAGGACGATGGATTGGACGCTCTCGGCCACCAGCGGCAGCGGCAGGCCGCAGCGCAGGTCGCCTTCGAAAGCGGGACCTGCCGCCGGGCGCAAGCGGATGCCGCGGGCCTGCAGGTCGGGTTTGTCCGCTGCCGGCTGGGGCGGGCCGATCCACAGCCAGGGTTGCGCCGGCCGGCTGCGCAAACCGTTCAGGATGCCGTTGTGCTCGGCCTGCAGAAGCGCTTGCCCCGCACCCGTATCAAACCAGGTTGAGACACCTGCTTGACGGGGGAGCGGCGTGAAGGGCATGTTCCAATTCTATGCGACTGAGCGCCCTGCCCGCATTCGAGGACAATTACATCTGGGCGCTGGTCGGCGAGGATGGACGCGCAATCGTGGTCGATCCCGGGCAGGCCGAGCCGGTCCTTGCCGCCGCGGCCCGTGAGCAATGGGTGCCCAAGGCGGTGCTGCTCACCCATCACCACAATGATCACATCGGCGGCGTGCCTGCCCTGCGCGAGCGTTGGCCCGCGCTGGCGGTATATGCCCCGGACGATCCCCGCATTGGCTGCGCGACCCAGCGGGTGGCCGACGGACAGCCACTGGAACTGCTGGGGGAGGCCTTCGAGGTACTGGCGGTTCCCGGCCATACCCGCAGCCACATAGCCTATTTCGGCGGTGGCCGGGTCTTCTGCGGGGACACGTTGTTCAGCCTGGGCTGTGGGCGGATGTTCGAAGGTACTCCTTCCCAGATGCTCGGCTCCCTTCGCCGCCTGGGTGCCCTGCCCGGCGACACCCTTGTGTGCTGCGGCCACGAATACACGCTCGGCAACGCCGCCTTTGCGCTGCACGTCGACCCCGCCAACGCTGCCCTGCAGCGCCGCCAACAGGAGGCCCTGGCCATGCGCGAAGCCGCACGCCCCACCCTTCCCACCCAGTTGAACGCCGAACGGGCGACCAATCCTTTCCTGCGTACCGACCAGCCGGAAATCCAGGCCGCCGTGGCACGCCACACCGGCCAGGTAGCGGCTGACGAGGCCGAGGTGTTCGCCGGCCTGCGGCGCTGGAAGGACGATTTCCGCGCATGAGGCGGCGGCTGCTCGGCGGCATGATCGCCCTCGCCATGCTGCCCCTCGCCGGTCGCGCCAGCGATGGGGTACCCGCAGCGCCGATCCTGGCCCGGATGACGGCAGCGGACGCGCCACCACCGACGCCGCCGGTCGAGCCGCCGCCCGAGGTCACGCAGGCGCCGGCCACCGCCCGCAACGGCCGCGATATCTACCAGAATTTCCTCGCCGGCCGCGCTGACACCGGCTGCGACCAGGCCCAGACCAGCCAGCGCTGGGAGCAGCATTTCTCGCACGCGCCCGCGCGCATGGCCGACGGCGACGACGAGGTGCTGCCGCTGTTCGGCTATGTCGTCGACCAGCTCCGCGAGGCCGGCCTGCCGACCGAATTTGCGCTCATCCCGTTCGTGGAGAGTGGCTATCACCCGGCCGCGCGCAACGGCAGCGGCCCGGCGGGTTTGTGGCAGTTCGTCGCCAGCACCGCGCGCAACCACCAGGTAGCGGTCGGCAAGGGCTATGACGGGCGCCTGTCGGCGGTGGATTCCACCGATGCGGCGGTGCGCTACCTGAAGACGCTCTACGGCATGTTCGGCGGCGATTGGCGATTGACGATCATGGCCTACAACGCCGGCGAGTACCGGCTGCTGCAGTCGCTGCGCCGCGGCGGCATGAACGCCCAGAACGCCAACCCCGCCAAACTGCCCGGCCTGTCGCCGGTGACCTACGCCTATGTCGAGAAGCTGCACGCGCTGGCCTGCGTGCTGGACAAGGCGCAAGCGCAGGAAGGCCTGATGGCGGCAATGGACCGTTCGGTGCCGATCCTGGCCGAGCACACCCTGCCCGCCGGCGCCTCGTTGGCGCAGTGGGCGCGGCAACGTGACCTCGAACCGGCCATGATCAGTCGCTTGAACCCGGCGCTGGCCAAGGGCAACGGCACACAACGCGCGCTGCTGGCACCAGCCATCGACGCGGCCACCGCCGCAAGCGCCGATGCCGAGCCGCTACCCACCCTGATCACCACCACGACCGAACCGGCGGATGATGCCGACGTCGGCGCCGCCGCCGCGCCTTCCAAGCGCAGCGCGCGCAGCAACAAGGCCGTCGCCGCACGCACTCACACCGTGCGTAATGGCGAATCGGCCTGGACGATTGCCAAGCGCTACGGCATCCCGGTCAAGACGCTGTTGTCGCGCAACGGACTCAAGACCAGCGCGGTGCTCAAGCCAGGCATGGTGCTGGCATTCGACAGCAAGCCCTGAGCCCGCCGGACCCATCCGGAACAAGGTTCAACCGTACGGAAATGCTGCCATTCGTGGCACACTACCGCGATCGGTCAATACTGTGAGAACGAAATGGGTTTTCTGCAAGGCAAGCGCGCCCTCATCACCGGCATCGCCAGCGAGCGTTCCATCGCCAGCGGCATCGCCGAAGCCATGCATCGCGAAGGCGCCGAACTGGCGTTTACCTATCAGAACGAGAAACTGAAGTCGCGTGTGCAAAAAGCCGCCGAGCAGTTCGGCAGCGACATCGTGATTCCGCTGGACGTCTCTGACGACGCCCAGATCCAGGCCTGCATCGATGAGCTCAGCCAACGCTGGGACCGCCTGGACATCCTCGTCCATGCCATCGCCTTCGCCCCGCGCGAAGCGCTCGCTGGCGGCTTCCTCGACGGCCTCGACCGCGAAGCCTTCCGCATGGCCCATGACATCTCTGCCTATTCGCTGGCCGGGCTGACCAAGGCCGCGCGCCCGCTGCTCACCGGCCACCCGAGCTCGGTGCTGACCTTGAGCTACCTCGGCGCCGAGCGCGCGCTGCCGAACTACAACGTCATGGGCGTGGCCAAGGCCAGCCTCGAAGCCACGGTGCGCTACCTGGCGCTGAACCTGGGCGCCGAGGGCATCCGCGTCAACGCGATCTCCGCCGGCCCGATCAAGACCCTGGCGGCCTCGGGCATCGGCAGCTTCCGCAAGATCCTCGGCCATGTCGAACAGTACGCCCCGCTGCGTCGCACCGTGACCATCGAAGACGTCGGCAATGTCGGCGCCTTCCTGTGCTCGGACCTGGCCGCAGGCGTTACCGGCGAAGTCACCTACGTCGATGCCGGCTACAACATTCTCGGCATGACCGGGCTGGAAGATGTGGGCTGAGCCCGCGTAAACCGGGCAAAGAACGCAGCAAGAAAAAAGCCCGGCGAAAGCCGGGCTTTTTCATTTCCCGCTTCCGGCCATGCGGAAGCGGGAGCGAAGGGCAGCCTTACAGCTGCGCTTCGTGGATGGTCACCTTGAACTGCTTGCGCAAGCCTTCGACGAAGGCACGCTGCGCCGCCTCGCCCTGCATGCCGGCGAACTGCCCGCGCAGGGTGTCGACCTGGCCCGGCGGCAACTTCGACAGATCGCCCGGCGTGACCTTGTTGACCAGGAACACCGCGTAGCGGCCGGTAGCCAGCTCCACCTTGCCTACCGAAGGCTTGCCTTCGGCTGGCGCCGGTGCGGCGAAGAACACGCGGTTGGCCGCGGCGGTCGGCATCGGCATGCCGCGCTGCAGGGTCGGCAGCGGGCTGACCTGCAACTGCGCGCCCGGCGCGATCGCCTCCAGCGTTTCGCCCTTGCGCAGGCGCTCGACCAGCGCTTCGGCCTGCTTGGCCGCCGCCTGGTTGGTGCGGTCGGCATGCACGGCAGCGACGACGCGTTCGCGCACCTTGTCCAACGGCAGGGTCTGCTCGGCAGTGTGCTGGGTGACGCGCACCAGCACGCTGTGGTTCGGCGCCAGTTCGATCGGATCGCTGACGGTGCCGTCCTGGATCGCGGCCTCGGAGAACACCACGCGCTGCACTGCCGGGTTGGCGGCGATACCGCTGGCATCGGCACGCGAGAACGGGCCGAGGGTCTGCACCGGCAGGCCCATCTCCTTGGCCGCACCGCTCAGCTCGGTCGGATTCTTCATCACCAGGTCGACCAGCTTGCCGCTCTGGTCGGCATAGGCCTTGTCGGCATCGGCCTTGAGTTGTTCGGCGGCGAGCTGGTCGCGCACTTCCTCGAACGACTTGCCCTGCCCACCCTTGAGCTCGCGCACCTGGATGACGTGGTAGCCGAACTCGGTCTTCACCGGGCCAACGACCTCACCGACCTTGGCCGCGAAGACTGCGTCCTCGAACGGCTTGACCATGACGTTCTTCTCGATCCAGCCGAGATCGCCGCCGGCGTCCTTGGAGCCCGGATCGTCGGAATTGGCCTTGGCCAGCGCGGCGAAATCGGCGCCCGGCTGGCGCGCCTGCGCGGCCAGCTTGGCGGCCTTGTCCTCGGCTGCCTTCTGCGTGGCGGCGTCGGCACCGGCGGGCACGGCAATGAGGATGTGCGAGGCCATGCGCTGCTCGGCATCCACGAAGCGCGACTTGTCTTCTTCGTAGCGCTTGCGCAGCGTCGCCTCGTCGGCCGGCTGCGCCGCCGGCAGGTTGGCAGCATTGAGTTCAACGTACTCGATCGAGACCATTTCCGGCTGGCGGAAATCGGCCGGATGGGCCGTATACCAGGCCTGCGCCTGCGCATCGGTGACCGGCGCGGTGTCCATTTCCTGCTGCGGCAGCACGCCCAGGGTGACATCGCGGGTCTCGCCCATCAGGCGGATGGCGTGCTCGAAATCGCTCTTGCTGGAGAACGCCGAGGTGGCGATCGCCGAAGGAATCAGCGACTGCTCCAGGCTCTCGCGCACCAGCTGCTCGAACTGCGCCGGCGTGCGCGCCGGCAGGCCGCGCGCGAGCTGTTCGCGGTACAGCGACGGATCGAACTTACCGTTGGTCTGGAAGCCCGGAATGCTGGCGATGGTGTTGCGCACGGCCTCGTCGGTAACCACGACGCCGGCACGCTCAGCGGCCAGGCGGGCGACTTCTTCGTCCACCAACTGGTCCAGCGCCTTGAGCTTGTTCTCGGTCGATTCGAAGCGTTGCGCATCGAAGTTCTCGCCCTGCTGCTGGCGCGTCTGCATGCGCAGCTGTTCGAAGCGCTCACGGAACTGCGCGGTGCTGATATCGCGGTGCTGCCACAGCAGCGAGACCGGCCACCACGAGGGTGCCGAGGTCCACCATTTCGGCGGCGCCTGCACGCGGGCAACGTCATTGGCGCCCATGCCGCCGAGATAGCTGCTGTCGATGACGAACAGGAACGGGATCATCAACAACCCCATGATCAGGGTGACGATCCAGCCGGAGGTCTTGTCGCGAAGTTTCTGCAGCATTGGGGCGCATCGGGCACTAGGGCGAAGCCCGTCAGTGTACCTGCTTCCAGGCTAGGTGAAGAACCCAAAAAAAAGCCCCCTGCTTGCGCAGGGGGCTCGGATGAATGGCGGAGCGGACGGGACTCGAACCCGCGACCTCCGGCGTGACAG
>DATLJF010000140.1:0-2453 GCA_035539015.1 Stenotrophomonas sp. | reverse complement strand
CTCAGGCACCTTGGCATGTCTCCGTTCGCGCCGCTGGCCGCCGGCGCTGCCGTCCTCGTGCCGATCCCGCTGCACACCGGCCGCCTGCGGGCGCGCGGCTACGACCAGGCGGCGGAATTGACGCGCCCGCTGTCCCATGCACTTCGGCAGCCATGGCGCTTCGCGCTGCGGCGTCGGGTTGCCACGCAGGCGCAGTCGACGCTGCAGGCGACAGCGCGGCGCCGCAACGTGCACGGTGTCTTCGACAGTGTCGCGCCGGTGCCACCACACGTCGTCCTGGTTGACGACGTCATGACCACCGGCGCGACGCTGCGGTCCGCGGCGCGTACGCTGCGGCAGGCTGGTGCCAGCCGGGTAGATGCGTGGGTCTGTGCCCGCGTGCCATGAAGAACAGGTGAAAGTCGCATCCGCGGGTGCGGCGTAGCATCGCCGGCGGAACGCAATCTCACGCCGGGCAACCGGCGGATAAAGGAGTAGGCGATGGGCGCGCAAGGACAATCTGGAGTCGTTGGAATTTTCTCTTCGCTCGGTCGGAGTTGGTGGGTGCTGTTGCTGTACGGCGTGCTGGGCGTGTTGTTCGGGCTGATCGCGGTCACCCGGCCTGTGGCGGCCGCCGCCGCATTGGCCTGGGCGCTGGGTGTTATGGCGCTTGCCGAAGGGCTGGTGAGCCTGCTGGCGTTGTTCGACAAGCAGGTGGCGATCTCCAAGGCATGGCTCGCGCTGTACGCGGTGGTGTCGATCGTGTTCGGCTTGTTGACGGTCTTCAACCCGGTGGCCACGGCCGGCGTTCTGCTGCTGTTCCTGGCAGCGTGGCTGATCGTGGCCGGCGTCTACCGGATCGTGTTCGCAATCCGCGTACGCAAGCAGATCCGAGGCGAATGGCTGATCGCGCTGAGCGGCCTGCTGGCCATCGTGCTCGGGGGGCTGTTCATTCTCAACCCGGCGAGCGGCCTGGCCGTGACCACTATCTGGATCGGCGCTGCGGCGATCGTCTACGGCATCGTGCAGATCATTGCGGCGTTCCGGGTGCGCGGGATTGCGGCAACGATGGTCTGAGACGGCCGCAAGATACCTGGCGCTGCGCTGCGGCTAGCCGTGGCGCAGCGCCAGGTCGACGGCGATGCCGACGAAAATGGCCAGGCCGACCCAATTGTTGTGGAGAAACGCGCGGAAGCACGGGCCACGCTCGCGCTTGCGCGCGATGAAGAACTCGTAGCTCACCAGGACCACCGCCACGGCAAAGCCGCACCAATACCATTGGCCCATATCGGCGCGCGTACCGACGATGGCCAATGCGGCAAAAGTGAGCGTGTAGAGCACACTCTGGGCAATGAGATCCATGTCGCCAAACAGGATCGCCGTCGAACGCGAACCCATGCGCATATCGTCATCCCGGTCCACCATCGCATACCAGGTGTCATAAGCCGTGGACCACAGAATATTGGCCAGGTAGAGCACCCAACCGATGACGGGCACGTGTCCCTGCACGGCGGCGAACGCCATCGGGATGCCCCAGCCAAAAGCCATGCCGAGATAGACCTGCGGCAGGTGGGTGTAGCGTTTCAGGTAGGGATAGGTCGCGGCCAGAAACAGGCCGATGAAACTCAGGCCGATGGTCAATGCGTTCAACGTCAGCACCAGACCGAACGCCACCAGCATCAGGACGGCGAACACCGCCAGGGCTTCGCGGCCCGAGACCGCGCCGGTGGCAAGCGGCCGCTGCCGGGTACGCTCCACGTGGGGATCGAGCCAGCGGTCGGCGTAGTCGTTGATCACGCAGCCAGCCGAGCGGGTGAGCCACACCCCCGCGGTAAAGACAAACAGCACCCACCAGGGCGGTACGCCGCCCGCCGCCAGCCATAACGCCCACCACGTCGGCCACAGCAGGAGCAGGCTGCCGATCGGACGATCGCCACGGATCAGTTTCCAGTACTGGGTCAGGCGGTCGCGCCACACGGACGGCGCCGCAACGGGGGATTGAGGCTGGAAGCGTTCGTAACTCATGCAGAAAGGATAGCAGTCGGTCGACGGGGGGCTCTGGCGTTACACCGGTCCTGGGCGTCTTCTGGCGCAGCCTGCGCCACGAACCCACCGCGCCAGCGCAAGCTCTGGCATAATGCTCGACCACGCGCTCGTAGCTCAGCCGGATAGAGTAGTGGCTTCCGAAGCCATTGGTCGGGGGTTCGAATCCCTCCGGGCGCGCCATCTTTCCTGTGGGTAGCCAGGAACACAGACAAACAGAAGGCCGACCGGATTTCCGGTCGGCCTTTTTGTTTGGGAGCCAAATGCAGGCGAGTTAGTCGCCGAGCGCATTTCCCGCTGCGCAAAAAGACAAACCCCCAGCCTGATGGCTGGGGGTTTGAGGGTAAAGCCCCTGGCGATGACCTACTCTCGCATGGCTTGAGCCACACTACCATCGGCGCAGCTGCGTTTCACTTCCGAGTTCGGGATGG
>DATLJF010000139.1:0-4909 GCA_035539015.1 Stenotrophomonas sp. | reverse complement strand
GGGCGAACCCATGCCGATCGCCGGTGTTTGCGGCGCCTGCGCGCCGGCCTGCGGCGGTACCTGCAGGGGCGCCGCCTGATCACGTTGCCCAAGGGAACTGGAGAGCGGCGTCGGCGGTGGTGGCGCCGGATCGATCCGCTGTACCGGCACCGGTGGCGGCGGCGGCGCCGTGACCTGGGTGGTGGAGCGGGTCCTAGTGGGGTCGGCAAGCTGGGCGAAAGCCGGGCCAGCATGCAGCACGCAAGCCACCGTGATTGCGATGGCCCATGGCTTCATCTTCAACATCGGCGCCTCCTCAGCTGTCCGGCAAGGTGTAGTCGAAGTCGTAATAATGCACGCCGCCCTCGATACGGATATTCATCTCGCCGCGCAGCCCGGCCAGGTTGCCGGTACCGGAATCGGGCACCACGCTGATCGCCAGGGTCTGGGCGCCGCGATCGAGCAGTCCGCGGTGGACGAGCACGAAACCGCCGGCACGCCCGTCCAACGTTCCTTCCACGCTTTCAATCACCACGTACGCCGCTGAATCCTGCTGCGCGGTGCGCGCGGCCAGCATCTCGCCGCGCGAAACAGCGGCGAGCGGGCCGTTGAATACCTTGTCCAGCGACAGCCGCCCCAGGCCAGCATCTTCGCGCGCCGGCTGTGGCTGCAATTTGACTTCGAAGGTACCGGTGGCATGGTGCATGGCAGGTGTCACTCCGTAGGCGATGGTGGGCGCAATCGAGAGGCCGAGCAGGCATGCCATCATCGACAGGCAGCGCATGGTCATTCCTTGAACGAACGCAGGGCGCCCACATTACCACCCTCGACCCGGCGCCTCCGCGCCCCCCATCGGACGCATCGACCATGAGCGATTTCGACCTCACCCCGCCTTCCACCGACCAGCGCGACGCACTGGTGGCCGGGCTCACCGAAGAGGAAAAGCGGGTCCTGCTACAGCACGGCACCGAAGCTCCCTTCTGCGGCGTATTCCTCGACAACAAGCTCGAAGGCGTCTACACCTGCCGCCTGTGCGGGCTGCCCCTGTTCCGTTCCAGCGCCAAGTTCGACTCGGGCACCGGCTGGCCGAGCTTCTTCGCGCCTTATGACGCCACCCACGTGCGCGAGATTCGCGATACCAGCTACGGCATGATCCGCACCGAGATCACCTGCGCCCGCTGCGGCAGCCACCTGGGCCACGTCTTTCCCGACGGCCCGCCGCCTACCGGTGAGCGCCACTGCCTCAATTCGGTTTCGCTGGCTTTCACCGAACAGGGCCAGCCGCTGCCCAATCCGCTGCATCGGGGCGGGGCCGAAGCCGGCAGCGCCTGACTTTTCAGTGCAGTTCCGGCCGCGACAGGGTCGGGGGTGCTGGCCTAGGGTGGGGGTTCCATCAACGAGGAGACCCTCCTATGCGTAATTCCCTGCAGGGTGCTGCCCTGGCCTTGATCGTGCTCGGGCTTTCGGCCTGCGCCAAACCCGCCGACCCGATACCCGAGGCGCCGGTAGAGGATGCAGCCGAGATGCCTGCGGGCACCGCCAGCGTCACCGCGTCCTACACCTGCGAGGGCAAGCCCGTGGTGGCGACCTTCGACAACGGCGCGCGCTCCGTCTCGCTGCAGCTGGACACGGGGCGGCTGGTCCTGCCCCAGGCCGAGTCGGGCTCGGGCGCGCGCTACGCCGACAAGGCCGGCAACGAATTCTGGGAACACCAGGGCGAAGCGACCCTGACCTTGGCCGGTGGCAAGCCACAGAAGTGTGCCGGAGCCCCGGTCGTGAGCTGAGCCTGTTCAGCGCCCGGGCGGTCCGCCAGCCCGGGTGACTCAAGAAATCGGCCGGGGGGCCGAAAACTGTGATATCCGTCCTCCCCCCGGCCGCTATGCTCATCATCGTAGGTCTCATCGTTGTCGTGCTCAGCGTGCTGGGCGGCTATGTCGGCGCGCACGGCAAGATGGCCGCGCTGTGGCAGCCATTCGAGCTGGTCATCATCGGCGGCGCGGCGCTCGGCGCCTTCCTCGTCGGTACCCCGGCCAAGACCGTCAAGGCCACCCTGGCTTCGGTCCCGGCCGTGTTCAAGGGTCCCAAATACAAGAGCCAGGACTACCGGAACGTCCTGAGCCTGGTCTACGAGCTGCTCAACAAGGCCCGCCGCGAGGGCTTCATGGCACTCGAGGACCACGTCGAGCGGCCGCGCGACAGCCCGCTGTTCGCCAACTATGCCAAGGTGCTGGCCGACCACCACCTGATCGATTTCATCACCGACTGCCTGCGCCTGATGATCGGCAGCAACATCGAGCCGCACGAGCTCGAACCGCTGCTGGAACTGGAGCTGGAGAAGCACCACCACGAAGTGATGGCGCCGGCGCACGCGCTGGCCAAGGTGGCCGATGGCCTGCCGGGCTTCGGCATCGTTGCGGCGGTACTCGGCATCGTGATCACTATGGGCGCCATCGGTGGCGATATCGCCGAGGTCGGCGCGCATGTGGCCGGTGCACTGGTCGGCACCTTCCTTGGCATCCTGCTGGCGTACGGCTTCATCGGCCCGCTCGCGGCCGCAGTGGAAGCGCGCGCCGAGCAGGACGCACGCATCTACGAGTCGGTCAAGACCGCCCTGCTCGCCTGCCTGCGCGGCTACAACCCGAAGATCGCCCTCGAATTCGCCCGCAAGACCCTGCCTTCGAACGTGCGCCCGGGCTTCTCCGAGTTCGAGGCCCACCTGAAGACGATCAAGTAGGGGCACGGCCATGGCCGAGAAGACCACCGTCATCATGCGACGGGTCAAGAAGGTGCAGGCCGCCGGCCACCATGGTGGTGCCTGGAAAGTGGCCTATGCCGACTTCGTGACCGCGATGATGGCCTTCTTCCTGGTGATGTGGCTGGTCGGTGCCACTACAACCAAGCAGCGCGAAGCCATTTCGGATTACTTCAAGAATCCCAGCCCGATCGCCGGCAAGAGCCCGGTGCCGGCGCCTGGGATGAATGGTCCAGGCGGTGCCAGCACCTCGATGATCAAGCTCGGCGGCACCATGCAGATCCCGCGTGGCCAGGGTCCGGACCCATTCAACAAGAAGGCCTCCGGCCCGACCGAGGAAGAACGCAAGGCGCAGGAAAAGCGGCAGCTCGAATCGCTGATGCAGGAACTGAAGGAAGCCATCGGCAAGAGCCAGGCGCTGGAGCCGTTCAAGGACCAGCTGCTGCTGGACCTCACCCCCGATGGCCTGCGTATCCAGATCGTCGACCAGCAGAACCGGCCGATGTTCGACATGGGCAGTGCGCGGCTGAAGGACTACACCGGCGGCATCCTGCGCGAGCTGGCGCAGTTCATCAACCAGGTGCCCAACCACATCAGCATCACCGGCCACACCGATACCACCGCCTACAACAACACCGGCGGCTACGGCAATTGGGAGCTCAGCGCCGACCGCGCCAATGCCGCGCGCCGGGCGCTGCTGGAAGGCGGCATGGGCGAGGACAAGGTCAGCCGCGTGGTCGGACTGTCTTCCTCGGTGCTGTTTGACAAGGTCAATCCGCAGAACCCGATCAACCGCCGTA
Source organism: Stenotrophomonas sp. (assembly GCA_035539015.1). Classification (GTDB taxonomy): domain Bacteria; phylum Pseudomonadota; class Gammaproteobacteria; order Xanthomonadales; family Xanthomonadaceae; genus Stenotrophomonas_A. Next base: position 1,378 of record DATLJF010000139.1, on the reverse strand, counting down.
TCAGCATCGTGGTGATGACCCACGATGCCGAGCAGGCGCTGCTGGGCGGCGCGGCGCAACCGCTCGCGGTGGGACCCGCACTCCCCGACGCCGACACCCGGATGCCGGATGCGCCGGATGCGCCTGCCACGCCTGCCGCTCCGGCACCGGTGTCGGCATCTGCTGCGGCCGACGCAGCGCCCCCCGTACGCGACCCGCAGGCGGGGCAACACTAAGTACGTCGCGCGGCCCGAGGCCGCTGCGGACTCAGATCCGCTGTGCCTTGCCGCTGGCGATGGCTTCGCGGCCCAGGCGCTCGCCCTGGGCGCGCAACCGGTTCAGCGCTGCTTCCTGGCGCTTGCCCAGGTCGCCTTGCTGGCGTCCCAGGTCGCCCTGGCGCTCGCCGATCGCCTGTTGCTCCCGCGCCAACGCCTCCATCTGTTGCGACAACGCCTGCTGTTCGCGTTCGGCCTGTTGCTGGCGTTCCTGCGAGATCGGCTTGCCGGCCAGCGCGGCCGAGCTCTGCTCCAGGGCGAGCTGTGCCACGCGCGCAGCGATCGCGCCTTGCCGCGCGCCCAGTTCACCCTGGCGAGCGCCGAGCTTGCCCTGCTCCCCGCCCAGGACGCCTTGCTTGGCGCCGAGCTCGCTTTGCTGGCGGCTTAGTGCCTGCAGCGGCGCATAGGCCTGGCGCAATTGCGCCAGCGCGGCCGGGTCGCGCACCACGTAGCGCTGGTCACCTTCGCGCAACCACCACACCGCTTCACCGCTGCGCTGTTGCTTGCGCGCCGCCTGGAGGTCCTCGGGGGTGCCAAAGGCATGCACGTGATCGCCGTCCATCAGCACCCAGGCGGTGCGCGCGTTGTCCTTGTCGACGAAGGTGAAGGTACCGCGCATGGGCGCCGGTGCTGCGGGCGCGGTCGGCGGGAGCGGAGCCATCGGTGCCGGTGGCGCTGGCACGGCGTGCGGGGGCGGCGGCGGCACCGACGCCGCGGGTGGCGCGGGCGGCGCTGGCGGCGCGGGCATCCAGTCGGCATCGGCAGCAGCCTGCGCGGCAGTGGCCGGGCGCGCGGCAACGGCCACGCGCGCCTGCACCACTGGCGTGGCGACCACCGCCGGTGCAGCCGCGCTGGCCGAACGCGTTACCGTCGCTGTCACCGCGGACTCTTGCGCGCCGCCCTTGGCGGCAGGCTTGACGGCGCTGGCCGGTGCGGCAGCAGCGAGATTGGCGCGTTGCGCCGGATCAGCGTCATCTTCGATTTGCGGCGCAGCGGCAACCACGCGATACGGCAACACGCCGACGAAAGCGACCGCGGCCACCAGCAGCACCGCACCAGCGCGCCAGGGAACCGAACGTGACTGCAACATGGTGAGCCTCCTCTTGAGCAAGACGAAATTGGGC
>DATLJF010000138.1:0-26212 GCA_035539015.1 Stenotrophomonas sp. | reverse complement strand
TCGATGATCCTGCCGGAAATGGTGGGTTTCACTATCGCCGTGCATAACGGCAAGAACCACGTTCCGGTGCTGGTCAACGAGAACATGGTGGGCCACAAGCTCGGCGAATTTGCCGTCACCCGGACCTTCAAGGGTCACGGTGGCGACAAGAAGTCGGGCAAGTAAGGAGAGATGACAATGGAAGCGAAAGCAATCCTGCGCACCGCGCGCATCTCCCCGCAGAAGGCTCGCCTGGTCGCTGACCAAGTGCGCGGCTTGTCCGCCGAGCGTGCGGTCAACCTGCTGAAGTTCTCGGATAAAAAGGCTGCCCACCTGATCAAGAAGGTGGTGGAGTCGGCAATCGCCAATGCCGAGAACAATCAGGGCGCCGATGTCGACGAGCTGAAGGTCAAGACCATCATGGTTGATGAAGGTCCGACCCTGAAGCGTTTCATGGCGCGGGCCAAGGGCCGCGGTACCCGCATCCTCAAGCGCACCAGCCACATCACTGTGGTTGTGGGCGCCGGCAAGTAAGGCGGAAAGGAAAAGACGATGGGTCATAAAGTTCATCCGATCGGAATCCGCTTGGGCATTGCCAAGGACTGGAATTCCAAGTGGTACGCCAACAAGGGCGAGTTCGCCAGCTACCTGGCTGCCGACCTCAAGGTCCGTGAAATGCTGCGCAAGAAGCTGGCGCAGGCGGGCATCAGCAAGATCCTGATCGAGCGTCCGGCAAAGACCGCGCGCGTGACGATCCACACCGCCCGTCCGGGCGTGGTGATCGGCAAGCGTGGTGAGGACATCGAGAAGCTGCGCAAGTCGGTCAGCGAAATGATGGGCGTCCCGGCGCACATCAACGTGACCGAAGTGCGCAAGCCGGAGCTGGATGCGCAGCTGGTCGCCGAGTCGATCGCGCAGCAGCTCGAGCGCCGCATCATGTTCCGCCGCGCGATGAAGCGTGCGGTCGGCAACGCGATGCGCCTGGGTGCCCTGGGCATCAAGGTCAACGTGGCTGGCCGCCTCAACGGTGCGGAAATCGCCCGTTCGGAGTGGTACCGCGAAGGCCGCGTGCCGCTGCACACGCTGCGTGCCGACATCGACTATGGCTTCGCTGAAGCCAAGACGACCTACGGCATCATCGGCATCAAGGTTTGGATCTACAAGGGCGAGGTCTTCGACTTCTCCCAGGTTGGCCAGGAGAAGCAGGACGACAGCCCGCGCAACGATCGCAATGATCGTGGCGACCGTGGTGACCGTCCTTCGCGCCCGGCTCGTGAAGCGAGGTAACGGCAATGTTGCAACCCAAGCGAACCAAATACCGCAAGATGCACAAGGGCCGTAACGACGGCCTGGCATGGAGCGGCAATGCTGTCAGCTTCGGCGAGTACGGCCTGAAGGCCACCGCTCACGGCCAGCTGACCGCGCGCCAGATCGAAGCGGCTCGCCGCTCGATCAGCCGCTACGTCAAGCGCGGCGGCAAGATGTGGATCCGCGTGTTCCCGGACAAGCCGATCACCAAGAAGCCGATCGAAGTCCGAATGGGCTCCGGTAAGGGCAACGTGGAGTACTGGGTCGCGCAGATCCAGCCCGGCCGCATGATCTATGAAATCGAAGGCGTCGCTGAAGACGTGGCTCGCGAGGCGTTCCGCCTGGCAGCGGCCAAGTTGTCGGTGACCACCACTTTCGTGACCCGGACGGTGCGCTGATGGACATCAAACAACTCCGCGAAAAGTCGGCTGACGAACTCAAGGCCCACCTGACCGACCTGCGTAAGGAGCAGTTCTCGCTCCGCATGCAGGCAGTCACCGGCCAGCTGCCGAAGACCCACGAAACCCGCCGGGTGCGCCGCGAGATTGCTCGCGTCAAGCACCTGCTCGGCAGCACCCAGTAAGGACGGCCGCGATGAGCGACAACAACGAAAACAAGACGCTGCGCACGGTCGAAGGCCGTGTCGTCAGCAACAAGATGGACAAGACGGTGACCGTCCTGGTCGAGCGCCAAGTCAAGCACGCCCTGTACGGCAAGTACATCAAGCGCTCGACCAAGCTGCACGCCCATGACGCCGACAATGCCTGCAACGAAGGCGACGTCGTGCGCGTGACCGAGATTGCGCCGCTTTCCAAGACCAAGAACTGGCGGGTGGTGGAAATCGTCACCCGCTCGGCCGAATAAGGGAGATCTGAATCATGATCCAGATGCAGAGCTACCTCGACGTCGCCGACAACTCCGGTGCCAAGGAAGTGATGTGCATCAAGGTGCTCGGCGGCTCCAAGCGCCGCTACGCGCACATTGGCGACATCATCAAGGTGACCGTGAAGGACGCGATTCCGCGCGGCAAGGTCAAGAAGGGCGAAGTCTATGACGCCGTCGTCGTGCGTACCCGCAAGGGCGTGCGTCGTCCGGACGGTTCGCTGATCCGCTTCGATGGCAACGCCGCCGTCCTGCTGAACAACAAGCAGGAGCCGATCGGTACCCGTATCTTCGGGCCGGTCACTCGCGAGCTGCGTTCCGAGAAGTTCATGAAGATCGTCTCGCTCGCTCCCGAAGTGCTGTGAGCTGAGGACATACACATGGCTAACCGTATCAAGAAGGGCGACCAGGTCGTCATCAACACCGGCAAGGACAAGGGCAAGCAGGGCGAAGTGATTCGCGTCGAAGGTGACCGCGTGGTCGTCTCCAACGTGAACGTCGTCAAGCGCCACACCAAGCCGAACCCGCAGGCGGGTGTCGCCGGCGGCGTGGTCGAGCGTGAAGCTTCGATCCATATCTCCAACGTGGCTATCGTCAACCCGGCTTCGGGCAAGGGCGAGCGCGTTGGCTTCAAGGTGCTGGAGGATGGACGCAAACTGCGTGTGTTCCGCTCCAGCGGTGAGGCGCTCGACGCCTGAGGAATGAGGTCATGACTTCTCGTCTCGAAAAAATCTACAAGGAAGAAGTGGTGCCGGCCCTGATGAAGGAGTTCGGTTACACCAATCCGATGGAAGTACCGCGGTTGGTCAAGGTCACGCTGAACATGGGCGTGGGCGAAGCGGCCACCAACAAGAAGATCCTGGAAAATGCCGTCGCCGACATGAGCAAGATCTCCGGCCAGAAGCCGGTGGTCACCAAGTCGCGCGTCTCGGTGGCTTCGTTCAAGATCCGCGATGGCTGGCCGATCGGCTGCAAGACGACCCTGCGTCGCGCCAAGATGTATGAGTTCCTGGACCGCCTGATCAACATCTCGCTGCCGCGCGTGCGTGACTTCCGCGGCATCTCGGGGCGTTCGTTCGACGGCCGTGGCAACTTCAACATGGGCGTGAAGGAGCAGATCATCTTCCCGGAAATCGACTTCGACGCCGTCGACGCGATCCGCGGCATGGATATCGCCATCACCACCACCGCCAAGTCCGACGCGGAAGCGAAGGCGCTGCTCGCAGCGTTCAAGTTCCCGTTCCGTAACTGATTCGCGAGGAAAACCGAAATGGCAAAGACCTCCATGGTCAACCGCGACATCAAGCGGGAAAAGCTGGCCAAGAAGTTCGCCGACAAGCGCGAAGCGCTGAAGAAGATCATCGCCAGCCAGGATTCGTCGTACGACGAGAAGGCTGATGCGGTCGTGAAGCTGCAGAAGCTGCCGCGCGATTCGTCGCCGAGCCGCCAGCGCAACCGCTGCGAACTGTCGGGCCGCCCGCGTGGCGTGTACCGCAAGTTCGGCCTGGGCCGTAACAAGCTGCGCGAAGCCACCATGCGTGGCGATGTGCCGGGCCTGCGCAAGGCCAGCTGGTAACAGCTGCAAGTCCATCGGCCGCCACGGCGGCCGAGCGGGCAGGGCGGTATGACTGCCTGTTTAAAGAGTCCGGCGCCCGTCGGGCTCTTTTGTCGTATAATTCCGCTCCTTGCCTCCTGGTTGGAGAGCGGGTAACGGGCCCTGGCCCCTCCAGGAAAACACAAGATTTTCGCGTAAGCGGATATCGGTGCACTCAAAGGTACTTATATGAGCATGACTGATCCCATCGCCGACCTGCTGGTCCGCATCAAGAATGCGGCCGCGGTGGGCAAGCCGACGGTGAAGTTGCCGTCTTCCAAGATCAAGGTTGCGATCGCCCAGGTCCTGAAGGACGAGGGCTACATCGCCGACCTGCGCGTCCTCCCGGGCGAGAACAACAAGTCGGACCTGGAAGTGGTCCTGAAGTATTTCGAAGGCCGTCCGGTCATCGAGACCCTGAAGCGTGTCTCGCGCTCGGGTCTGCGTCAGTACCGCGGCAAGGAAGAACTGCCGAAGGTTCTCGGCGGTCTCGGTATCGCCATCATCTCCACGTCGAAGGGCATCATGACCGATGCGCAGGCCCGTCAGGCCGGCGTCGGTGGCGAAGTCCTGTGCTTCGTGGCCTAAGGGAAGGAGCAGAACATGTCCCGCGTAGCCAAGAAGCCCGTCGCCCTGCCGAAGGGTGTTGAAGTGAACGTCCAGCCGGAGCTGGTCAGCGTCAAGGGCCCGAAGGGCACCCTGAGCCTGGTCAAGCCGGTCGGCGTCGAGATCGCCATCGATGGCGATGTTGCCAACCTGTCGGCCAATGATCCGTCGCAGCTGGCCATCACCGGTACCGTCCGCGCCATCCTGGCCAACATGGTCAAGGGTGTTTCCGAAGGCTTCGAGCGCAAGCTGGAGCTGGTCGGCGTCGGTTACCGTGCCGCCATGCAGGGCAAGGACCTGAGCCTGTCGCTCGGTTTCTCGCACCCGCTCGTGTTCGTGGCGCCGGAAGGCATCACGCTGTCCACCCCGACCCAGACCGAAATCCTGGTGCAGGGCGTCGACAAGCAGCGCGTTGGCGAAGTTGCCGCCAAGATCCGCGGTTTCCGTCCGCCGGAGCCCTACAAGGGCAAGGGTGTGAAGTACGCCGGTGAAGTCATCATTCGCAAGGAAGCCAAGAAGGCGTAATGCGGGTTGATCCCCGTCCAAGCCGATCCGCTTCTTAAGGAACCAGAAAATGAACAAGAACATCGCTCGCCTGCGCCGCGCCAAGTCGACCCGCGCCCACATCCGTAATCTCGGTGTGCCGCGCCTGTCGGTCCTGCGCACCGGCCAGCACCTGTACGCACAGGTCTTCACCGCCGACGGTTCGACGGTCATCGCCGCTGCCAACACCCTGCAGGCCGACGTCAAGGACGGCCTGAAGAACGGCAAGAACAGCGACGCCGCCGTCAAGGTGGGCAAGCTGATCGCCGAGCGCGCCAAGGCCGCGGGCATCGAGAAGGTCGCGTTCGACCGCTCGGGCTACCGCTACCACGGCCGCATCAAGGCGCTGGCCGACGCAGCTCGCGAAGGCGGCCTGCAGTTCTAAGTAGTACGCGGCGCGCCTTCGGGCGTGCCGCAACCCGCCGGCGCGGGTCAAGCGCCGGGCTGTGCCGCTCTTCTGCAGCGGACACGGATGCACGGTGGTAATCAACAACCATAAGCGGCCCTGAGCCGTACATATCCGTCCAATCAAGGAATTCAGAAATGGCAGAAGAACGTTCGCCGCGGGGTCGTGATCGCGATCGCCGCGAAGAGAAAGTCGACGACGGCATGATCGAGAAGCTGGTCGCGGTCAACCGCGTCAGCAAGACCGTCAAGGGCGGTCGCCAGTTCACCTTCACCGCGCTGACCGTGGTCGGCGATGGCGACGGCAAGGTCGGCTTCGGTTATGGCAAGGCGCGCGAAGTGCCGGTCGCCATCCAGAAGTCGATGGAATACGCCCGCAAGAACATGGCCAACATCGACCTCAACAATGGCACCCTTTGGCACCCGCTGAAGTCCGGCCACGGTGCGGCTCGCGTGTACATGCAGCCGGCTTCCGAGGGTACCGGCGTGATCGCCGGCGGCGCCATGCGTGCGGTGCTGGAAGCGGTGGGCGTGAAGAACGTGCTGGCCAAGGCCACCGGCTCGCGCAACCCGATCAACCTGGTCCGCGCCACCGTCAAGGGCCTGACCGAAATGCAGTCGCCGACCCGCATTGCGGCCAAGCGCGGCAAGAAGGTGGAGGAGCTGACCCATGGCTAATGACACCAACAAGACCGTGAAGGTGCGCCTGGTGCGCGGCCTGCGTGGTACCCAGTCCATCCACCGCCTGTCGGTGCGTGCGCTGGGCCTGAACAAGCTCAACGATGTGCGCGAACTGAAGGACAGCCCGCAGGTTCGCGGCCTGATCAACAAGGTTCACTACCTCGTCCAGGTTGAGGAGTAATCGACCATGACTATGCGTCTCAATGATCTGAGCCCGGCACCGGGCGCCCGCACCGAGCGCACCCGCGTCGGTCGCGGCATCGGCTCGGGCCTGGGCAAGACCGCCGGCCGCGGCCACAAGGGTTCGTTCGCCCGTAAGGGTGGCGGCAAGATCAAGGCCGGCTTCGAAGGCGGCCAGACCCCGATGCAGCGTCGTCTGCCGAAGGTCGGCTTCCGCTCGAAGATGGCCAAGGACACCGCTGAAGTGCTGTCCTACCAGTTGGACAAGCTGGAAGCTGGCGAGATCGACTTTGCCGCGCTGCGCGCTGCCAAGCTGGTGCCGTCGACCGCCAAGAAGGCCAAGATCGTCAAGAAGGGCGAGCTGTCCAAGAAGTTCGTGCTGAAGGGCGTTGCCGCGACCGCGGGCGCCAAGGCCGCGATCGAAGCTGCCGGCGGCAGCGTACAGGAGTAATTCGCAGATGGCGCAGGCTGGCATCGGTAACCTCGGCAGCGGCGTGGGCAAGTTCACTGAACTTCGCCAGCGCTTGTTGTTCGTACTCGGCGCTTTGATCGTGTACCGGATCGGCTGCTACGTGCCGGTCCCCGGGGTCAATCCCGAAGCCATGCTTTCGTTGATGCAGGCGCAGGGCGGCGGCATCGTGGACATGTTCAACATGTTCTCGGGCGGCGCCCTGCACCGTTTCAGCATCTTCGCGCTGAACGTGATGCCGTACATCTCGGCATCGATCGTGATCCAGCTGGCGACCCATATCTTCCCCGCGCTCAAGGCGATGCAGAAGGAAGGTGAGTCCGGTCGTCGCAAGATCACCCAGTATTCGCGTCTCGGCGCGGTGCTGCTGGCGGTGGTGCAGGGCGGCAGTATCGCCCTGGCGCTGCAGAACCAGACTGCACCCGGCGGCGCTCCGGTGGTCTACGCACCGGGCATGGGCTTCGTGCTCACCGCGGTGATCGCCCTGACCGCAGGCACCATCTTCCTGATGTGGGTCGGCGAGCAGGTCACCGAGCGTGGCATCGGCAACGGCGTGTCGCTGATCATCTTCGCCGGCATCGTCGCCGGGCTCCCGGCGGCTGCGCTGCAGACCATCGAAGCCTTCCGCAACGACACCCTGAGCTTCATCTCGCTGCTGCTGATCGTCATCACCATCCTGGCCTTCACCTGGTTCGTGGTGTTCGTCGAACGGGGACAGCGACGAATCACGGTCAATTACGCACGCCGCCAGGGTGGCCGCAATGCGTACATGAACCAGACTTCGTTCCTGCCGCTCAAGCTCAACATGGCTGGCGTGATTCCGCCGATCTTCGCCTCGTCGATCCTGGCCTTCCCGGCCACCCTGTCGATGTGGTCCGGCCAGGCGACCTCGGCCACCTGGCTGCAGAAGATCGCCAATGCGCTGGGCCCGGGCGAACCGGTGCACCTGATCGTGTTCGCCGGCCTGATCATTGGCTTTGCGTTCTTTTACACCGCGCTGGTGTTCAACTCGCAGGAAACGGCCGACAACCTGAAGAAGTCGGGCGCGCTGATCCCGGGTATCCGTCCCGGCAAGGCCACCGCCGACTACATCGATGGCGTGCTGACCCGCCTGACCGGCGCCGGCGCTGTCTACCTGGTGATCGTGTGCCTGCTGCCGGAAGTGATGCGTGCGCAATTCGGCACCTCGTTCCACTTCGGCGGCACCTCGCTGCTGATCGCCGTGGTGGTGGTGATGGACTTCATTGCGCAGATCCAGGCGCACCTGATGTCCCACCAGTATGAGAGCCTGCTGAAGAAGGCCAACCTCAAGGGCGGCTCGCGTGGCGGTTTCGCTCGCGGTTAACTGATATACTTTGTTCTTCCTTGCGTGAAGGCCCGCCGGTTCCCGGCCCTGGCCTTCCGATCAGAAGGGCGGCCCGCGCAGCGTCTCGTGCGTGGGTGTGACGAGGTGGTCCCGTGCAGGAGTAGCACGGGCGGTCCAGGTGGATGCACAACCTGGGTCAACGTCGTTCGACGCCGGAGCATGGGCACACTCCCCATGCCGGGTTCGTGGATCGCGGTTCTGGTTCCACGGGCTTCCAAGTAACCCGAGACCTTGCTAAAATTTCCAGTTCATTTTTGATCCATCCTGCCGGATGGCGCCGAGGGGCGTCGTCGGGCCATCACTCAGTTGGAGAACCGCGTCATGGCGCGTATTGCAGGCGTCAACCTGCCAGCCCAGAAGCACGTCTGGGTCGGGTTGCAAAGCATCTACGGCATCGGCCGTACCCGTTCGAAGAAGGTCTGCGACTCCGCGGGCGTGACTTCGACCACCAAGATCCGCGATCTGTCGGAGCCGGAAATCGAGCGCCTGCGCGCCGAGGTCGGCAAGTACATCGTGGAAGGCGATCTGCGCCGTGAGATCGGCATCGCGATCAAGCGCCTGATGGACCTGGGCTGCTACCGCGGCCTGCGTCACCGTCGTGGCCTCCCGCTGCGTGGCCAGCGCACCCGTACCAACGCCCGCACCCGCAAGGGTCCGCGCAAGGCGATCAGGAAGTAAGGGATAGAAAATGGCCAAGCCAGCTGCTGTCAAGACCAAGAAGAAGATCAAGCGCGTCGTCACCGACGGCGTCGCCCACGTCCACGCTTCTTTCAACAACACCATCGTCACGATCACCGACCGCCAGGGCAATGCACTGTCCTGGGCCACCTCTGGTGGCGCCGGCTTCCGCGGTTCGCGCAAGTCGACCCCGTTCGCCGCCCAGGTCGCCGCCGAAAAGGCCGGCCGTGCTGCGCTCGACTACGGCGTGAAGTCGTTGGAAGTGCGTATCAAGGGCCCGGGTCCGGGTCGCGAGTCTGCCGTACGTTCGTTGAACAACGTCGGCTACAAGATCACCAACATCATCGACGTGACGCCCATCCCGCATAACGGATGCCGTCCGCCGAAGAAGCGCCGCGTCTGAGGAGCTGAAGAGAAATGGCTCGTTATATTGGTCCCACCTGTAAGCTCGCGCGTCGCGAAGGCGCCGACCTTTCCCTCAAAAGCCCGGCGCGTGCGCTGGATTCCAAGTGCAAGCTGGAGCAAAAGCCCGGCCAGCACGGCGCTACTGCCCGCAAGGGCAAGCTGTCCGACTACGCCACCCAGCTGCGTGAAAAGCAGAAGGTCAAGCGTATCTACGGCCTGCTGGAGCGTCAGTTCCGCAACTACTACAAGAAGGCCTCGACCAAGAAGGGCAACACCGGCGAGAACCTGCTGCAGCTGTTGGAAACCCGTCTGGACAACGTCGTCTACCGCATGGGCTTCGCCGTGACCCGTCCGGCCGCTCGCCAGCTGGTCTCGCACCGTGGCGTGCTGGTCAATGGCAAGTCGGTCAACCTGGCCTCTTACCAGGTCAAGGCCGGCGACGCGATCGCCCTGTCGGAAAAGGCCCAGAAGCAGCTGCGCGTGCAGGAAGCCCTGACCGTCGCCGAACAGCACGACCTGAGCCCGTCCTGGGTGGAAGTCGATTCGAAGAAGTTCAGCGGCGTGTTCAAGGCTGTTCCGGATCGCGCCGACCTGCCTTCGGACATCAACGAAGCGCTCATCGTCGAGTTGTATTCGAAGTAATTCACATCGGAGAGCCTCCGGGTCGCACCGGAGGTTCGCAGGAGACCCCGCAACATGACGGTTACCGCCAACCAGGTTCTGCGCCCCCGTGGTCCGCAGATCGAACGCCTTACCGATAACCGCGCCAAGGTCGTGATCGAGCCCTTGGAGCGTGGTTACGGACATACGCTGGGCAATGCCCTGCGTCGCGTGCTGCTGTCGTCGATCCCCGGCTTCGCGATCACCGAGGTCGAGATTGACGGCGTGCTGCACGAGTACACCACCGTCGAGGGCCTGCAGGAAGACGTGCTGGAAGTCCTGCTCAACCTCAAGGACGTGGCTATCCGCATGCACAGCGGCGATAGCGCGACCTTGTCGCTGTCCAAGCAGGGCCCGGGCGTCGTCACGGCGGCCGACATCAAGACCGACCACAACGTCGAGATCCTCAATGGCGATCACGTGATCTGCCATCTGACCAAGGATACGGCGCTGAACATGCGCTTGAAGATCGAGCGCGGCTTCGGCTACCAGCCGGCTGCCGCCCGTCGTCGTCCGGACGAGGAGACCCGCACCATTGGTCGCCTGATGCTGGACGCTTCGTTCTCGCCGGTGCGCCGCGTCGCCTACGCCGTGGAAGCGGCGCGCGTGGAGCAGCGTACCGACCTGGACAAGCTGGTCATCGACATCGAGACCAACGGCACGATCGACGCCGAGGAAGCCGTGCGCACCGCCGCCGACATCCTCAGCGACCAGCTGTCGGTGTTTGGTGACTTCACCCACCGCGACCGCGGTGCGCCGAAGCCGGCCACCGGTGGCGTGGATCCGGTGCTGCTGCGCCCGATCGACGACCTCGAGCTGACCGTGCGTTCGGCCAACTGCCTGAAGGCCGAGAGCATCTACTACATTGGCGATCTGATCCAGAAGACCGAAGTGGAGCTGCTCAAGACCCCGAACCTGGGCAAGAAGTCGCTCACCGAGATCAAGGAAGTGCTGGCCCAGCGTGGCCTGTCGCTCGGCATGAAGCTGGAGAACTGGCCGCCGGCCGGTGTCGCCCAGCACGGCATGTTGGGCTGATGTACCTGATCCCGCGCGGGCCTGGCCCGCGCGGGATCTGCTTTTTGCAATAACCCGACGGATCCAAAGATCCGCGGCAATGACCGGGCAAGGACCCCCGGCCGAGGACCATCCGCAGTCCCATGTAGTAGCGCCAGGACGGCGACAGCGATATCCAGCAAGTTCCAATATTCAATCAAGGAATCAAGACCATGCGTCACCAAAAGTCGGGCCGCAAGTTCAACCGCACCAGCGCCCACCGCGAAGCGATGTTCAAGAACATGGCCGCCTCGCTGTTCAAGCACGAATTGATCAAGACCACCCTGCCGAAAGCCAAGGAACTGCGCCGCGTTGCCGAGCCGCTGATCACCCTGGCCAAGGTCGACTCGGTGGCCAACCGCCGTCTGGCGTTCGCCCGCCTGCGTGACAAGGAAGCCGTCGGCACCTTGTTCACCACGCTGGGCCCGCGTTACGCGGCTCGTCCGGGCGGCTACCTGCGCCTGCTGAAGTGCGGCTTCCGCGCTGGCGACAATGCGCCGATGGCGTATGTGGAGCTGGTGGACCGTGCGACCGCGGTGGCGGAGGAAGTGGCCGAGTAATCGACCGCTTCGCCACCCAGCGAATGGAAAGCCCGGCCTTGTGCCGGGCTTTTTCGTTGGGGCGGGCCGCGCAGGCGTGGCCGGGCGGCCGATGATGGTCGATAATCGGCCGGATCGTTCAGAGAGCTGCATAAATGAACCCATTGCGTTGGAGCTTCCGCACCCAGTTTCTGCTGGGGTTCCTGATCTGCGTGGCCTTGTTGGCTTACGCCATCTATCTGCAGCTGCACATGGGCCTGGAGCCTTGCCCGCTGTGCATCTTCCAGCGCATCGCCTTCGCCGCCCTGGGTGTGATGTTCCTGCTGGGCGCCTTGCACAATCCGCGCGGCAAGACGGGCCGCAAGGCTTATGGCCTGTTGGCATTGGTGGGCGCACTGGTTGGCATCGGCATCGCCGGCCGCCATGTCTGGGTGCAGGTGATGCCACGCGACGCGATGTCCTCGTGTGGCCCGCCACTGAGCTTCCTCAGTGAAACCATGGGGCCATTCGAAGTGTTCCGCACGGTGCTCACCGGCACCGGCGATTGCGGCAACATTGATTGGCGCTTCCTTGGCCTGAGCATGCCGATGTGGAGCCTGGTGTGGTTCGTGCTGCTGGCGCTATGGGCGGCCTATGCCGGTTTTCGCGCGCGCGGACACCGTAAGCTCTTCTGAGCGGCTACCGCCGCTATCGCCCCCCGGAGTCCAGACATGCAACAGCCCTTGATCCCGCAGCCAGTGAACCTGCCCGCCGAGTGGTCGCCGCGCAGCTGGCGCGAGCGCCCGGCGCTGCAGATGCCGACCTATCCCGACGCCACCGCGCTGGAAACGGCGTTGGACGAACTGCGGCAGCTGCCGCCGCTGGTGACCTCGTGGGAGATCTTCGCGCTGAAGCGGCAACTGGCCGAGGCGCAGGAGGGCAAACGCTTCCTGCTGCAGGGCGGTGATTGCGCGGAGAACTTCGCCGAGTGCGACTCCAACACCATTTCCAACAGGCTCAAGGTGCTGTTGCAGATGAGCCTGGTGCTGGTACACGGCCTGCGCCTGCCGGTGATCCGCGTGGGACGTTTCGCCGGGCAATACGCCAAGCCGCGCTCGACCGATACCGAGACCCGCGACGGCGTCACCCTGCCGAGTTATCGCGGTGACGTGGTCAATGGCCCGGCCTTTACCGAACGCGCGCGCGTACCGGATCCGCAGCGCATGATCACCGCGCATTCGCGCTCGGCGCTGACGATGAACTTCGTTCGCGCGTTGATCGATGGCGGCTTCGCCGACCTGCACCATCCGGAGTACTGGAACCTGCAGTGGGTGGGCTATTCGCCGCTGGCCGAGGACTACCAGAAGATGGTGGCCTCGATCGGCGATGCGGTGCGCTTCATGGAGACGCTGTCCGGCTCGGAGGTCCACAACCTCAACCGGATCGACTTCTACACCTCGCATGAAGCCTTGCTGCTGCCCTACGAAGAGGCGCTCACGCGCCAGGTGCCGCGGCAATGGGGCTGGTTCAACCTGAGCACGCACTATCCGTGGATTGGCATGCGTACCGCCGCGTTGGACGGCGCGCACGTCGAATATTTGCGCGGCGTGCGCAACCCGATCGCGATCAAGGTCGGTCCCTCGGTACAGCCAGACCAGCTGCTGCGCTTGATCGACGCCCTAAATCCCGAAGACGAGCCCGGCCGCCTGACCTTCATCCACCGCATGGGTGCGACGCAGATCAGCGACAAACTGCCGCCGTTGCTGGATGCGATCAAACGCGATGGTCGCCGCGTGCTGTGGGTCTGTGATGCGATGCATGGCAATACCGAAAGTACGGGCAACGGCTACAAGACTCGTCGTTTCGACAACATCCGTAGCGAGGTCGAGCTGTCCTTCGACCTGCACGCGGCCGCCGGCACCCGCCTGGGCGGCGTGCATCTGGAACTGACCGGCGAAGACGTCACCGAATGTACGGGTGGCGCGCGCGAGCTGACCGAGCGCGACCTCGAGCGCGCGTACCGCTCCACTGTCGATCCCCGCCTGAACTACGAGCAGTCGCTGGAGATCGCGATGGCCATCGTGCGCAAGCAGCAACAGAGCGCAGCGCCGCTGCGGCCGTGAGCCCAGCGCGGCGATGACGCCGCGCTCATGGCCAGGACGGCATCCTGCGTACCGATCCACCGGTACCTACGGGAGGCCACTTGTCCATCAACGGAGACCTGTTGCGCGACTATGGTGTACCACTGGGCATCGGCCTGCTGGCCGGCCTGGTGGCCTGGTCGCTGATGACCTGGCTGTTCCGGCGCAGCCGCGGCCGCGATTACCGCCGCGCGCGCATCGCCCGCGTGGTGTCCTTGCCGCTGGCATTCCTGCTGCCGCTGCTGTTCCTGCGCATCGCCTGCGAGGCCACGCCGCTGACCGGGCGGCCACTCGAGGCGGTGCAGCAGCTGCTGCATGTAGGCATCGGCGCGTGCTTCACCTGGCTGCTGGTGCGCGGCATCGCGGCGGCCGAGAAGGCGATCCTGCGCAACCACCCGATTGATGTCGCCGACAACCTGGCCGCGCGCCGCGTGCAGACGCAGACGCGGGTGCTCAGCCGGGTGCTGATGGGCGCGGTGATCCTGCTCGGCCTGGCGCTGGTGCTGTTGACCTTTCCGCAAGTGCGGCAGATCGGCAAGACCCTGCTGGCCTCGGCCGGCATCGTCGGCCTGGTCGCTGGCATCGCGGCCAAGCCGGTGTTTGGCAACCTGATCGCTGGACTGCAGATTGCCCTGACCCAGCCGATCCGCCTGGACGACGTGGTCATCGTCGAAGGCGAGTGGGGGCGCATCGAGGAGATCGGCAGCTCCTATGTCGTGGTGCGGATCTGGGACGAGCGGCGGATGGTGGTGCCACTGTCCTGGTTCATCGAGAACCCGTTCCAGAACTGGACCCGGCGCAGTGCCGACCTGCTCGGCACCGCCTTCCTGTGGCTGGACTACCGCACCCCGATCGCCGAGGTCCGCGCCGAGCTGGAGCGCATCTGCAAGGACGCACCGCTATGGGACGGGCGCGTGTGCGTCACCCAGGTCACCGATGCGAGCGAGCAGACGATCCAGGTGCGCCTGTTGGTCAGCGCGCGCAATTCCGGCGATGCATTCGACCTGCGCTGCCTGGTGCGCGAGCGCATGATCGAATTCCTTACCCGGCAGCATCCCTACGCGTTGCCACGCCTGCGCGCCGAGATCACCGATGGCGAGCCAATGCCAGCGAGGCAACCGAAGGTGCAGTCTGAAGACGTCCGCTCACCCGGCGCCGAAGACGGCGAGCCGGCGTTGGCCGCTGCCGCGCCTGCACCGCCAGCGGCACAGGCGTGAGCAGGGTCAGCGGGCCGCAGCGCGGGCCGCGGGGCGCGGGTCGGGCTGGGCGACAGGCAGGAAACGTGGCGGCTCGCGGGCGCCGGTGAGCTGCTCGTAGGCATAGCCGAGTTCGATCAGGCGCGGCTCGCTCCAGGCCGTTCCCATGAACAGCAGGCCGACCGGCAAGCCATTGATGGCGCCCATCGGCACGCTGAGGCTGGGATAGCCAGCCACGGCGGCGGCGCCGTAGCTGCCGCCGGGGAAGTCGTCGCCGTTGATTGGGTCGGTAGGCCAGGCAACGCCAGTAGTAGGGGCGATCAACGCGTCCAACTGCTGCGCCTTCAGCGCGGCGTCGATCCCCAGCGGACCGGCCAGACGCCGCGCACGTGTGCGCGCCCCGATGTACTCGGGGTCGCTGAGGCCGCCCTTGGCAGCTGCCTGTTCGAACAGATCCTGGCCGAAGTGCGGCATTTCGCGCTCGGCATGCTCACGGTTGAAGGCGATCAACGCGTCCAGGTCGCGCAAGGGCGCGTCGTGCGCGGCCAGGTAGCGGGCGATGCCAGCCTTGAATTCGTACAGCAGCACGGTTTGCTCGTCGGCATCCCACTGGCCGTCCGTGGGAATCTGCGCCTCGACCACGGTGGCGCCGGCCTGGCGCATCGCCTCGACCGCCGCGTTGAGGGCCGCCGCGATCGAGGGGGTTTCGGACAGCCGGTTGCGCAGCACGCCGAGGCGGGCGCCGCGCAACGCGTTCGGGTCGAGGCGCGCGGCATAGTCGTACACCGCCAGACCGGGGCGCGCGGCGGTGGCCGGGTCAGCGGGGTCACGCCCGGCGATGGCGTCGAGCAGGACCGCGGCATCGGCCACGCTGCGCGTCATCGGTCCGGCCGTGTCCTGGCTGAAGGAGATGGGCACGATGCCGTCGCGGCTCACCAGACCTACCGTTGGCTTCAGGCCCACCAGCCCACTCACTGCCGCCGGGCAGACGATGCTGCCATCGGTCTCGGTGCCGATGCCGGCCGAGGCCAGGTTGGCCGAGATCGCCACCCCGGTGCCGGCGCTGGACCCACAGGGGTTGCGGTCCAGCGCATAGGGATTGCGGGTCTGCCCGCCCTGGGCGCTCCAGCCTGAAGTGGAGTGGGAGGAGCGGAAGTTCGCCCATTCGCTGAGGTTGGTCTTGCCCAGAATCACCGCGCCGGCCTGGCGCAGGCGTTGCACCAGGAACGCGTCCTTCTGCGGGTGCAGGCCCGCCAGGGCCAGCGAGCCGGCGGTCGTCGCCATGGGGGTGGCGTCGATATTGTCCTTCAGCAGCACGGGAATGCCGTGCAGGGGCCCGCGCACCTTGCCGGCACGGCGTTCGGCATCGCGCGCAGCCGCTTCCTTCGGTGCATCCGGGTTGAGCGCGATGACCGCGTTGAGGCGCGGCCCGTTGCGATCTATGGCGGCAATCCGTTGCAGGTAGGCGCGGGTAAGGGTGGTGCTGTCGAGCTCGCCACGGGCCATGCTCGCCTGCAGGTCGACGATGTCGAGTTCGGCGTAGGGGAAGTCGTCAGCGGGAGCTTGCGCTGCGGTGGTGTCGGCGACCGCGGCGGGGGGCGCCGGCGGCGGCTGGCAGCCGCTTGCGAACAGGCAGATGCCGAGCACAAGCAGGGCCCGCGATCGCAGGAAGGACGGGCGCAAATAAGAAGGTGTCCAGGTCACGCTGAGCAGGCTAACCATGCGCCGCGGGGTTGGCAACGCGCACCGGCCACCGGCGGATTTCAACCGCGCAGCTTGCGCCGCCGCAAGTCCCGCGCCAGTACCGCGATCACCAGCAGGTTGATCACCAGCACGCTCCACGAAGCCCAGCCCGGATGGCGCATGATCGCGAAAATGTCGAACGGCAGGTACAGCGCCGCGGTCAGGCAGCCCAACCACGAGGCCCAGGCCTTGGCCCGCCACAGGCCCCAGGCTTCGACCACGTGCAGCAGGCCGTAGGCAAAGATGCCCGCCGCGGCCATGTGCACCGCGTCCGGGCTGATCATCTTCAACAGCGAGGGCAGGGCGCCGTGATCCGGGTCGAGGTTGAAGCGACGGATCAGGTGGCTGACGGCCCCCTGCAGCGGCAGGGGGCCGAGGATTTCCAGCCCGGTGGCGGCCAGGATCGCCAGCAGCCCCTTGCATGCCTCGAACAGCGCAATCAGGTGCAGTCCCGGATGCGCGTGCGGATCCGGGTTGTAGGGCTTGGCGGTCACGGAGCCGTCTGAGCAGCCTTACGCGGCCCGGCTGGCGCGCTTGCGCTCGTTCTCGGTCAGGTGCTTCTTGCGCAGGCGGATCTCCTTCGGGGTGATCTCCACCAGTTCATCGTCATCGATGAAGTCCAGCGCCTGTTCCAGCGAGAACTTGATGGCCGGGGTCAGCTGGATCGCGTCGTCCTTGCCCGAAGCGCGCATGTTGGTCAGCGGCTTGGTCTTGATCGCGTTGACGGTGAGGTCATTGTCCTTGGAGTGGATACCCACCAGCTGGCCTTCGTACACGTTGTCGCCTTCGGCGGCGAAGAGCTTGCCGCGTTCCTGCAGCGGCCCCAACGAGTAGGCCGGCGTGGCGCCCGGCGCATTGGCGATCATCACGCCATTGAGGCGCTTGGCGATCGCGCCCTGTTCCTTCGGGCCGTAATGGTCGAACACGTGGAACAGCAGGCCGCCACCCTGGGTCAGGGTCTTGAATTCATTCTGGAAGCCGATCAGGCCACGCGCCGGGATTTCATAGTCCAGGCGCACGCGGCCCTTGCCGTCGGGTTCCATGTTCTTGAGCTGGCCCTTGCGCACGCCCAGCTTCTCCATCACGCCGCCCTGGTGGATCTCTTCCACGTCCACCACCAGCTGCTCGATCGGCTCCATCAACTGGCCGTCGATCTCCTTGATGATGACTTCCGGGCGCGAGACGGCCAGTTCGTAGCCTTCGCGGCGCATGTTCTCGATCAGCACCGACAGGTGCAGCTCGCCACGGCCGGAGACCAGGAACTTGTCGGCGTCTTCCAGCTGTTCCACCTTCAGCGCGACGTTGTGCACGGTCTCGCGCTCGAGGCGGTCCTTGAGCTGGCGGCTGGTCAGGAACTTGCCGCCCGACAGGTCCTTGTTGCCGGCGAACGGCGAATTGTTGACCTGGAAGGTCATCGAGATGGTGGGCTCGTCCACGGTCAGCGCCGGCAGCGCCTCGGGGGTGTCGAGCGCGCACACGGTGTCGGAAATGGTCAGCTCCTGGATGCCGGAGATGGCGACGATGTCGCCGGCCTCGGCCGAGTCCTGCTCGATCCGCTCCAGGCCGAGGAAGCCCAGCACCTGCAATACCTTGCCCTGGCGCTTCTTGCCTTCACGGTCGATGACCGCCACCGGCATGTTCTTCTTCAAGGTGCCGCGCTGAATGCGGCCGATGCCGATCACGCCGACGAAGTTGTTGTAGTCCAGCTGGCTGATGCGCATCTGGAACGGGCCGTCCGGGTCGACTTCCGGCTTCGGCGCGTGCTGCATGATCGCTTCATAGAGCGGGGTCATGTCGCCGTCGCGCACGCTGTCTTCCAGACCGGCATAGCCATTCAGGGCCGAGGCGTAGACGATCGGGAAATCCATCTGCTCGGGCGTGGCGCCGAGGCGGTCGAACAGATCCCACACCTGCTCCACCACCCACTCCGGACGCGAGCCGGGGCGGTCGACCTTGTTGATGACCACGATCGGCTTGAAGCCCATCGCGAAGGCCTTCTGGGTCACGAAGCGGGTCTGCGGCATCGGGCCGTCCATCGCATCGACCAGGATCAGCACCGTGTCCACCATCGACAGCACGCGTTCGACCTCGCCACCGAAGTCGGCGTGTCCAGGGGTGTCGACGATGTTGATGCGGTTGCCCTGCCAGGTGATGGCGGTGTTCTTGGCCAGGATGGTGATGCCGCGCTCCTTTTCCTGGTCATTGCTGTCCATCACGCGCTCGGCCAGCACCGTGCGTTCGGACAGCGTGCCGGACTGCTTCAGGAGCTGGTCGACCAGCGTGGTCTTGCCATGGTCGACGTGGGCGACGATGGCGATATTGCGGAGGTTTTCGATGGACATGCGGAAGAGGGCCCGGGTGGCGCCAAGACGTAGGAGGTAGCCGCGCATTATACCTGTCAAGGCGGTCGCCGCGGTGACCGCGGGTCGGAATGCCTGTTCAGGTTCCACGGGCACCCGGATCCGCCGCCAGGCGCCCGCCGGCCAGGGGGAGGGGTGCTCCCGCAGGGCTCGGGTGTATCCTATGGGGCTGACGCCATCGCCCCAAAAACCCAAGGATTTCCATGTCCGTCATCGCCAATTTCGACACCACCCGCGGCCCGATCAAGGTCGAGCTGTTCGCCGACAAGGCGCCGCTGACCGTCGCCAATTTCGTCAACCTGGCCAAGCGCGGCTTCTACGACGGCCTGAGCTTCCACCGCGTCATTGCCGATTTCATGATCCAGGGCGGCTGCCCGGAAGGCTCCGGCCGCGGTGGCCCGGGCTATCGTTTCGAAGACGAGGCCAACAACGGCGTCAGCCATGACCGCGGCGTGCTGTCGATGGCCAATGCCGGCCCGAACACCAATGGCAGCCAGTTCTTCATCACCCACGTCGCCACCCCGTGGCTGGACGGCAAGCACACCGTGTTCGGCAAGGTGCTCTCGGGCCTGGAGACGGTCGACAGCGTCGCCCAGGGCGATGTGATCAACAAGGTCACCATCGAAGGTGATGCCGATGCCGTGCTGGCCGCCAAGGCCGACCGCGTGGCCGAGTGGAACAAGATCCTCGCCGCCTGACCCCAGCGCATGCACTATTTCCGGCCCGGTGAAACCGGGCCGGGTCGTTTCTTACCCCACTGATTCGCTTTACAAGCAGAGGAAACACCCATGAAGACCCCCGTACGTGTTGCCGTGACCGGTGCCGCCGGCCAGATCGGCTACGCCCTGCTGTTCCGCATCGCTTCCGGTGAAATGCTGGGCAAGGACCAGCCGGTCATCCTGCAGCTGCTCGAGTTGCCGGTCGACAAGGCCCAGGCCGCGCTGAAGGGCGTGATGATGGAGCTGGAAGACTGCGCCTTCCCGCTGCTGGCCGGCATGGTTGGCACCGACGACGCCGAGGTGGCCTTCAAGGACGCCGACATCGCCCTGCTGGTCGGCGCGCGTCCGCGCGGCCCGGGCATGGAGCGCAAGGACCTGCTGCTGGAAAACGCCAAGATCTTCACCGCCCAGGGCGCGGCGCTGAACAAGGTGGCCAAGCGCGACGTCAAGGTGCTGGTGGTCGGCAACCCGGCCAATACCAACGCCTACATCGCGATGAAGTCGGCCCCGGACCTCAACCCGAAGAACTTCACCGCCATGCTGCGCCTGGACCACAACCGCGCACTGAGCCAGCTGTCCAGCAAGCTCGGCAAGCCGGTGGGCAGCATCGAGAAGCTGGTGGTGTGGGGCAACCACAGCCCGACCATGTACCCGGACTACCGTTTCGCCACTGCCGAGGGCGCTTCGGTGGCCGAGGCCATCAACGACCAGGAATGGAACGCCGGCACCTTCATCCCGACCGTGGGCAAGCGCGGCGCGGCGATCATCGAAGCGCGCGGCCTGTCTTCGGCGGCTTCGGCCGCCAACGCTGCCATCGACCACGTGCGCGACTGGATCCTGGGCAGCAACGGCAAGTGGGTGACCATGGGCGTGCCGTCCGATGGTAGCTACGGCATTCCGGAAGGCGTGATCTTTGGTTTCGCGGTGACCACCCAGAACGGTGAGTACACCCTGGTCAAGGATCTGCCGGTGGACGACTTCAGCCAGAAGTACATCGACAAGACCCTGGCCGAACTGGAAGAAGAGCGTAGCGGCGTGGCGCATCTGCTCGGCTGAGCAAACGCGTCTGCGTAACACCACAGAACGCCGGCCTTGCGCCGGCGTTCTGCTGTGTGGCGACCGCTGCCATGCGACCAAGGTCGCAGGGAACGCCGCAGTCTCCCGGGCCTATGCTGGGCATGGCAGCAACGGTTCTGGGAGGGACCACGATGGGCTACGCCACCGAGTACCAACGCTCGATCGAGCATCCCGAGGAATTCTGGGCTGAAGCTGCGCAGGCCATTTACTGGCACAAGGCGCCACAGCAGATCCTCGATTATTCCAATCCGCCCTTCCGGCGCTGGTTCGTCGGCGGGCAGACCAACCTCTGCTACAACGCGGTCGACCGCCACCTGCCCGAGCGTGCCGACCAACTCGCGCTGGTGGCCATCTCCACCGAGACCGGGGTCACCCGCGAGATCACCTACGCGCAGTTGCATGAAGAGGTCAGTGCATTCGCCGCGGTGCTGAAATCGCTCGGTGTCGGGCGTGGCGATCGCGTGGTCATCTACATGCCGAACATGGCCGAGGCGGTATTCGCGATGCTGGCCTGCGCGCGCATTGGCGCGATCCATTCGGTCGTGTTCGGCGGCTTTGCCGCACACAACCTGGCACTGCGCATCGACGATGCAAAGCCGAAGTTGCTGATCGCCGCCGATGCCGGCAGCCGCGGTGGCAAGGTCATCGCGTACAAACCGCTGATCGATGCCGCTTGCGCCGAATCCAGCCACCCACCGCCGAAAGTGCTGATCGTCTCGCGTGGACTGGATGAGGCGATGCCGCGCATCGAAGGGCGTGATGTCGAATACGCGCCGCTGCGCGAAAAGTTCCTCGGCACCGAGGTGCCGGTGGAATGGCTCGAATCCAACGCGCCCAGCTACCTGCTGTACACCTCCGGCACCACCGGCAAACCCAAGGGCGTGCAACGCGATGTCGGCGGCTACGCCGTGGCGATGGCGCAGTCGATGCGCACGGTCTTCGACTGCGCGCCGGGCCAGGTCATGTTCTCCACCTCCGACGTCGGCTGGGCCGTGGGCCATTCCTACAACGTCTACGGCCCGCTGATCGGTGGCTGCACATCGCTGCTCTACGAAGGCCTGCCGACGCACCCGGACGCGGGCATCTGGTGGGCGCTGTGCGAACAGTACGGCGTGCGGACGATGTTCTCTTCGCCTACCGCGATTCGCGTGCTCAAGAAGCACGATGTCGATTTCATTCGGCGCCACGATCTCGCTGCGCTGAAGTACCTGTTCCTGGCCGGCGAGCCTTTGGATGAGCCGACCGCCACATGGATCAACGGTGCACTCGGCAAACCGGTCATCGACAACTATTGGCAG
Source organism: Stenotrophomonas sp. (assembly GCA_035539015.1). Classification (GTDB taxonomy): domain Bacteria; phylum Pseudomonadota; class Gammaproteobacteria; order Xanthomonadales; family Xanthomonadaceae; genus Stenotrophomonas_A. The sequence goes on along the minus strand of DATLJF010000138.1, from coordinate 4,351 downwards.
ACCGAAACCGGCTGGCCGGCGCTGACCCTGTTGCCCGGCGTGGAGATGAAGCCGGTGAAGTTCGGCTCGCCGGGATTCCCGAATCTCGGCTACCGCATGAAGGTGATCGACGAACAGAGCGGGGCCGAAGTGGCACCGGGGCAGAAGGGCGTGCTGGTGATCCAGCCACCATTGCCGCCAGGCTGCATGAGCACCATCTGGAACGACGACGCGCGCTTCTTGCAAAGCTACTTCAGCCACTTCAAGGAGTTGCTCTACAGCTCGCTGGACTGGGCGATCCGCGATGAAGAGGGCTATACCTTCATCCTGGGCCGCACCGACGACGTCATCAATGTCGCCGGCCATCGCCTTGGTACGCGGGAGATCGAAGAGGCCATCGCGGGCCACCCCGGCGTGGCCGAAGTGGCGGTGATCGGCATGCACGACGAGCTCAAGGGCCAGGTGCCCGTGGTGTTCGCCACGATGAGAGTGGCGCCGCAGGATCCGGCCGCGATCGCACTGGAACTGCAGCAATGCGTGACCCGGCAACTTGGCGCGGTGGCGCGGCCGGCGCACGTATACATCGTCAATGGCCTGCCGAAGACGCGCTCGGGCAAGTTGCTGCGGCGCTCGCTGCAGGCGCTGGCCGAAGACCGCGACCCGGGCGATCTGTCGACCCTGGACGACCCCGGTGCGCTGGAGGAGATCCGGCGCGCACTGGGGCGCTAAACACGCCCGGGGTGGCCGGGACCGGTGCCGGGACGGCCGCCATTGCAGCGGCGGCCGATGCTGCTACGCTTGGCCCCGGCGCGCGGGAAGGGCGCGCCTACAGGGGGAGGGGAAAACATGGGCTTTGCAAAGACCGAGGCGGGCCGCCAGGAGATAGAGGCGCGTACCCGTCGTTTGCCGACCGCGTTGCGGTCGATCCTGCTGATGGTCGATGGCCAGCGCACTGATGCCGAACTGCGCAGCCTGATCGAAGGCTTGAAGGCGCCGCCCGACGCGCTCGAACAACTGGCCGAGCTGGGCTTGATCGCCGATGGCTGGAGCGTGGCCGCTGGCGTGCCAGCCACCGGTACCGCGCGGCCAGTGGCGGCGGCCAGCGCACAGGCCGGTGAGGCGCCGGGGCACGACGCTGCGCAGGAATACCGTTGGCTGTACGACCGCATGAGTGGCGCGGTGGGACGCTACCTCGGGTTGAAGGGGTATTTCCTGCAGCTGAAGATCGAGCGTTGCACCGATGTGCAATCGCTGCAGGCAGTGCTGCCCGAGCTGGAAGCGGCGTTGCGCAAGGCGCGCGGCGCGGCGTTCACGACGCAGTGGTCCGAGCAGACCCGGCAACCCGTGCCGTCCTGAGGACGGCACGGGGCAACAAGCTCAGGAGAGACCTTCGGCCCGCAGTGCAGCCTGCACGTCGGCGTCTGCGCTCATGCGTGTGAAGAAGGCATCCAGTGCGTCGAGACCGGAAAGGTCGACGCCGACCTTGCGCGCCCAGCGTAGGGTGATGAACAGGTAGGCGTCGGCGCCGGAGCGTTCGCCGGCCAGCCAATGGCGTTCGCGCAGATGGGTATCGACGCGCTCGTAGAGTCCGCGCAATTTGCTCAGCGCGTCCTGCTTGCTCAGGGCAATGAACTTCTCATCGCCCAGGTAGGCCGTGGCACCGAAGATCGGCTTGAACGCCGGATGCAGGTCGGCGTTGACGAAGGCGATCCAGCGGGCGATTTCGGCGCGTCCGCGCGCGCTGCCATCGCCACCCAGGCCGGAAAGCGGCGCGGTGTCGGCGATGTAGCCGAGGATCGCCGCGTTCTGGGTCAGCACCCAGTCGTCGACGGTAAGCACCGGTACCGCGCCAGCAGGATTGAGCTCGAGGAAGGCCGGCGACTTCATGCGCTCGGCATCGACCACTTCGAGTTCAAACGGCAGGCCCGACCAGCGCAACAGGATGTGGTCGGCGAGCGAACAGGCGCCCGGCTTGGTGTAGAGCTTCATGGCAACTCCGCGATAGATAGACCGCGCATTATCGCCATGGCGCGCCGTGATGGCAGTGCATCAGCGGCAACGCAGCGTGTCCCGAAGTGCGCCTTGCGCGCGGTTCAAGAGGCGCGCGGGCGCAGCTTCTGCACGCGATAGAACGTGTGGTCGCCGATGGTCGCCACCTGGTAGGCATTGCGCCAGCTCGGGCTGGCGATCGCGCTGGCGGCGAAATGGCTGGCGCCGGGCACGATCTCCTTGCGCTGGCCGCTGGGCAGGGCCCAGTTCTGTTCGGCGGCGAAGGCGACATCGACGGCCTTGTTCCAGGCGTCGTTGTTCTTCAATTCGGTACCCGGGGCGACCAGGGTCGGGGCGAACTGCTTGCGCGCGGTGACCACCTCGCACATCGAATCCCCCCACAGGCCGCTGTCGAGGCGGCGCAGGGCGACTTCGGCGACGGCTTGCTGGCCGCGCAGGGTCTGGTCACGCGCTTCCAGATAGACAGTGGTGCTCAGGCAAAGCGAATCGGCGGCCGGCTGCGGCAATAACTGCGACAGCCAGAGAATCCAGGCCAGTTTCATGGGACTCCTTGCTCCGTGTGGGTCGCACTCCGCCTTCCTCCAACGTGGGGTCGGAGCAAAGCGGGTCACGACTTGGCGTCATGGGGAGGCGGCCATACGGGCCGCCCAGGGTCCGGCTCGAAATGTAAGAGGCCGGAGGGCTCGCCGAACTGGGTGGCGGGCCCGAAAGTGGGCGCAAGGTAGACGGCGGTCACGCAACGCCGCGTGAATGTGAAGGCTTGACAGCGGCGCCTGCTCGGGGTGCCTGAATGGGGAGGGCCGGGCGCGGCGGGCCGCCTCGGCAAGCCCGCCGGAACCGTGAAGGCCTGTGTTCAAAGGCGTGCGGCGAGCCGGCTGCCCTGGTCAATCGCACGCTTTGCGTCCAGTTCGGCGGCAACGTCGGCACCGCCGATCACGTGCACCGACCGGCCCGTAGCCTGCAGCGCGGCGAGAAGCTCGCGGCGGGGTTCCTGGCCTGCGCACACCACCACGTGGCCGACCGGCAGGGTCTGCTCCTGGCCCTCGACACGGATGCGCAGGCCCGCATCGTCCATGCCCAGGTACTCGACCCCGCCCAGCATGTGCACGCCCTTGGCCTTGAGCGTGGCCCGGTGGATCCAGCCGGTGGTCTTGCCCAGGCGCGCGCCTGGTCGCCCGGGGCTGCGCTGCAGCAACCAGACTTCGCGTGCGGGCGGTTCGGGCTGCGGCCGCAGTAGCGCGCCACGGGCCTCGAAGGTCGGGTCCACGCCCCATTCGGCCATCCAGCGGCCCGGGTCCAGCGCCGGCGACGGGCCGTGATGGACGAGGAACTCGCCGACATCGAAGCCGATCCCGCCGGCGCCGATGATCGCGACCTTGTCGGCCACCGCCACCTTGCCCGTCAGGACGTCCAGGTAGCTCACCACGTGGGGGTGGTCGGCGCCGGGGAAGTCGACCTGGCGCGGGGTAATGCCGGTCGCCAGCACGATGTCGTCGAAACCGGCCAGTTCAGCGGCGTCGACCTGCCGGCCCAGGCGCTGCTCGACCCCGGTCTCCTGCAGCAGGTGGCGGAAGTAGCGCAGGGTCTCGTGGAATTCTTCCTTGCCGGGGATGCGTTTGGCGAGGTTGAACTGGCCACCGACTTCGGTGGCCGCATCAAACAACGTCACCGCGTGGCCGCGCTGCGCTGCCACCGTGGCACAGGCCAGGCCGGCAGGGCCGGCGCCGACCACCGCGATGCGCCGCGGCTGCGCCACCGGCAAGTAGTTGAGTTCGGTCTCGTGCGCGGCGCGCGGGTTGACCAGGCAACTGGCCACCTTGTTCTCGAAGACGTGGTCCAGGCACGCCTGGTTGCAGGCGATGCAGGTATTGATCGCCTGGACGCGGCCGCCGCGAGCCTTGTTCGCCCATTGCGGATCGGCCAGCAACGGGCGCGCCAGCGACACCATGTCGGCACCGCCGCCGGCGAGGATCTTCTCGGCGACTTCCGGCATGTTGATGCGGTTGGTCGCCACCACCGGCACCCGCAGGTGCGGCTTGAGCTTGGCCGTGACTCCGGCAAAGGCGCCCCGTGGGACCGAGGTGGCGATCGTCGGCACCCGCGCCTCGTGCCAGCCGATGCCGGAATTGATGAGGGTCGCGCCGGCTGCTTCGATCGCCTGGGCCTGGGCCACGATTTCCTGCCACTGGCTGCCTTCGTCGACCAGGTCCACCAATGAAAGCCGGTAGATGATGATGAAGTCCGGCCCGCAGGCCTCGCGGATGCGACGCACGATCTCCACCGCAAAGCGCATGCGTTTGGCGGCATCGCCGCCCCATGCATCCTGGCGCTGGTTGGTGCGCGGGGCGACGAACTCGTTGAT
>DATLJF010000137.1:0-7682 GCA_035539015.1 Stenotrophomonas sp. | reverse complement strand
CGGCTCTCCTTGGCCCAGTACTCGCGCAGGCCCGATCGCATCAGCACATGGTCGATGCGTTCCTTCAGCTCCATGGCGCCGGTTTCCGACGCCAGTTGCTGGACCAGGTTGAGGAAGCCGGCCAACGCATTGCGGGCGCGGGCGGCCAAGTCGCTGGACTGGGTGCACAGCATGGCCGCCTGCCACAACGACAGCGCATTGGCGCGGGCCAGCCGGCGCACTTCATCCAGGGTGCGGTCGCCGATGCCGCGGGTGGGCGTATTGACCGCGCGCTCGAACGCGGCGTCATCGTCGCGGTTGGCCAGCAGGCGCAGGTAAGCCAATGCATCACGGATTTCTGCCCGCTCGAAAAAGCGCATGCCACCGTAGACGCGATACGGCATCTGCTCGGCGATCAAGGCTTCTTCGAAGGCGCGCGACTGCGCATTGCTGCGGTAGAGGATGGCCACATCGCCATAGCTGCCGCCATCGCGTACCCATTGGCGCGCGCGCTCGATCACATAGCGCGCTTCGTCGGTCTCGTTGTAGGCCGCGTACAGGTCGATGGGGTCGCCCTCGCCGCTGTCGGTCCACAATTGCTTGCCGATACGGTCCGGGTTGTGCGCGATCACCGCGTTGGCCGCACCGAGGATGTTGGCCGTGGAGCGGTAGTTCTGCTCCAGGCGAATGGTCTGCGCGCCGGGGAAATCGCGCAGGAAGCGCTGCACGTTTTCGACCTTGGCGCCGCGCCAGCCGTAGATGGCCTGGTCGTCGTCGCCGACCACGAACACGTGCCCCGAGTCGCCCGCCAGCACACGCACGAAGGCGTACTGGATGGCGTTGGTGTCCTGGAACTCATCGACCAGGATCTCGCGGAAACGCGCGCGGTAATGCGCCAGCAGCGCTGGGTTGTCGCGCAGCAGCTCATGCGCGCGCAGCAACAGCTCGGCGAAGTCGACCAGGCCGGCACGGTCGCAGCGCTCCTGGTAGTCGGCGTAGGCCCGGCGCAGGGTTTCGGTCCAGTCGTCGCGCGGCTCGGGCTGGATATGCGCAGCGCGCCGGCCTTCGTCCTTCTGCTGGTTGATCCACCACACGATCTGCTTGGGCGGATAGCGCGTCTCGTCCAGTTCCAGCGCCTGCACGACCCGCTTGACCAGGCGCAGCTGGTCGTCCGAGTCCATCACCTGGAAACCTTCGGGCAACTTGGCGTCTTGCCAGTGCAGGCGCAGCAAGCGGTGGGCCAGGCCATGGAAGGTGCCGATCCACATGCCGCGGCTGCCATTGCGCAGCTGCAGGTCGGCGCGGTGGCGCATCTCGCCGGCGGCCTTGTTGGTGAAGGTCACCGCGAAGATGCCGTGGGTCGGCACGCCCTGGACTTCGTTGAGCCAGGCGATGCGGTGGGTCAGCACGCGGGTCTTGCCCGAGCCGGCGCCAGCCAGCACAAGGTAATGACCAGGCGGTGCGGAGACCGCCTCGCGCTGGGCGGGGTTCAGGTGATCGAGCAGGTGAGAGACATCCACCGCACCATTTTACCGGCTTGCGTGCGGCGCGGGCGGATCGCGGCGGCGCGTGCGATTGCGGCGGACACTTGCCGCGGCCAAATGGTTCAGCGCGAAGCGGCGATCGCCTCGGCAATGGCCTGCGCCTGCACGCGCAGTTCCGGGATCGCCAGGCTTTCCCACAGGCGGCCAATGCGCAGGCTCCCGATCACCCACAAGCGCGGAGCGGCCTGCCCGGCGGCATTCAGCACATGGCCGGCCGCGTCGCTGTCGATGCCGATGCCGTGGGGCCCGGCTGCGGCCAGGCCTTCACCCAGCAACTGCTGCAACAGCGGATTGCGCATGGCCTGCACGCGCATCTCCACGCCGGTAGCGTTGATCACGCGCTGGACTTCCAGTTGCAGCGGCGCGCCCTCGTGCTGGCGCGCCTCGATGCGCACGCAGGCGCCGGCCATCCAGGCTGCGTCTAGGCGTGCACGCTGCAGCTGAAGTTGACCGGACCGGCGCATCGCTTCCAGTTGCGCATGCACCTGCGGGTCGATGCGATGCCGGTGCACGTCCCATTGGCGCGCCACGTGACGCAGGAAGCGCCGCTGGTCGGCTTCGTCCAGGCTCAACCACAAGGCCTGGCCGAGCGGCCGCAGGCATTCCATCACCGCCTGCCAGGGCTGCCCTTGCGCAGCGGCCTCGGCCACGCGCTGGCGCAGCGCGCGCATCCGGGCACGCAGTGGCATCGCCAGCAGCGCTTCGGCGTCGAACTCGAACGGCGCGGTTTCGGCGTGCGGCTGCGGCATCAGGCCATGGCGCGAGAGAACGTGGATCGGCCCGCGATGATCGCCGCTGGCCAGGGTGATGGCGCTGTCCACCATGCTCAGGCCCGAGCCAATGATGGCCACCGCTGCCTCCGCCGGCACCTCGGCGATGGCCTGGGTATCCCAGGCTTCCAGCCGTTGCGCGGGTGCCAGCGTGGCGGCGCCGCGCACCGGCAGCGGCCGCAACGCATTGCCGACGGCCAGCACGACCTGGCCGGCCTCGGCGCTAGCCCCGCTGTGGGTCTGCAAGCGATAGCCGCCGCGGTTCGGCTGCAATGCGTCGACCGCTTCCTGAAATAGCGCCAGGTGCCCGGCACTGGCGGCGCTGGCGGCGGCCAGGCGGTCCCGCAGGTAGGCGCCGTAGTGCATCCGCGGCATGTAGCGCTTGGACAGCGCATCGGCCGGCAGGGCGGAAATGCCGCTGTCGCGCAGATAGTCGACAAAGTCGGTGGGCTGGTCCGGGAAAGCGCTCATCTTGCCGGCCGGCACGTTGAGCAGGTGCTCGGGGCGGCGGGTCGCGTAGGCCACACCATCGGCGAGCGGCGACTTCGGTTCGAACAAGGCGATGCGGTAGCCGGCCGGGGCACGGTGCAGCAGCTGGATCGCCAGCATCACGCCGCTCGCGCCACCCCCGATCAGGGCAATGTCATGGAAATCTGGCGCGGGCGCTGCAGTCACCCGGTAATTGTAGGCGATGCCGGCGCGGCTGCCGACGCGCTACATCAGTGCATCGGCCAGCCGCGCGATCCCTTCGCGGCTGCGCCGCCAGGTTGGGCGTGCGCGCCAGCCCGCCAATTCCAGTACCTGGGCATCGGCCAGGTAGTCCTGCTCTATCCGGCGCAGTTGCTGGACGATGCGGCGGTCGTAGCAGAGCAGGCCGATCTCGGCGTTCAGGGCGAACGAGCGGATGTCCAGGTTGATCGAACCGAGGATCGCGATGTCCTCATCGACACTGAGGTGCTTGGCATGCAGGAAGTTCGGCCGGTACAGCGCGATCTTCACTCCGGCGCGCAAAAGCTCGTCGTAGTAGGCCTCCTGGGCCCAGGCGGTCAGGCGCTGGTTATTGCTCTGGGAGACGATCAGCTGCACCTCCACCCCGGACACGGCGGCGATGCGCAAGGCGCTCAGGGTGGCCTCGTCGGGAACGAAATACGGGGTCACCAGCACCACCCTGCGCCGCGCCAGGTGGATCAGGGCGTTGACCGCGTCGCGCGCGTTCTCGTAGGGATAAGCCGGCCCGCTGGGTAGCAGCTGGGTGGCGACATCGCCGTCGCTGGGCGCATCGGCGATCACCTCCAGGCGCTCGCCGGTTTCCACGAACCAGTCGCTGGCGAAGACCGCCTCCAGGTGGTTGACCACCGGACCGCGCACGCGGGCGACCAGCTCGCGATTCGGATGCCCGGGCACGAAGCCCGGCTCGGCCAGGTTCTGCGAGCCGACATAGGCGACACGGTTGTCGATGACCGCGATCTTGCGGTGGTTGCGCAGGTCCGCGCGCCCACTGCGGCGCCAGCGAAGGCCACCGGGCAACAGCGCCTGGACGCTGACTCCGCCCTTGCGCAGGCGCCGGCGGTAGGCGCGCAGCGCGCGCTTGGCGCCGACCGCATCGAGCAGCAGCCGGCAGTGCACGCCGCGCGCGGCGGCACGCAACAAGGCCTCGGTGACCGCTTCGCCGACTGCGTCGTCGAACATCAGGTAATACAGCAAATGCACGCGCTCGCGTGCGCCGTCGATATCGGCGATCAGGGCGGCCAGCGAGGCGCGGTAATCATCGAGCAGCTCGACGTCGTTGCCGCGCGTGGGCATGAAATCGCCCTGGCGTTCGACCAGCGGCGCGATCTCGGCGATCGAGGTATCGACCCCGGGTGCCCAGCGCAGCGCGGTCAGCGGCGCCTGTTGTTCGCGGATCACCTGCGAGGATTCGGCCTGGCGGACGATGCGCTGCCGCGACAGCCAGGGATGGCCGAACAAGAGATACAGCGGCAGGCCGAGCAAGGGCACGAACCCGACCAGCAGCAGCCAGCTGCGCGCTGCGCCGGGGGTGGTGCGCGCGGGGATCCAGCACAGCGCCACCAGCCGGATCAGCCAGTCCAGCGCCAACAGCCACGTGCCTTCCAGCCATTCGGGCCGCATCGCGATCCTCCCGGGAATGGCCCGATTCTGCCGCATGCCGGGCATCAACGGCGGGCGGAAACGACGAAGCCCGCCGGAGGGCGGGCTTCGCGTGGACAGCGGATCGGCAAACCAGGTCGGGCGCCAGGCGCCCGGCCAGGATCACTTGATCTTGCCTTCCTTGTAGATCACGTGCTTACGGACGACGGGATCGTACTTCTTGATCTCCATCTTGCCGGGGGTGTTCTTCTTGTTCTTGTCCGTCGTGTAGAAGTGGCCGGTGTTGGCCGAGGAAATCAGACGGATCTTGTCGCGCTTGCCTGCCATGATGTTCTACTCCTCAGACCTTTTCGCCGCGCGCACGCAGCTCAGCCAGAACGACATCGATGCCGTTCTTGTCGATGGTGCGCAGCGCGTGCGCGGAAACACGAAGCTTGACCCAGCGGTTCTCGCTGGCCACCCAGAAGCGGCGCTCGTGCAGGTTGGGCAGGAAACGACGACGGGTCTTGTTGTTGGCGTGGGAGACGTTGTTACCCGTCTGGACACGCTTGCCGGAAACTTGGCATACGCGGGACATTGCGCACCTCGATAGATTTGATGCCTCCCTTAGCCAGGAAGACGGCGGCCCCGGCGGTCTGAAGACCACCATGCGTCCAGGGAATCAAGCAGTTACGCTGTTTCAGGCAGGCCGGGGACGGACATCCGGCCACTACGCCGGTCTTGGACCGGGCACAGCGAGCCGCGCATTATGCCCGGCCCGCGGCCCGCCCGCAAGAGTTATCCACAATTCCGGCTCAGTGGCTGGCGGCTTTGCCCTTTTCAGACTTGGCCTTGCTCTGCGCGATGAACTGCCGCACCTGCTGTTCGAGCACCGGCAGCGGCACCGAGCCCTGGCGCAGCACGGCGTCATGGAAGCTGCGCAGGTCGAACTTGTCGCCCAGGCTCTTCTCGGCCTCACCGCGCAGCTTGACGATGGTGATCTCGCCAAGCTTGTAGCTCAGCGCCTGCGCCGGCCAGGAAATATAGCGGTCGACCTCGGTGGTGACTTCGTGTTCGCTCAGCGCGGTGCGGTCGCGCAGGTAGGCCAGCGCCTGCTCCCGGCTCCAGCCGTAGTGGTGCACGCCGGTGTCGATCACCAGGCGGCAGGCGCGCCACATCTCGTAGGTGAGCTTGCCGAACTCTTCATAGGGCGTCTCGTAGATGCCCATCTCCTCGCCGAGCTTCTCGGTGTACAGCGCCCAGCCCTCGCCATAGGCGGAGATGTAGTTCTCGCGCCGGAAGGCCGGCTGGTCGCCCTGTTCCTCGGCCAGTGCGCCCTGCAGCGAATGGCCGGGCGAAGACTCGTGCAGGGTCAGCGCCGGCAGGTTGTAGAGCGGGCGCGAAGGCAGGTTGTAGGTGTTGACCCAGTAGGTCCCCACGCCGCCACGGCCGGCGGTCCAGAACGGGGCAATATCCGGCGGCACCGGCTTGATGGTGAAGCGGCCGCGCGGCAACGTGCCGATGAACTTGCCGACCTGGCCATCGACGCGCTTGGAGATCCACGCGGCGCGGTCGAGCAATTCCTGCGGGGTCTTGGCGTAGAACTGCGGATCGGTGCGCAGGAACTGCAGGAAGGCCGCGAAGTCTCCCTTGAAGCCCACCTGCTTGATGATCGCGTCCATCTGCTGCTGGATCCGCGCCACTTCCTCCAGGCCGATCTGGTGGATCTGCTCCGGGCTCAGGTCCAGCGTGGTGTATTCGCGGATCTGCTGCTGGTAGAACGCCTTGCCGTCGGGCAGCGCCTCGGCCGCCAGCGTGGTACGTGCCTGCGGCACGTAGTCCTGGCGGTAGAAGGTCAGCAGCTTGGCGTAGGCCGGGATCAGCTTGCCGGAGATCGCCGCCTTGGCCTCGGCGCGGAGCTTGTCCTGCTCGGCGGCGGGAATCTGTGCCGGCAGTTGCTTGAACGGCGCATAGAACGCCGACTCAGTCGGGTCCTTCACTTCGGCGACGTTGGCAATGGACAGGTCGCGGCCGTCGAGCACCGCGCGTGGCACGCTGAAGCCGCGGGCCAGGCCGGCGCGCATGTTGGCAATCTGCTGGTCGAAGTAGCGCGGCACATCGTTCAAGCGCGCGATGTAGGCGCGCAGCTCGGCCGGGGTGCGCATGGGGCGCTGGGCCATGAACCCGAGGTTGGACCAAAACGAACTGTCGGCATTGAACGGCATTTCATAGAGCTTGAAGCGCACTTCGGCGGCCAGGTTCTCGACCTGGGGGCGATAGATCGCCAGGTTCACCTGGTTGGCCGGTGACAGCTTGGCCTGGTCGAGCTTGTCGAGTTGGGCCAGCACTTCGTCCCACACCTTCAGGCGGGCCTGCTGCGCGGCCGGCGAAACGTCGGGCAGGCGCGGATTGTTGCCGGTGCTGTCGCTGTCCTCGTCAGCCTGCCCGGTCTCGGCCTGGCGCCACTTCCATTCCTTCTCGTAGATCGCGCGGAACTGGGCGTCGGCGGGGCTTTCGGCCGTCAGTGTGGCCGGCGGCGCCGAGGGAGCGGCCAGCAGCGGTGAGGCCACGCCCAGCAGCAGGGCAAGGGAAACGGCGGAAACAAGCTTGGCTTTCACGGAAGAGCGCCCTGCGGTACTGGGAAGCCCCCGATGATGGCAGCGCGACGCGGCTTGTCCATCGGTCAAAAGTCCTGGGAATGCCGATACGGCAGCGGGCGGGGTGCTGATGACGCGTTGCGGATTGGCCCGATGGAGGCGGCCTGGGCGCACGGCGACCCTGTGGGCATGGACAGAATTTGTGGAAATGCAGGGCGTGGGCAGCCGAGGAAAGGCCGTAGGAGCGAAGGCGATCGCGTGTACCTGTTGACGACAGTCAGTTTCGGAAGGTTGCCGTTATTCGCCGATTGGCGTTGCGCCTGGGCGGCTGCCGACCAGGTGAACTCCAGCTCGAACTGGCCGGGTGCCGAGTTGCTGTGTTGGGTGCTGATGCCCGACCACTGGCACGGACTTATCCGGCTTCGGCGAGAAGGCAACTTGGCCACAGCAATGCGCCAGGCCAAGGGCTCGATGGCGCGGGCGGCCAACCTGGCGCGCGGACGGGGAGGAATTGTATGGGAGCCGGGCTTCCACGACCGCGCACTGCGTCGCGAGGAGGACATTTTGCCGGCGGCTCGCTATGTCGTTGGCAATCCGCTGCGCGCCGGTTTGGCGCTCAAGGTTGGCCAATATCCCTATTGGAATGCCAGCTGGCTCTGACAATCTTCGGCTTCGGAAGCTGTCGGGGCTGAAGCCCCTCCTAC